>JACQXB010000013.1 GCA_016208965.1 Nitrospirota bacterium
AGACATGCCATACTGCAAGCCCTGATTCCACTTATCAGATGTGTTTTAAGGCTAAAAGGATTTGCAGTATGGCATAAGATAATCTTATGTTGCAGTTCAAAGTCTTTGATGGCATTTATGCCTGCTATAATGTGCATAAGAATACCCGAATCGCTCAATTTAGGTTGTTAATTTTCCTACGCTGTCTTGTCCCTCGTCACTTCAATAACACCGTTAACCTGTGTTAGCTTCTTGAGAAGGTTATCAAGCTGTTTTTTATCTTTAACTTCAAGTATAAACCCTATGTGTGCCTGTTTATCATGTGTTGCAGAGGCATCTATGTGGTGAATATTAACATTCGCTGCCGATATTACAGCGCTTAAGTCTGCAAGGACCCCGGGTTTGTCCATAGTGTACGCGGATATTTTTACAGAATAAATCGTCTCTCCATCAGCAATCCACTCCACATCTAAAAGGCGGTCCTTATCAACTACTATAGAATCAAGGTTAGGGCAGTCTGCTGTATGAATAGAGACCCCTTTGCCCCTCGTTACAAATCCTATTACCTTTTCCCCCGGAAGCGGATAACAACATTTTGCACGATGATACATGATGTCATCAACTCCTTTGATCTTTATACCTTTTTCTTCTGTTGTCTTTACGGGCTCTTTTTTTACAGGTGGTTTTTCTACCTTTTCAGCCTCTGGAAGTAATTTATTTACAATCTGATGTGCGGATATTTTCCCATAACCTATTAATATAAGAAGTTCCTCATATGTGGAGAGCCTAAACGATTTAGCGACATCAAGGATTTCTTTGGATTTTATTAATGCAGGGCTAATTTCATGTTTTTTTAGCTCCCTCTCCAAGAGCTCTCTCCCAATCTCGATTCCTTCTTCCATCTCTTTTGTTTTTATCCATTGTTTTATTCTTGCCTTTGCCCTGTGTGTCTTAACAAACTTGAGCCAGTCTTTACTCGGATGATGTCCGGGAGTTGTTGTTATCTCCACGGTATCACCATTCCTAAGGATGTATTTCAAGGGAGTAAGCTTTCCATTTACTTTTGCACCTGTGCACTGATGTCCAACCTGCGTATGAATATGGTAGGCAAAATCAACTGGGGTAGAGTTATAAGGTAGTTCTATTACATCACCTTTTGGGGTGAACACATATACGACATCAGGGAAAATAGTCCCTTTTACTGTTTCAAGGAATTCCTTTGCGTCAGACGTTTCTTTCTGAGATTGTAATATGTCCCTTAGCCATGAAAAATATTTATCGTCTTTTTTGGTTATTGATTTGTGTTCTTTATATTTCCAGTGGGCAGCGATACCCTCTTCAGCAATTCTATCCATTTCCTCTGTCCTTATCTGAAATTCAATTTTTTCGCCTTTCGGACCGATTATGGTTGTATGAAGAGATTGGTACAGGTTTGATTTGGGCGAACCTACATAGTCTTTAAATCTGCCCGGTACAGGTGTCCATAAGGAGTGAATAAGGCCGAGTATGGCATAACAATTAGCTTGAGTATCAGTAATTACCCTTAATGCAAGGACATCGTATACCTGTTCAAAAGGTATTTCCTGTTTTTGAATTTTCTGATAAATGCCGTAGTAGTGTTTTACCCTTCCAACAACCCTTCCCGGGATACCTGTATCAAAAAGGTTGTCATGTATTATTTTTATTACTTCATTTAGATAACTTTTCTGTTCCTCTCTTTTTTTTGCGACCTTATGTATCAATTCTTCATAGATTTCCGGCATAAGAGCATTAAAACTCAGGTCTTCAAACTCAGACCTTAACCATCCAATACCCAGTCGGTTTGCAAGAGGGGCGTATATCTCTAAGGTTTCACGTGCTGTCTTGAGTCTCTTATCCTCAGGGAGGTACTCCAGGGTGCGCATATTGTGAAGTCTGTCTGCGAATTTGATTAGTATCACCCTTATATCTTTTGCCATTGCAAGAAACATCCTTCTGAAATTCTCGGCATAAGCCTCTTCGCTTGTTTTAAATTCAATCCTGCTCAATTTGGTAAGGGATTCAACGAGAAAGGCAACATCTTCTCCAAAAAGTCCCCTTATGTCTTCACTTGTTGTATCTGTGTCTTCAATAGTGTCATGGAGTAGTCCTGCCGAAATGGTTGTGCTGTCCAGCCGCATATCTGTAAGGATAGAGGCAACAGCAAGCGGGTGTTCTATGTATGGAGACCCCTCTACGCGAACCTGCCTTTGATGTGCCTCGCTTGAGAATGCATATGCCCTCCTTAGAAGGTCAAGATCCGCTTCAGGGCTGTAAGAGAAGACCCTGTCTATAAGGGCATCAATAGTATTTATTTCCCTCAGGGTAACCATAGGAATATTATACAACCTTTAACTAATAGAGTCATTAACCTGTGGGCTATAACAATTATGGAAATTTAGTTTCGCGTTGAGTATGATACTCTTGTGGAAGAGTTAAAACTTATAGCGATTGACTACTCGGTCCTTTCAGAAGATGTTATAGAGATCATTTTACTTGACAGTTCAGTAGAGCCTTTATTATTTGAAGAAATAGCAAAGAAAAACATCCATAGACCTGAGGTTCTTCACCATGTCCTTAATAATCCGAGAACCCCTGAGACAACAAGACAATTTGTAGCACAGGTTCTTAAGCTTCCAATTCATGTTGCTAAAATAGAACCAGAAGAAGTAGTAACTGATGGAGCCGGACCTCAGAGACTGCTTCAAAAAATCCAGACGATGAAGATAGGCGATAAGATTCAACTTGCAATAAAGGGTGGGCGCGATATAAGGTCAATTCTCATACGCGACCCGAACAAGGAGATAATGATAGCAGTTCTTGGGAATCCAAAAATCACCGAGAGTGAAATAGAAATTATGGCAAAACAAAAGACATCCAGCGAAGATATTTTAAGAATAATCTCAAAGAGAAGGGAATGGATGAAAAATTATTCTATACTCCATGCCCTTGTTATAAACCCAAAGACTCCTCCCGGAATAGCTTTAAGCCACATCCACACACTTAGGACTAAAGACCTTGTGCGGATTGGGGAAAATAAATTTGTACCAGAGGCAGTCAGGGCAGCTGCAAAAAAATTGGTCGCAGCAAAAAAACCATCATAATAACCCCCGTTAGAAATTCCAGCGGGGCATTATTTCTAACGGGGTAAACCCGAAAGCCTAAAAGATGGTAATCAAATTGTGTTATCATATGAGCCTCTTGCAAAGGTCTGAAAAATAGAATTACTTGTCATTCTCACGAAAGTGGGAATCCAGTATTTTAATGGGTTATACAACGTTCTGGATTCCCGTTTTCACGGGAATGACGACTTTTGCAAGAACCCCATATTATGATATTTTAGAGAAAATGAAAGGTAAAGTTTTTATAGTTGGTGCAGGTCCTGGTGATATAGGACTCCTCACAGTCAAAGGGCTTAAGTGTCTTCAGAGGGCAGAAGTAGTGATTTATGACTTTCATCTAAATGCACAGGTATTAAATTATATAAACCATGATGCAGAGTTTATCTATGCAGGCAAACGTGGTGGACAACATACCATGGCGCAGGAACAGATAAACCAAATACTTATTGAAAAGGCAAAAGAGGGTAAAATAGTTTGCCGCTTAAAAGGAGGCGACCCTTTTATATTCGGAAGGGGCGGGGAAGAGGCTGAGGCGCTTTCAAGAGAAGGCATTGAATTTGAAATCGTTCCCGGCGTCAGCTCTGCAGTAGCGGCTCCAGCCTATGCTGGAATCCCCCTTACACACAGGTCTTATTCGTCATCATTTGCAGTAGTGCCAGGTAATGAGGATATATCAAAACAGGAAAGTTCAATAGATTGGGCAAAACTCGCAGCAGGGGTTGGAACCATTGTATTTCTGATGACTGTTAAAAACATTAATATAGTATGTCAAAGGCTTGTAGAGAATGGTAGAAGCCCTGATACACCCGTGGCTGTTATAAGATGGGGGACAAGGCCTGAGCAGAAAACCATCGTAGGTAATTTGAAGAACATCGCGGAATTAACCAGAGAGAAAGATATTAAGCCGCCGGCTGTCATGGTAGTTGGGGAGGTTGTGAAATTAAGGGATACGCTTAAATGGTATGAGAAAAAGCCATTATTTGGTTACAGGATCCTTGTAACGCGAGAGCATTCAGGTGGTTTTGAAACGTTAGAGGAACTGGGGGCTGAGATAATGGAGTTTCCAACGGTCGAGATTTTGCCACCAGAGGATTGGAAAGAACTTGATAACGCTATTAACCGAGTAGAGTTCTACAACTGGCTTATATTTACAAGTGTTAACGGAGTTAAGTTTTTCTTTAAGAGATTTTTTGAGCACGACAAGGACGTAAGAGATTTAAAGGGTATAAAGATATGTGCAATTGGCACAAAAACAGCGGAAGAGACAAGAAGATACGGTATAAAAGTAGACCTTGTTCCTCAGGAATTTAATGCTGAAGGACTGATTAGCGCTATAGCGCAGAGTCAAAGTATCAAAGAGTCAAAGTATCAAAGTTTTAAAGCATCTGATACTATGACACTCGGACACTCTGACACTAATACAGCTTCCGAACTTTTAAAAGATCTGCGCTTTTTGATGCCGAGGGCAGAGACAGCGAGGGAGATTTTTCCTGAAAAGATAAGAGAATTCGGAGGAGAAATAGATGTTGTGGTAGCATACAGGACATTAAAACCTCAACTCCACGGAAAGAGATTGAGAAGATTTCTTAAGGAAGGGCGAATCTCTATAGCTACATTTACAAGTTCTTCTACTTTTAATAATCTCATGGAAATAATGGGTGAGGATGCGCATGAGCTTCTTCGTGGTGTGTTGATTGCTGTAATAGGCCCTGTAACTGCAAAGGCAGTGGAAAAAGCAGGACTAACAGTCAATATCATGCCTCAACAGGCAACAGTTGAGGCGATGGTGGAAGAGATAATTGAGTGGATAAAAAATAAGCCTTATAAGTGTTAGGTATAAGTTTGGAAGTGAAAAGTGAAAAGTTGAAGAGTAAAGAATTGACAAAAGAATGTTGGATTTACGGTATTAATCCTGTTCTTGAGGCAATAAGTGCTGGCGGTAGAGTTAAGTCCATATATATTTCATCAAGCAGGCATAAGAATAATTCTGGAATACAGCAAAAGGCAGAGAAGGTAGGGGTACCTGTAAAGGTAGAAGATGAAGGGTTTTTTAATAGGGCATTTCCAAAAGGACATCAAGGGGTCGCAGCATTAGTTTTACAAAAAGGATATACGGAACTGGATGAATTACTCAAGATTCCTTCAAAGAAAAACGAACCTGCATTTTTTATAATCCTTGACTGCATAGAGGATCCGAGAAATTTAGGCGCAATTCTAAGAACAGCAGAGGCAGGTGGTGTTCACGGTGTTATTCTTCCATCTCACGGTTCTGCGGGCTTAACTCCAGTTGTTTACAAGGCCTCTGCGGGTGCGGTAGAATATGTGCCTATAGCCCGGGTATCTAACATTAAAAGGGCAATAGATTCTTTGAAAAGCGTGGGGATATGGGTCTACGGTGCTGATTTACATGGAAAAGATGCTCTATGGGATATGGATTTCAAGTGCCCGCTGGCGATTGTTTTAGGCTCAGAGGGAGCGGGTATTAGAAGAACCGTTAAGGAACATTGTGATTGTCTTATAAGAATACCCCTTAAAGGAATGGTAACCTCTTTAAATGTATCGGTTGCTGCCAGCATATTAATCTTTGAGATTTTAAGGCAAAGAGAAAAAGATAAATAAGATTCTGATTTTATAAGAAAACTTGTAAAAATAATAATTTGGTGATACAATTCCTATGTAATCCAGAAATAGAAATGTCCGCTTTTACCGAAATAGAAATGTCCTATTCCAAGTGATGCTATACTGCCTCTTTTTAAAAAAGGAGGCGAGGATGGCAGGAAAGGACATTATCATTTTGCATCAAAGAGAATTAAGG
>JACQXB010000042.1 GCA_016208965.1 Nitrospirota bacterium
CGTTAGATGAAAAATTATAGGAGGTGATGGTATGAACAGTATGTATACTGCTGTAACTAAAAGAGATAATGGCTGGTGGATTGGATGGATTGAAGAAGTGCCGGGTGTTAATTGTCAAGAACGCACTCATGAAGAATTAATGGAGACTTTGAAAATAACATTAAAAGAGGCTCTGGAATTCAATCGGAAAGACGCGATAGCATCAGTGGGGGCTAACTTCCAAGAAGAGCCTATAGCCATATGAAAAGGAAAGAGTTAATAAGATATCTTATTTCTCAGGGATGTATGTTTATAAGAGAGGGTGGACGTCACTCTTGGTGGCATAACCCAGTATTAAATAAAAGATCATCCATCCCAAGGCATAATGAAAATTAATGATATCCTATCAAGGAAAATATGCAAGGATCTTGGGATACCGCCAATGAAATAAAACACATCTAACAAGGCAGTGCAGATGAACGAGTACCACAGGACACTTTTTTAGGCTGATTATGTTTTATGATTTTCAAACTGTTTTTTTGCATGTTTAAGTTATCGAGTGGTACTCGTCACTGAGCTTGTCTACTTCCCACGTTGTCAAGTACTTTTTTAAGAAATAAGAAAATAATTTCCTTGATCATTGAAAAAAACATTATATTTCAGCCTGTACTCTCCATGTTTTAAGACGCAGGAATCCTGTATCGATTTAGGGAGTGTGCCTTCAAACCGGAACGGAAGTCCCATTATCTTTGTCTTCCGGCCAATGCATACTTTCGTCCCGAAGATTCGGGACCAATATTCTCATTCGACCCGTGAAGACCGGGACGGCCCGGGTATCCGTTAGACGAAGCGTCCAACTTCAGGACCTTCCATAATGCTCAACGCCGGGCCGCTCCGGAAAGGCTATGTGATCAACAGCGCCTTTTCTTCACGCACTCCACCCCTGTCGGTTCCAAATGCGTCTCAACGCAAAATCAACTCATGCTTTCAAAGAACAAATACTGTATCCCCTTTTCAGGGCAAAATTATCCATTATCAGTCTGGAGGCATGATCGCTCTAAAAACGGAGCTCTCATTTGCCCCACAATCGATCTTCTCTATCCGGTCAATACCTGAGTACCCCCCGGAAAGAGTCCTTACCTGCCTCTGTCCGACATCCCCCCTGAAACGGGTGATGTACTATGCCGCTTCTTTATCGCTCGTCTTTTTATCTTTATCCGTCCTGTCTTTCTTTTTCTTCTTATCAGGATTATATTTCAGTTCAAGCCGTTCCATCTCCTTTAGAGATTCTTCCTTCTTCTCATATTTCCTTTTGTTCTTTACCAACGACATCAGCAGTTTCAAAAGCACTGAGGATGAAGCCATGATGTTTTTCCTGTAGCTCCCCTTCTTTAATTGCCTTCTTAAAAACTTGATCCTTACATCAGGGGTAAACCGTTGTCATCAGGTATATGAGCTTCAATAGCCTCTTGTTGCCTATGCCGCTTATCCTCCGTATCCCCGTAAACTTTTCCGAATCAGCTACCTTAAGGTTCGACCCGGCCATCTTCTCTATCTGCCTGTAGTGACTGAAAAGATTCAAATCCCTGCACTCCCCGATAAACCGAGCAGCAGTCAGATCCGATATCCCCGGCACTGACTTCAGTATCTCAAAATACTCCGTCTGCTCCGCAAGCTCCACCATGGCTTTCTTCAAGGCCTTTACGCCTTCATTCATCTGCCGCATCTCTGATATCCATACATCAAGGACCAGCCTCAGACTCTCCTGCTCTCCCACCACATTGCTGCCTATGCTCTTGTGGGCATGCTCCTTCAGCTTCTTCACCATGTCCGCCTTATGGTTGCCGTTTGATATCCGCCGTATTGTCCATTCATGCTCCTCTATATCAAGTCCTTGAAAATGCCCCGGCAGAAAATACCTCTCTAACAAATACAGAGACGACTCAATCTCCACATTCACACACTTCAGATACTCCGGGAATACCTCATCCATGGAAGCCCTCATCCTCAATATCACCCGCTGTTTGTCCTTTATCAGTTTGTCATAGGTGATGCTCAATCGGTGCAGTCTGTTTATCGCAGGACTGAATGCCTGAGCAATGAAAATATATTTCCAAAACAGGAAAACATGGTATACTACCATATAAAATTACATAGTTAGGGAGGTTGGATATGATAAAGAGCCATGAACTTTTTGACGAAGCAGTTTCGCTGCCAGTTGAAATAAGGACGCAACTTGTAGATAAGCTTCTCCGAAGCCTTCATCCCGTTCATAAAGAAATAGACGAATTGTGGGCAGCGGAGGCAGAAAAGAGGGTTGAAGAAATAAAAAGTGCCAAAGTAAAAACGATACCAGGTGATGAAGTATTTAAGAAAATACTTAGCAGGCAAATCTCTTGAATTATTCTTTCCATCCCGATGCTGAAAAGGAGTTAAATGAGGCTATCGCTTATTATAACGAGTGCCAAAATGGCCTCGGGTTGGAATTTGCAAAAGAAG
Source organism: Nitrospirota bacterium (assembly GCA_016208965.1). GTDB lineage: Bacteria > Nitrospirota > Thermodesulfovibrionia > UBA6902 > DSMQ01 > JACQXB01. Next base: position 2,479 of record JACQXB010000042.1, read on the forward strand.
TTTACTCTACAATCCAGAATATTCTTTCGTTTCCTAATGCATGGGCTCCGCTTTCCACAAACACCAGAAGATGCCTCACCAATCGTTTTCCGTATGGGGTTATATATCAGGTTACGGATAATGAGCTATTTATAATAGCTGTGATGCAACTCAACAGAGAACCTGAATACTGGAAAAAGAGGGAAAAGAAGGCATAACAAAACGCTCAAGCGGGACGCGGCAAAAAGCCGCCGCGCCCCTTAGCTTTGCGTTAAATGCAATAAATGATAAAAAAATATAAACTTACAGATTACTTTCTAAATGAAGTTCTTCGCAAACGCCCCTATATTAAAAAAGAATGGTGTTGTAAAATAGTTCAAAACCCAATTAAAATTGAAAAACAAGAAGGTAACAGATTTAGATTTTGGGGTAAGATTGAAGAATTTGATAAAATAATTAGAGTAGTGACATTAGAGATAAATTAACCATACATAATGCATTTCCTGACAGGAGGTTTAAAAAATGAAGTTAAATTATTATCCAGATACAGATTCGTTGTATATAGATTTATCTGAAAAAACAAGTGTAAATAGTGAAGAAATATCTGAGGGTGTAGTAATTGATTATGATTCTAAAGGTAATATAGTAGGAATTGATATAGATAATGCCAGCAAGAAGATTGCACTAAAGCAACTATTAATTAATAAACTCCCATTTCAACAAGAGATATTAACAGCATAAGACAAAGAAACATTTAACAAATTTATAAGGCAATCGAAAGAAAAAAGAAGCACGCATATATCACTAAAAGATGGAGACTTATTGGCTGGTTAATGAAAACCATGCCTGAATTTATCTATAACAGAATGTAGCATATTGAAAGGAACTTATAACACTTATAAGGCCTCCGCTTGTTCTCTTTCCTGCGCAGATCAGACAGCCAGTGCCATTCAAACGTGCATTCCACTAATACCAATAACTTTATAGAAAAATCAGGCTGTTTGATATAGAATAAGACAAACTAAATATTAAAGGAGACACGATGAATATTTACATCTCGGGGTCAATGGCGTATGACAGGATTATGGATTTTCCGGGGAGGTTTTCAGACCATATACTTCCTGACAAAATCCATATCCTGAATGTGTGTTTTACTGTTAATAGGATGATAGAGAAATTTGGAGGTACAGCAGGAAATATTGCATATTCATTAAGTCTTCTTGGAGAAAAGCCTACAATACTTGCAACTATCGGCAAAGACTATGAGAGCTATTTTCAGTGGCTGAAGAAAAACAATATTTCTACAGAGGGGATAAAAGTAATTCCTCAGGAATTTACTGCCGGTGCATATATAACAACTGACAAGGCTGACAACCAGATAACAGGATTTAATCCGGGAGCTATGAAATATCCATCTGAATACAAATTTGATAATGCTAATTCTCAGGAATCAATTGTCATTATTGCACCCGGGAACCTTCAGGACATGAAAAAATATGCAAGGGATTGCAAGGCTGAAGGCATTAAATACATCTGTGATCCGGGACAGTCGCTTACTCAATGGGATGGGCAGTCGCTTAGAGAATGGATTGACGGCTCGTACATGCTGATTACAAATGACTATGAGCTTGAGATGGTTATGAAGATGACAGGTATGGATAAAAAAGGCTTGCTTGGTTTGACAAAGACCATCATTACCACACTCGGAGAAAAAGGCTCTTTAATAAGTATGAACAAGTCTGAAACCAATATTCCGCCGGTGAAGATTCCAGAGGTTGTAGACCCTACAGGTGCTGGAGATGCATACAGGGCAGGGTTACTCAAAGGGCTTGCTACAGGTAAAAATATTGAAACCTCTACAAAGATGGGCGCAGTTGCAGCTATCTATGCAATAGAAAAATATGGCACGCAGGAACATCATTATACATATAGAGAATTTGCAGAAAGATACAGGAGTAATTTTGGGGAGCTTTGATAAGTAAGCCATGATTAATGAATCTGCATTAAAGGCATATATCAAAAAACAATTCTCTGATGTCATTCAGGTAAATATAAAAAAGCTTGGCTCGGGAGTGCAGGGTGCGGGGTTTCTTATAAAAATGGAAACAAGGCAAGGGCTGAAGTCCTATGTTGTAAAGGCGCTTATTCCTGAAGGATTCGGGCATGATTATCCATCTGACAGGGCTCAGGTGTTTCTCCTTGACCTTGATGAATATAAAAACCTGCCTAAGCATGTGAAGGCTATTGATGTGCTTGCAGAGATGGAAGATGGTTCTGTAAAGTCCATCGGTGGAGGGAAAGAATATTATCTTCTGATGGAAAAGGCAGAGGGCAGGCATTATTTCCATGACCTCACTGAATTTGCTAAGAAGGAAAAACTGGAAGCCTTAGATATTGAAAAGGTAAAGGCAATGACTTCATATCTTGCAGAGATACATTCTGTTAAAAAAGATTCTAAAACACTATACTGGAGAAAAATCAGGGATACCATAGGACATGGTGAATGCCTGATGGGAGTATTTGATATTTATCCTGACGGCACCATGAGCTATGAAGAGATGGCAGAGATAGAAAAGCTTTGCATTGACTGGAGGGCAAGGCTAAAGCCGAAATATCACAGGCTATGCCAGATACATGGAGATTTTCATCCGGGAAATATTTGGTTCACACCCCTCTTTAATTCCCCCCTTATTAAGGGGAAACACAGGGGGGTGTCGAAATCCGAAATAGACTTCATCTTACTTGATCGTAGCCGTGGACCATGGGGAGATGCAGCAGATGATATAACTGCATTAACTATTAATTACATATTCTTTTCAATAAATCATTTTGGTAAACTTCATGGAACGTATCTTGAAGCAATAAAATTGTTTTATGATGAGTATATAAAAAATACAGGAGATAAAGAACTTTATGAGATTGTTGCCCCATTTTATGCATTTAGGGGTATAGTGGTTGCAAATCCTGTTTTTTATCCCAAAGTATCTTCAGAAAACAGACAGAAGATTTTTAATTTTGTGCATGGGGTTTTAAACGACAAGTTTTTTAGTATAGATAAAGTAAATGAATATATTTTATATAAATAAATTAGGATACAAGACCATAAGTGTCCAAAATAATAGATTGCTTCGCCTTCGGCTCGCAATGACAAATTCAGAGTTGACGCTACTTTGCTGTCATTGCGAGGAGTCCCGAATGCTTTCGGGACGACGTGGCAATCTTATTTTTCAAAAATACATAAAGTTAATGCTGTTATGACCATTGCAGACTTAAGAAAAATTGGTAAACGTCTAAGGGAAGAAATTCCTCCACTTGTGTGGAAGTTTCATAGAAGTGCACCCGTTGGCACTGGAGCAAGTGGAGATAAAACTTACCCAATTGATAAAAGGGCAGAAGAGATTATCTTTGAAGAGATAGAGAAACTGAAAGAGCCTGTGACTCTTATATCAGAAGAGTACGGATTTAAAGACATAAGAGGTGGTGGCACGAAGGCTTTAATAGACCCGATTGACGGAAGCAAGAATGCACTTTCAGGGCTGCCACTTTTTTCAACCTCAATTGCAGTAGTAGAAGGCGACACAATTGAGCATACAATAATTGGTTATGTGATAAACCTAATAAATGGTGATGAGTACTGGGCAGTAAAGGGTGGTGGTAGCTTTTTTAATGGTCTACCAATAAAGACGCAGGATGATGAGGTGTTTTACGTTATTGCCTACGAGGCACAGACGCCAAAAATAGATATTCCAAAAATCCTCCCTTTGCTTTCTCTCTTTAGAAGGGCACGGTGTTTTGGTTCAACAGCACTTGATATGGCATTTCTCTCTCAGGGGGCTATAAGTGTATTTGTAACGCCAACACCTTCACGGAGCTTTGACTTTGGGGCTGGCTATCTCCTTATTAAAGAGGCAGGAGGGGTTGTTACCGATTTAAAAGGCAAAGAATTAGATAAGATTCAGGTAGGACTTGAAAAAGCCTCGCCGCTTCTTGCCTCAGCAAATGAGGGGCTCCATAAAAAAGCACTTGAGGTTTTAAGAGGAATTTGGTTATTAACTTAAGGTGCAGTTTTGGCACCTTAAAGAATAATCCTTTATAACTATCTGATTATCTGGTAAAATTATGCAAAAATCTGGAGTTGATAAATGAAAGTTATATCAGATAAAAGATTATTCTGGTTTCTAAAGGAAGGAAGCGAGTTTAACCTTTCAAACGAGGACCATTTAAATATTTATGTCCAGCAGAATATTTCAAAAGGGAAAACCTCAGATATAAGAAAGCTTTTAAAAATTATTCCGCTTAATGTTTTCATCGGGGCTTTTAACCGTATTAAAAACTATCTTCCAAAAGAGGTAAAACATTTCTGGGAGGAATGGCTTGCAGATATTAACACCCCTACAAAAAAAGATACTTAACTTCTTTGTTACCATGCCTGATAAAGATGCTTTTTACCTGACAGGCGGCACAGCACTTTCTGAATTTTTTCTTAAACACAGAAAAAGTTATGACCTTGATTTTTTTACAAATACCGAAGAGCTTATAACGTCATTCAGTCAAAAACTTGAGACTTGCCTTAAAAATGAACATTACAGTGTTGAACGGCTGCGAGGATTTCACTCATTCGTCGAACTTTCTGTAAGCGATAGCGCAGACTCAACAATAATCCATTTTGCCCTTGATTCTCCTTTTAGATTTGAACAGCCTTTTGAATCCGAAGAAGTTCCCGGACTAAAGATAGACAGTCTGATAGATATTGCAACAAATAAGCTCCTTGCACTTTTTGGAAGGGCTGTATTGAGAGATTTTATTGATGTCTATCTTCTCGTCAAAGAACACTTTAACAAGAATGAGCTTATGGAAAAAGCCTCTCTGAAAGACCCTGGCTTTGACCTTTACTGGCTTGGAGTTGCTATGGAGAGGATTAATGACTTTTCAGACGATGCACCGGATATGCACCTTCTTACACGGCAATGTACTATGACAGAACTTAAAGAATTCTTTGGTATCTGGAGAAAAGAGATCAGAAAGGACATTACCGGCAAATAGCGGTATACGATGCAAATCGAAAAAACGGAGATATGAATAACATGCAAAGAGCCGCTGACACCGACACTGTTTACTGTCACTCATATTGGCTGGAGTGAAGGGAAAGTGGGGGGATGAATGAATGGGGCTGAACAATTTTACAAGCAATATTTGAATATTGATTCTCCTTTTGATCACCAAATAAACTTGTGGGAACGTATTCATGCTAAGAATTTTCCTTTATTGTTGAAGGCTCCAACTGGTTCGGGAAAGACGGGAGCCGTTTTAGCTCCTTTTTTATCTCAGTTTGTCGATAATAAGTGTTCCATTGCTCCAAGAATGATATATATCTTGCCAATGCGTGTGTTGGTAAATAGTGTTGCGGCAAGAATTAAGAAATATGCCAATAGAATCTCTCCTCACATTTCTGTTGAGATTCAGCATGGAGATTTGCCTAATGCCCCTTTCTTTATTGCTGATATTGTGGTAACAACCCTTGACCAGTTTCTTTATGGGTTTGCAAGGGCAAGCGGTCAGGTTGGGCAGCATCTTGATATTCCTGCCGGTTCTATCGCATTTTCCCTTGTAGTTTTTGACGAAGCTCATATGTACAGGGACGGTTTCACATTCTCAATCATGAGAGCCTTGATGGAAATATTGAATAAAAGTCGCATTCCTTTTGTGTTGATGACAGCAACAATGCCGGAAACAAATTCATTCTCTCTCTGTGCTTCTGTGTCTCTGTGGTATTAGAAGATATTCCATAAAAACAAGGATTGAAACTTGAATTAATTTGAAAGTTATCACAACCATAGAGTATGATTAAAATGAACAGTAAGCGTTAGCAAACGAATATAGTATAAATACTTCCTTACATTTGAAGATTCATTGGGAAGCTTAAATATTATGATTAAGAGTTTTAGCACAACAGGGATTGGAAGTTTGCCTCTCTATAATGCCATGGAGGCATGCAGAATTGTGTTTGAGTATGTTGATATACCATTCTGGCCGCAGCTTCCGCGCAGGAGTTTTTTTGAATTTATGATTCCCCAGTATACAGAAGGGTTTCCTTTTGTAAGAATCAATGGAGAACACATGTATGTAGAAAAGTGTGAGGAGCAGGCAGTGACGTTATTTTATGAAGCAATTGAAAAAGATACTGGATTCCCTATTTCAAAAGAATATGCCCATGGGTTTTACACCTTCATTGATATTCTTAAACAAAGAGGCAAAAAACTAGATGTTGTCAAAGGGCATGTTACAGGTCCCCTTACATTTACATTAAGTCTTACTGATAATAAAAAACGTCCCATATATTTTGACGAAGAAGTACGTGAGCTTGCCCTTTATTTACTTAAAGGTAAAGCCCGATGGCAGATAGATGCTCTTAAGTCATTTGCAGAGAAGGTTATAATATTCATTGATGAACCGATACTCTCAGCTCTTGGCACCTCAAGCTATATAGGTGTAAATACAGCCGAGGCGTTAAGGCTTCTGAAAGAGCTTGTTAATCATATTCACAGTTTAGGCGCTATTGCAGGTATTCATTGCTGCGGCAAGGGAGATTGGTCAATGGTTATAGAATCAGGAATTGATATATTAAATCTTGACGCCTATTTTTACTGGGATACGTTGAGTATCTATCCCGAAGAGCTCAAGGCATTTCTCAATAAGGGAGGATTTATTGCATGGGGTATTGCACCAACGACTGACGCAATAAGAAATGTTACATTTAAAGGATTAGTGGAACAGCTTGAGAGAGGGCTTAATTCACTTGAAAGGATAGGGATTTCACCTGAGATACTGAGGAAGCAGTCCCTTCTTACACCGTCATGCGGGACAGGTTCAATGGAGATTAACGATGCCATGAAGGCATACACCCTGCTAAGGGAGTTGAGGAATAATTATGCAAGAGATTAGTGGAGGAGTTTATGGACTTAAAGGTTTTATAACCTTTGAGGGTATTGAGGGCTCGGGAAAGAGCACGCAGGCAAGGCTCCTTTATGATTACCTTAAGGCTAAAGGCTATGGGGTTTTAGTAACTGAAGAACCGGGCGGCACAAAAATAGGGCGTAAGATTAGAGAACTTCTTCTTCATCCTGACAACAGCATGGACTATCTAACAGAGCTTCTTCTTTATAATGCATCCCGCGCGGAGCATGTAAGAAAGATAATTTATCCTGCGATTATGAATGGTGATATTGTGATATGTGACCGTTTTGCTGATTCAACTGTAACGTATCAGGGCTCTGGCAGAGGGATAGACCTTGTGATTATAAAGACACTTAATGATATTGTGATTCCCGATATAAAGCCATTTATTTCATTCCTACTTAATATAGATGTTGAGGATGGCTTAAGGAGAAATATGGGGGCTAAGAAAGAAGACAGGTTTGAACTAGAGACAATAGAGTTTCATAAGAGGGTGCGCGAAGGATATCTTCAGATAGCAAAGGAAGAACCAGAGAGGGTAAAGATAATTGATGCCTCAAGGGGCATTGAAGAGGTCAATAGAGAAATCATAGTGGAGTTAGAGGCATCATGGCTTTAAAAAATATTATAGGACATGAAAAAGTATTAGGTATATTAGGGGGTTTACTTGTAAAGAATCGCATTGGCCATGCATATCTCTTTGCAGGTGAGCCAGGGATAGGGAAAAGGCTTACTGCAATTAATTTTGCAAAGACACTTAACTGCCAGAAACCAGTAACAAGTAACGAGTTACAAGTAACAACTAAGAATAAAGACTCGTCACTAATTGAAATAGACTGTTGTGATAAATGTCCGTCATGTATAAAGACAGACAAGGCGATTCATCCTGATGTCTTTTTTCTGAGACCTGAAGGCGATGGAAAGCAGATAACAATCCAGATGATAAGAGATATGGAGGAAGCCTTGTCTTACAGGTCATTTGAGGGAGGATGGAAAGTAGTAATTATAGATGAGGCAGAGACACTTAACCAATCATCAGCTAATGCCTTTTTAAAAACCCTTGAAGAGCCGCCGGAGCGAACTGTTCTGATACTTATATCTTCAATGCCGGAGATGATTTTAGAGACAATTCTTTCAAGATGCCAGAGGATAAATTTCAGCCCTTTACCGCTTAAAGAGATGTGTGAATTGCTTAAATTTCAAGATTCAACCCCAAAGCAGGGACGTGGCAAAGTTAGAGGTTCTAATTCTAAACTAAAAAGCGAGGATGAATATATGCTTCTCAGTGTGCTGTCTACGGGGAGCCTCAGATTAGCAAGCAAAGACCTTCTTGAAAAAAGGGATGTCTCATTTCATGAGTTTACAAATCTTCTTGGTGATATCCTCAATGTTTCATGGGAGGATAAGAGTTCTATGGAAGAATGGTTTGAGTGGACACAACTCTGGCTCAGAGATATTGCTATTTTTAATGCAACAAACAATAGAGACCTCTTAATTAATTATGATAAAGAGGTGGAGATAAAGGGTATTTCAGAGAAGGGTAATCTAAGGGATATCCTGACATTAGCCGAGAGGCTTAATAATATAAAAGGGCTTCTACGTTTTAATTTAAATAAAGACATTACATTTTACTATACATATTTTTTGTTTAAAAAATACCTTACTAATACAAACGCATTAAATTAGTTTACATAAAATCTCCTCTAACCCCTCTTTGCTAAAGAGGGGAACGTAAGGAATCTCCCCCTTTGAAAAAGGGGGATGGAGGGGGATTTTTTAATTGTATTCATTTTACTTTTGTAACATTACTTAATGCGTTTGTATTAATACTCTTTAGAGGAGGTTTGATGGTAGTTGGTGTGAGATTTAAATCGTGTGATAGGATATATCCCTTTGATGCAGATGGTATCAATGTGTCTCCCGGGGTATTGGTTGTTACTGAATCTGATATGGGATTAAAAATTGGCAGTGTTGTAAGGGTAGGATGCAAGATGGAAGAGCCGCAACAATTAAAACCTATATTGAGAACAGCAACAGAAGAAGATATAGAGGCTGATAAAAATAACCGTTTCTTCGAAGAGGAGGCAAAGACTTTCTGTATAGAGAAGGCAAAGTCTCATAATCTTCACATGAAGTTGATTACAACTGAGGCAACGCTTGATAGAAAGCGACTTATATTTTACTTCACTGCTGATGGAAGGATTGACTTCAGAGGGCTTGTCAGGGACCTTGCAGGAAAATTTAAAACCCGAATAGAAATGCGCCAGATAGGGGTAAGGGATGAGGTAAAGTTTATCGGTGGAATAGGCGCATGTGGTAGACAGACATGCTGCACGTTATTTCTTACAACATTTGAACCCGTGTCGATAAGGATGGCAAAAAAACAGGAGCTTACCTTAAATCCCGGAAAACTCTCTGGCATCTGTGGACGTTTAATGTGCTGTTTGGGGTTTGAGTACGAACGCTCTCTTGATACAAGGAGTGAAGCCGCTGAGGAGATTACCCTTGAAGAGCCTCAGGAAGAGACCATGTTAATAGTAGGAATGGAAGAAGATGTCGTAAACCCCGTTAAATGTTTACTATCTAACGGGGTAAAGCCATCTGAGAACTTAGAAGAAAGGATACAGACTACTGAGCACATGACACAGACTACAGGAGAAAAAACTTTGGACGAGAAAGTGCAAATTGCGGCGGTAGAGACTACAGGTCTGGTAACAACACAATCAGAGATACAATCTAAAACTGAAAGAAAAGAAAAGGGCGAACCATTTAGCAGACGTAAAGGCTTTTGGAAGAAAAAAAAGCGGAGAAGTTAATAGGCTGTTGAAAAAGTCATCAACAGCCTTGATTACACCGATTAGGAAAAATGATTACACAGAGATGTCATTGCGAACGAAGTGAAGCAATCTCATGGGATTGCCACGCTCCTTTTAGTCGCTCGCAATGACAGCAAGGCTGTCATCTGTGTAATCTTGGCTTTTATCTGTGTAATCAGAGATTGTTGAGTTTTTTAACAAGCTCTTAATTTATTGTCTTATGAATAATACAGGAAAATTTTATGTTACTACTCCAATTTATTATGTTAACGACATCCCTCACATAGGGCATGCTTATACAACCATTGCAGCAGACATCCTTGCGCGGTACAACAGGCTGAAAGGCAATGAAGTATTCTTTCTTACAGGCACAGACGAGCACGGGCAGAAGGTTGAAAAGGCTGCAAAAGAAAAAGGGCTTCAGCCTAAAAAGCATGCTGATATAATGGTTGAGAATTTTAAAAATTTATGGGAAACGCTAAATATAAGCAATGATGCGTTCATCAGGACAACGGATAAAGAGCATATTGCAACAGTTCAGAAAATTTTGCAGGAGCTTTACGGTAAAGACGAAATAGAGAAACGTTCATACTCAGGCTGGTACTGCACACCCGACGAGAGATTCTGGACAGAGAAAGATTTAGTAGACGGCAACTGTCCGGACTGCAAACGACCTGTTGAACAGATTCAGGAAGAAAATTATTTTTTCCTGATGTCGAGATACCAGCAGAGGCTTATTGATTATATTAAAACGCACGACTCTTACATCCTTCCCGAAACCAGAAGAAACGAAGTTCTCGGATTTCTGGAAAACAATACGGTTGGAGATCTATGTGTATCAAGGCCTAAGCACAGGCTCTCATGGGGGATACCACTTCCATTTGATGATAATTTTGTTACATATGTATGGTTTGATGCTTTGGTAAATTACTACTCAGCAACAAAGTATTTGTTGCCTCACGCCTCACGCCTCACGCCTCACGCAGAAGATTGGTGGCCTGCAGTTCATCATCTTATTGGAAAAGATATTCTTACAACTCACTCGGTTTACTGGTCAACAATGCTCATGGCATTAGACCTGCCTCTTCCAAAAAATATCTTTGCACACGGCTGGTGGACTGTTAACGGGAAAAAGATGTCAAAGTCCCTTAGCAATGTTGTTAACCCAAACGAAATAATTGATAAATACGGCGCGGATGCCTTCAGGTATTTTCTTTTCAGAGAAGTCCCTTTTGGTCTTGACGGCGATTTCTCAGAGGAGGCTCTGATAAATCGTTTTAATACCGACCTTGCAAATGGCCTTGGGAATTTAATGAGCCGTTCTTTAACCATGATAGAAAAATACCGTGGTGGGGAGATACCAGATGCAGTTGAGAGCAAAGACCGGGAAGACTTAGAAAAAAGAATCAATGGCTTGTTTTCATCCATCCAAATTAGCTATGATGACTTCATTGAACGGCTTCAATTTCACCATGCACTTGCACAATTATGGAAAATTATAAGTGAAATAAACGAGTATATAGCATTGGCTGTTCCGTGGAAGGAAAAAGATGAGGGAACTCTATCTAATATTTTATATACGCTTGCTGAGTCACTTCGGCTTATTGCAGTTTATCTCTTCCCATTTATGCCTGGTACAGCAAATGAGATATGGAGACAATTAGGTCTTGAGGGTGATATAAGCAAATTCAGGTTTGAAGAAATCAAGAATTGGGAGAGGATAAAGACTGGGACATGTATTAAGAAGGGCAGACAATTATTCCCGCGGATAATAGAGAAATTATGACTGCAAAGGTTGTCTCAATAAACATAAGCGATAAAAAGGGTGTTAGGAAAAAGGCTGTTGACCAAGCAGTCATAAATGAAAATTACGGCATTGAAGGCGATGCCCATGCCTCAGAAAAGTGGCACCGGCAGATAAGCCTCCTCGCGTTAGAAAGCATAAAGAAGATGCAGGAGATGGGTCTTAAAGTAGGTCCCGGAGATTTTGCAGAAAATATAACAACTGAAGGCATAGGCCTTCTTGGGCTTCCTATAGGCACAAAGTTTTTTATAGGTGAAACCGTAGAAGTTGAAGTAAGTCAGATTGGCAAGGTCTGCCATGACAGATGCGCTATTTATCATCAGGCAGGAGACTGTGTCATGCCAAAAGAAGGAATCTTTGTCAAAGTGCTTAAAGGCGGCGCTATAAAAAAAGGAGACTCCATAAAAGTAATTCAAAATGCAAAAATTAAAATGTAAAATTAATGAATTTTATTTATTAAAATTTCAGTTTTTCTTTCCATAATTTTGTCCCGACTATTCGGGATGATATTTGATTTTTGAGTTTTCTTATGATTACTGTTGCTGTAATAACATTAAGCGATAAAGGCTCAAAGGGTGAGCGTGAGGACACGAGTGGTCCGACTATTGCAAAGCTCATTAAAAAGATTGGTGCTAAGGTTGTTAGTTACGAAATACTCCCTGATGAGAAGTCATTGATTAAGAAGAAACTGCTTTCCTTATGCAATAAGGTTGACCTTATTCTAACTACAGGGGGGACAGGTGTTTCACCGAGGGATGTAACTCCTGAGGCAACGTTTGAGGTAATTACTCGTGAGATACCGGGAATGGCAGAGGCAATGCGTTATTATGGGCTTAAAAAAACACCCTATGCAATGGTTTCAAGGGCAGTAGCCGGTACAAGAGGCAACACCCTCATAATAAATCTTCCTGGAAGTCCAAGAGGCGTAAAGGAAAATCTTAACGTTATCCTTCCTGCTATTCCACATACAATTGAAAAAATAAAAGGCAGTACAGCAGAATGTGCCAACCTAATGGTTCGTGGTAAAAAATGATTGATATTACTTACTTAGGGGCTTTTTTAGGAGGGCTTCTTTCTTTTTTCTCTCCATGTGTGGTTCCGCTTATCCCTTCTTATGTGTCTTATATTACAGGCATATCATTTGATGAATTTGAAACAGGTGATAAGGCATTAATAAGAAAACTTACATTCATAAACTCTCTTGCCTTTATCTCAGGCTTTTCTTTGGTGTACATACTGCTCGGCGTATTCTCATCATTCATTGGATACATACTTTCAGCATACTATGATGCAATAAGGATTGTCGGCGGAATTGTTATTATCTTCTTCGGGCTTTATGTCATGGGAGTTTTCAAGGTAAAATCCCTTTCAGCAGAACATAGGCTCCATGTTAAATCCAAGCCGCGAGGATACCTTGGCTCATTTGTTATTGGGCTAACATTTGCAGCAGGCTGGACTCCATGCATTGGCCCAATACTCGGAACAATACTCCTTTATGCAAGCACATCAGGCTCAGTCTGGTATGGGTTTAATCTCTTGGTTATTTATTCAGCAGGCTTGGGAATTCCATTCATGATAACTGCGCTTGCCATAAATACCTTTTTAAGTAATTACGGCGTGATACGAAAATATATGAAAGTAGTCTTAATTTTAAGCGGGTTGTTATTAATCACTTTCGGGGTAATACTGTTAGCAGATGAGGTTACATTCTTAGTGAGGCTGGCTCCGGATTTTACTCCTAAACTCTGATAAATGGACACTGCTTTCTTTTCCTTCATAAATCAGGGCATGAAAAATCCTTTCTTTGATTTAATAATGCCGTTTATAACAAGCAAGCCCTATATGCTTTTTTTACCGGTTATTTTATATATTTTTATCACGCAAAAGATGGAGTTTAAAAAAAGCCTTATCGCCTTAAGCATAGCCGCCATAAGCGTCGGGATAAGTGATGGAATGGGGAATATATTAAAGACACTTTTTGAGAGACCAAGGCCTTGTCAGGTTCTTCAAGGGATAAACCTGTTAGTGGGCTGTACAGGTTCGTTTTCTTTTCCGTCAAACCATGCTGCAAATGCCTTCTCGTTTTCCGCAGGCCTTGCATATTTTTTCAGGGGTGCAGGCATTCCGCTTTATCTCCTTGCTGTTATTATTGCCTTCTCAAGGATATATGTTGGGGTTCACTATCCATCTGATGTTGTCTTTGGTGCACTACTGGGAACACTAATATTTTTCTTTGTCCTTGCTGTTTATAAATGGTCAAAAACAAACATTGAGAAAGATAAATACAAAACTATTTTTATTCTGACAACTCTTTTGCTCACTACGCTTCGCTTCTTTTATATAAACACAGGACCGCTTGCCCTGAGTCCTGATGAGGCGCATTACTGGGAGTGGTCAAGAAGGCTTGATTTGAGCTATTACTCAAAAGGTCCAATGATTGCCTACCTCATTGCATTCTCAACATGGCTTATGGGAGATACAGGTTTTGCAATAAGATTTTTCGCTCCTGTGTTTCTTGCACTGAGTTCTATTCTGGTATATAAACTTACAAAAGAAATTTTTGGCAATGAAAACGCAGCAGCCTTCGCAGGAATACTCATCCATATAACCCCGCTCTTTTCAGCATTTGGCGTCTTAATGACTATTGACTCGCCATTTATTTTCTTCTGGACGCTGGCGCTTTGGCTGTTTTGGAGGGCGATAAAAAATCCCCCCATCCCCCCTTTGTTAAAGGGGGCCGAGGGGGGATTTACTCGTTACTCGTCACTCGTTACTCGTTACTGGCTTCTTCTGGGCATTACCATCGGTCTTGGCTTATTAACAAAATACACTATGGCGTTTTTTTATGTGTGTGCGTTTTTGTTTCTTTTATTTTCAAAAGAGCATCGTTTCTGGTTTAAAAGAAAAGAGCCTTATATTGCTTTCTTATTAAGTCTTCTTGTTTTTAGCCCAGTAATAATATGGAATGCCCAGCACGACTGGGCTACTGTAAGACATACTGCCGGGCAGGCGCATGTTGCGGAAGGTCTAAAAATATCTTTTAAATATTTCTTTGAATTCATCGGCTCACAGATAGGAGTAATAACACCCCTGCTGTTTTTTATTGTAATTTATGGGGCAATAAAAAGCAGAGTTACAAGTTACAAGTTACAAGTTACAAGTGAAGATAAAAGCTCGTCACTCGTCACTCGTTACTCGTCACTGTTTTTATTCTGGTTCTGGTCGCCTGTTCTTGTTTTTTTCCTTATAGAAAGCCTCCATGCTAAGGTTCAGGCAAACTGGGCAATGCACGGATATATAACTGCATTTATAGCCTCCGCAGGGTATTTTCTTAATAGAGATACTGTCAAGAAAAGCGTAAAAATATTATTGAGCATTGCTTTTGCCTCAGCATTAGTTATTACAGTCATTTCCCATTATCCTCAGGTTCTTAATCTGCCTGTTAAAATGGACCCGACCTCAAGACTTAGGGGCTGGAAGGAGTTGGGCATGGAGGTTGGTAAGATATATGAGGAGATGCGTTCCAAAAGAGATGTCTTCATTTTCTCTGATAGTTATCAAGTCTCAAGCGAACTCGCTTTCTACACCCCGGGCAAACCAAGAACATTTTGTATAAACCTTGACAGGCGAATGAACCAGTATGATATATGGGGAGGATTTAATGAACTTATAGGCAGAGATGCAATATTTGTTACAATAGGAAAAAATGATTTCCCTGAGAAACTGAAAAATGCGTTTGATTCATATGAGAGACAAAGCCTCATTGTGCAGAGAAATAGTAAAATTCTTAGGGAATATAGTATTTTTAAATGTTATGGGTTTAAAGGAATGGCATCAATGACAATCGAGAGTTATTAGTTAACAGGAGGGAACCTTGTTTGTTTCAATAGTTATTCCGCTTTACAATGAAGAAGAAAATATTGAGCCATTATATAAATCGCTTAAGTCAGTAATGGATGCAGAGGGGAAAGATTATGAACTTCTTTTTATTGATGATGGAAGCATTGATAGGACATCGGAGTTGCTTGAAGAGATTAGGCAGAAGGATAACAATGTTAGAGCATTAAGCTTCAGGCGCAATTTTGGACAGACTGCTGCCTTTGCAGCAGGGTTTGACCATGCAAAGGGTGATGTGATAGTAACCATTGATGGCGACCTTCAGAACGACCCAAAGGATATACCAAAGCTTCTTTCTTTAATGGGAGAATACGACATTGTCAGCGGATGGAGACGTAATAGAAAGGACCCTTTCTTAAGCAGAAGATTTCCCTCTATGGTTGCTAACTATCTGATAAGCATGGTTACAGGGGTCAAACTTCATGATTACGGATGCAGTCTTAAAGCTTACAAGGCAGATGTTGTTAAAAATATAAGTCTCTATGGTGAGATGCACAGATTTATTCCAGCAGTTGCAAGCTGGTATGGGGTGAAGATAGCAGAGGTAGAGACAACACATCACACAAGGTTAAGAGGCAAGTCTAAATATGGCATCACAAGGACAATAAGGGTCTTTCTTGACCTCATAACTGTAAAGTTTTTTCAGAGCTTTTCAACAAAACCTCTTCAGGCATTTGGTCCAATAGGGCTTGTAAGTGAACTTATTGGATTTGTAATCTGTCTCTACCTTGCAATAATAAAACTCTCAGGCCAGTCAATAGGCGGAAGGCCTCTGCTTCTTTTTGGAGTACTTTTAATAATCGTCGGAATTCAGCTTATAGGTATGGGGCTTATTGGCGAGATGCTTGTGAGGGTTTATCATGAAAGCCAGAGAAAGCCAATATATGTTTTAAAGGATAGTGAAGATGAAAAAAATACTTAGTTTTGTTTTAAAGTTGCTTGTAAGTGCAGTTTTTCTTTACTTTTTTCTGTCACGAATGGATATTCATGCTGTTGTTGATACACTTAAACAGACAAAGGTGCCTTTATTCTTGTTAAGTTTTTTTGTCTACCTCTCACTCATATTTGTTTCAACTAAACGGTGGTCGTTGTTTCTACCTGAAATCCTGAAATATTCAAAACTACTCTCCTTATATTTTATCGGCTCTTTCTTTAACACTCTCATCCCAGGGCTTGTAAGCGGAGATGCTGTAAAGGCGTATTATCTCTACAGGCATACAGGTAAAGGCTCAGGCGGAGTATCACTTGCATCTGTTTTTATGGATAGGTATATGGGGCTTGCTGCACTAGTAGGTATAGGGTTTGCAACGTTCATAATCGGGTATCCTCACATCAAAGGGACTCAAATATTATGGCTTATACCTATTCTTGTTGGCGGATTCTTACTTGCAA
This sequence comes from Nitrospirota bacterium, assembly GCA_016208965.1. GTDB lineage: Bacteria > Nitrospirota > Thermodesulfovibrionia > UBA6902 > DSMQ01 > JACQXB01. Next base: position 19,321 of record JACQXB010000042.1, read on the forward strand.
GTCTTATCCTCTGGAAGATTAACTGGGGCAAGATAAAAGCCCTAAGTTCTTTTTATGCCCCACTCATGGAATATAAGCAAAGAAAAGAAATAATATACAAGGGGTTGCTATTAGGGTTTATTATACAACTTATTGGCATTACATGCGTTTATATACTTTCTCTTTCAATAGGCATCAATGTGCCAATTTTTTATTTCTTTATGTTTGTCCCTATTATCAATGTAGTTTCATCGGTTCCGATTTCCTTTGCAGGATTGGGGATAAGAGAGGCGGGGTTTGTTATCCTTTTTGGGAATATAGCCGTTATCAAAGAGGAGGCGCTGAGCCTCTCACTTCTTATATTTATAGTGATGTGTCTGGTTAGTTTGCTTGGGGGAATAGAGTATTTGAGGGTTGGAAAACCGCCTGAAAAAGAAAAAAGTTGAGAGTTTAAAAGCCCTCTCTTCATTTGAATAACCTGCATAATTTTCCTTATAGTAGATAATATGACAAGAAGTTTTCACTACGATATTATAGTAATCGGTGCAGGGCATGCTGGATGTGAGGCAGCGATTGCGTCTGCAAGGATGGGGGTTAGTGTGGCTGTGTTTACCATGAATCTTGACAACATCGGTCAGATGTCATGCAACCCTGCTGTTGGGGGGCTTGCCAAAAGCCATCTTGTAAAAGAGATAGATGCCCTCGGTGGCGAAATGGCAAAGGTCACTGATAAGGCAGGCATACAATTTAAAGTTTTAAATAAAAGCAAAGGGCCTGCTGTCTGGGCAACAAGGGTTCAGGCTGATAGGGCACTTTATAGAAAATATATGAGGCAGGCTCTTGAGTCACAAAGTGGGCTTGGGATTAAACAGGAAAATGTTGAAGAAATTTTAGTTAAAGGTAATCAGGTTCATGGGGTTAGGACTACAGAAAGGATTTACAAGGCAAAGGCTGTAATAGTAGCAACAGGAACATTTTTAAATGGTTTGATTCACATAGGGTTGGAGAATTTTTTAGCAGGTAGGACAGGAGAGCCGCCATCAATAGGACTGTCAAAGAGCCTCTGTGAGATTGGTTTTAAAATAGGACGACTTAAAACAGGAACTCCACCAAGGCTTGATGTAAAAGGTATTGATTTTTCAGTTATGGGGATTCAAGAAGGAGATATACCACCACCTCCGATGTCTTTATTTACAAAAGAGATAAAAAACCCACAACTACCTTGCTACATCACTTACACCAATGAGAACACCCATAAAATCATACTTGATAATCTTAAGTATTCCCCACTTTATAGCGGCATAATAAAAGGGATTGGTCCAAGATATTGCCCTTCAATTGAGGATAAGGTCATAAGATTTAGAGACAAGACAAGGCATCAGATATTTCTTGAGCCCGAAGGCATTGACTCAGATGAATATTATACCAATGGTATTTCTACAAGTCTGCCATGTGAGGTTCAGGTTGAACTGGTAAGAAGTATAGCAGGGCTTGAGAATGCGGAGGTAAAGAAACCGGGCTATGCGATAGAATATGATTTTGTTTATCCAACACAGCTTAAACCAACCCTTGAGGCAAAACACATAGAGGGGCTTTTTCTTGCAGGTCAGATTAACGGCACATCGGGTTATGAAGAGGCTGCTGCACAGGGACTGATTACAGGGATAAATGCAGCCCTGAAAATAAAAGAAAGAGAACCATTTATCCTCGGCAGGCACGAGGCTTACATCGGGGTTCTGATTGATGACCTTGTAACAAAAGGAACAAATGAACCTTACAGGATGTTTACATCAAGGGCTGAGTATAGATTACTCTTAAGGCAGGATAACGCTGATTTACGCCTTATGGAAAAGGGCTATAACTTAGGACTCATTAGTGAAGAGGTATATAATATATTCCTCAAGAAAAAATCAATGATTGAAAAGGAAATAAAAAGGCTTAAATCAGAACGGGTTAAGCCCGAAGTGGTAAATCCAATATTAAAGAAACTCGGTAGTTCACCGATAAAGGAAGATGCCAGCCTCTATCAATTACTTAAAAGACCTGAGATTGAGTATATAGATATAGCGAGGATTTCACCATCTACTAATGGACTCACCCCGTCAGAGATTCGTTCCGAAGATGTAGCAAGTCAGGTTGAAATCCAGACAAAATATGAAGGATATATTGAGCGTCAGAAAGAGACCGCAGAAAGGTTTAAAAAGATTGAAGAGAAAAAGATACCTGAGGGTTTTGTATATAAATGGATCCCCGGACTTTCAAAAGAAATTATAGAGAAGCTTGAGGATGTAAGACCGTTTAATTTAGGACAGGCAAGCAGGATTCCGGGGGTTACGCCTGTTGCGATTTCGTTACTTATGGTGGCGGTTGAGAAGCATAAACGCACACCTCAGATTCTATAACACGTGCTACAAGCCATAAAGAATACTCGGCATCAGGGCGTCAAATTGTTTTTAATGCTTAGTGAATCAGACCACAGCAGTTTTTATATTTCTTCCCGCTTCCACAGGGACATTGAACACTGCTTGCAAATATTTTGTATTTCATATCAACCTTTAGAAATTAACCCTTTCTCCTTAAAACTAAAATATCCATTTTTAGTGATGATTATGTGGTCTATGACTTTAATATCTAAAATTTTCCCTGCCTCAACCAGCCTCTTTGTAATCATTAAATCGTCTTCCGATGGCTCTGAATCTCCTGATGGGTGATTATGGGCTAAGACAACCGAATAAGCACCATGCATAATTGCATCCTTAAATACCTCGCGTGGATGAACGAGGCTGGCATTGAGAGTGCCAACGGATACAGTAGAGATGCCAATAATTTTATTACGGGTGTTAAGAAGAATGAGTTTAAAATGTTCTTTAGCCTTGTCCTTAATGCTTGCACGAATGGCTTTAACTACACTTTGAGGGTCTTTAATATCAAAATCTTTTAACTCAGGCTCTAAGTCTTGCCTTTTACCAAGCTCAAAACAGGCTTTAATCTGCGTAGCCTTAGCAAAACCAATACCTTTTATTTGAGAAAGTTCTTCTATTGTCGCCTGACTTATTGCCTTTATATTGCCGAATTTTGCCAATAATTCCTGTGCAATAGTCATTACAGATTTTTTAGAAACCCCACGGCCGATAACAATGGCAAGGAGTTCTTGAGCAGAAAGCGCCTCAGGTCCAAATTGCTTTAGCCTTTCACGAGGTCTTTCTGTTTTTGGAAGGTCATGAATAGTAAAGGATGTTTTTTCGTGCATCGCCTTCTATATTATCACAGGATTATAAAATGAATCCCTCTCTACAGGAACCTTTCCTGCCTTTCTGATTAGATTTATCAACTCTGTTTTTGACATTGCCATGTTTGAAAGTGCACCTGCTGAGTGCGTAATTTTCTCCTCTGTTACTGTACCATCAAGGTCATCTGCGCCAAATAAAAGGGCGAGCTGTGCGATCTTCTCCCCAAGCATTATCCAGTAGGCTTTTATATAAGGGAAATTATCAAGAAAGAGCCTTGCGATCGATATGGTCATAAGGTCATCAATGCCAGAGGTATAACCACTTATATTTATCCTTGTATTTTTTTGATGAAAGGCTAAAGGTATAAATGCCTGAAATCCTCCTGTCTTGTCCTGAAGCTCCCTTAGTTTAAGCATATGCTCTATCCTGTGTTCATATTTTTCAATATGACCGTAAAGCATTGTTGCATTTGTCTTGATACCAACCCGATGCGCCCTCTCCATGACCTCAAGCCATCTTCTGCCATCTATTTTCTCAGGGCATATCTTATTTCTTATCCTTTTGTTAAATATTTCAGCGCCCCCACCTGGCATGGAATCAAGCCCTGCTTTCTTTAATGCCTTGAGGGTATCTGTAAGGCTTAGCCCACTTATTTTTGAAAAATAATCTACCTCAACAGCAGTGAATGCCTTTATGTGAATTCGTGGAAAGGCTCTCTTAATCTGCTTAAGCATCTCAAGATAAAAATCAAATTTCCAGTCAGGATGTAGCCCACCAACAATGTGAACCTCAGAAAGACTGTGATGCGTAATACGTGATGCGTGATTAATCCCTCCTCGCCCCCCTTTGTTAAAGGGGGGATGGGGGGATTTGTCTTCTGAGTTTTGAGTTTTGAGTTTCCTGATAATATCTTTGATGCTTAACTCATATGCTCCTTTTTCGCCCTTTGACCTGCTGAAGGCGCAGAATTTACATCGGTTGACACAGATATTGGTAGGATTTATATGGATATTCTGAATAAAATATGCATTATTCCCATTCCTCTTATAAGAGACATGGGATGCGAGCCTGCCGATTGTAAATAAATCGTCACTATGAAACAGTTTGAGGGCATCATCTGTGGTAAGCCGTTCTCCTTTGTAAACCTTATCCTTTATCTTTGCGGGCGTCATATTTTCCTAAGATAAGAAATGTTTTTAAAATGAACCTCCCCGCAGCAAGCTGCGGGGTATCCAAAAACTAAAAACGCTGTCATTCCGCACTTGATGCGGAATCCATAAACATAAGTACTGGATTCCCCGATTTAATCGGGGAATGACAACCAAACAACAAAACAAATATTGTTTATGCCGCACTGAACCGCTTAAATGATTAAGTAGAGAATTACACCCTTGAAAGAATTTACACAAATGTCTTGTGCAAACCCCGTTAGAAAGCTCAACCCGTAGCAAATTGCAACGGGTTTCAGGTGGGGCTTTCTTTCTAACGGGGTAAATATCAATTATCCAAATAAAGCCCCTACAAATTCTTCCGCATTAAAATCTCTCAGATCCTCTATCCTTTCACCAACACTTATTAATTTGACAGGGATGTTGAGTTCTTTTTTTATGGCTATTACAATTCCTCCTTTTGCTGTGCCATCAAGTTTTGTAAGCGCAATGCCTGTCACACCGATAGCCTCTCCAAATATCTTTGCCTGATGTATGACATTCTGACCTGATGTTGCATCCACGACAAGCAAAACCTCATGGGGAGCAGAAGGTATTTCTCTATTTATGACGCGTTTTATTTTCTTGAGTTCGTCCATGAGATTGGTTTTGGTATGGAGTCTTCCAGCTGTATCAATTATAACTGCATCCATATTCTTTGCCTTTGCTGACATAATTGCATCGTATACAACAGCTGCGGGGTCTGCACCACTTTTATGTTTAATAATTTGAGTATCTGACCTATGTGCCCATATCTCAAGCTGTTCAATGGCAGCTGCCCTAAAGGTATCGCCTGCAGCAAGGATTACCTTTAATCCTTCATTTTTAAAACGCCACGCAAGTTTACCAATAGTGGTGGTCTTACCTACACCATTTACGCCAACTGTAAGTATTATATATGGTCTCTCTTTGGTAATTTTTATACCCGAACCATCCTGAATGGCGAGTTTAATCTCCTCCTTCAAGGCATTTTTAAGTCCTACGGTATCTGATAACTCACCTTTTTTAAATTTCTCTTTTAAAGTAGAAATAATTTCAGCTGAAGCCTTTGGTCCTACATCCGCCATTATGAGAACCTCTTCCAATTCATTTAGAAGGCTTTCATCAACATTCCTCCCAAGAAACAATACCTCGGCTTTTTCTACAAGATTTTTTTTTGTCTTTGAGAGTCCCTGCTTTAATCTTTCAAAAAGTCCCAAAATCTCCTCCTATTGACAATGAACCTCCCAGCAACAAGCTACAAGGAATAACAAGTTTAATTTTAACAAGTTTCAGCAAAAATTGAGATTTCTCGTTCATAAAATTAACAACCATAGTACAAAGGGATAGCAGGGGACAGACTTCAAACAGCTTAGGAATTTAGGGTAAAAATAAAAAGGCAGGTTATCCCTGCCTTTTTATATTAAAAACCAAATGGTTTTACAAAAAGCACAATAAGAACCACAACAAGGGCATAAATACAAAGTGACTCAATCATTGCAAGACCAATAATCAATGTTGTTGTGATTTTTCCAGACGCCCCTGGATTTCTTGCAACACCCTCTGCAGCCTTACTAAGCCCTATCCCCTGACCAATGCCTGTTCCAAATGCAGCAAGACCGATAGCCAATCCACACCCTATAACCGCCATACTGAAATAACCCATTTGGGCATCTGTCGGAGATTCCTTCGCAACTTCCTCCACAGCGAATGCAATAGGGGCTAAGAAAGAAACAATCACAAGAGAGAGAAAAATCACAGATATAGCTTTTCTCATATTTCCTCCTTTCTATATTTATTTACCCCGCGCTACCAGAAAGCCACGGTTGTAAAGCCGTAGTGCAGGATTTACTGTGTTTATCTAATGTGCTTCTTCAACGGCACCAGCAAGATAAAGTGTTGTAAGAAGAACAAAGACAAAAGCCTGGATTATGGAAACCAGTACCCCGAGCCCTAAGATTGCAGTTGGTACAATAGCAGGAGCAAGAATTCCCAGTATCAACAGAATCTTATGCTTTGCAATCATATTCCCAAATAACCTGACTGACAAAGTTAACGGTCTTGCAACATGCCCGATGAGTTCGATAAAGAACATAAGGATCATTAAAGGCAAGGCAATAAGTGACCTCATTGGTCCAACAAAATGTTTAATGTAACCAAATTTGTGAACCTTAAATCCGTAGTAATGAGTTGCAAGAAACACAGGTAACGCCATAGATGCTGTTGTGTTTATATTGCTTGTAGGCGATTCAAAGCCAGGTATAAGGCCAAAGAAATTACAAACAAGGATATACATTCCCAATGTTCCAATAAGCGGGAAAAAGTACCTTCCCATATGCCCTATATTGCTCTCAGCGAGATTTAACAGCATTTCCGCCATTACTTCAACAAAATTCTGCACCCCTTTGGGGATAAGCTTGATTGACGACCTGACAATAAGAGAAACAACAAGTAAAAACACCATCGCTGCCCATGAATAAGTCACAAATGGTGGCTCCCCGATTATAGATGGTAATAACAATGGAGATTCTTGCATATGTTTCCTCTAAAATTAGCAATTATGATAATTCTTATACTTTCTTATGTCAAGCTATAAAAATAAATTTATAAATTTAAAAATCTTATAATTTATTAGAAAATAAAAAGCTCGGTTACTAAACCGAGCTTTTTAAAGTTTAATCCGGCAGCGACCTACTTTCCCAGGACCTCACGGTCCAAGTATCATCGGCCCTGGAGGGCTTAACTTCCGTGTTCGGAATGGGAACGGGTGTGTCTCCTCCGGTATCGCCACCGGAAGCTTGTTTTCTATTAGAAAAGAATAACATACATAAAATTAAAAAAGCAACAAAATTTTAATACCTTGACAGCGTATAAAATTAGGGTTGAAGTTCCTGTCCCTGTTTAGTTATTATTTAGCGGGTTTATATCATAACATCGCAAACTACAATGAACGACATAATGAAAACGATATTTCCTTAGCGGGGAACTATAATTATGAGCATTAAAAATCAGTTTGCTATGTTATGATAGCAATTATTTAGCTATTATACATAACGACATTAATTGCCGAATTATCTGTCATTCTCCCGAAGCTTCGGGATCTGGAATCTTTCTCTGAAGAAGGATGCTGGACAATCCAGCATAACAGAGAGGTTGCCTTATGCGGCATAAATTAAGTCGTTATGTATAACTTCAGGAAAATAAGAAGTTAGGAGGCTAAGATGTTAAGAAAATATGGAGTTAAGAAATTGAGAATATACACTAAAAGAGAAAAAGGCTTAACTTCTCATTTTCTTATCATAATCCTATCCTGTCTCCTGTATCTTGCTTCAGGCATCCTGAATCTTTCCTCTGCCCTTGCCTGTGCATGGTATGCAGGTGCAGATGATACAACCGATACAGGTTCTGGACCAGGTCCGCTACCAGGCAATCCCGGTCCATGCGATACGCTGATTGGCCACCCCGTGGATATTGCCTCTGGCAGATGCACAGAAACAGTTACAGACCTTTTTGTTGCTTCTCCTGGTATTCCTGTATCATTTTCCAGAACTTTCAATAACCTTGACCTCAAAGTAAGTCAAATGGGACGGGGCTGGAGATTTTCATTAGACATGAGAGTAATATTTGTAAGCAATACCTCTGCTGATATAACCAATGCAATTATCATAAACCCTGATGGAAAACGTGATACTTACACAAAAGGCACAGGCAATGTATTTAATCCACCATCAGGTATTTATAACACTCTCACCTTGAATGCAGACAGCACATCTACTCTAACCACAAGGGAAAACCTCACCTACACCTTTAATCAAGGAGGAAGGCTCAAAGAGCTCAAGGATTTAAATGCAAACACATTAACAATAAATTACACAGACACCTCTCCAACTGCACAAATTACAACTGTTGTAGATTCGGTTGGCAGGACATATACATTCACCTATTTAAACGGAAAGCTCAAGACAATCAAAGACCCTGCTGCAAGGGTAGTTACTTACACATATACAGGCGATTTACTTACAGAAGTTAAAAATCC
>JACQXB010000038.1 GCA_016208965.1 Nitrospirota bacterium
CCCTCGCCTTCTCCTCAGGTGCATTGTCTATTGAGTCATATGCCCGAAACGTTGCCTTACCCTTTAATGATAAATACTTCGTTATCGCTGATGTCAATGTCGTCTTCCCATGATCTACATGCCCTATCGTCCCTACATTTATATGCGGCTTTACCCTCTGAAATCTTGCCTTAGCCATATGCCCTCCTTTTAGCTATTAGCTATTAGCTTATTAGCTTATTAGCTTATTAGCTTATAGCTATATTCACTGTTCACTGCCGTTATTCCCCTTTGACCTTCGTTATTATTTCCTCGGAAATTCCTCGCGGAACTTCATCATAGTGTGAAAATTGCATTGTATAAGTAGCACGTCCTTGTGTCTTTGACCTCATGTCTGTTGCATAATTAAACATCTCTGACAATGGGACTTGCGCTGAAATTATCTGTGTCTTCCCTCTCTGCCCTATAGTCTGTATCTTCCCCCTTCTGGAATTTAAATCCCCGATAACATCGCCCATATATTCCTCAGGGGTTACCACCTCTATATTCATAATAGGTTCAAGAAGTACAGGATTAGCCTTTTTAACAGCCCCTTTAAATGCCATTGAACCTGCTATCTTAAACGCCATTTCTGAAGAGTCCACATCATGATATGAGCCGTCAACTAAGGTAACTTTTACATCTACCACTGGATAGCCTGCAAGTACACCATTTTCAATCGCCTCTTTTACGCCCTTCTCAACCGCAGGGATATACTCTCTGGGAATTGTTCCACCTACAACCTTATTTACAAACTCAAAACCCTTACCGTGCTCTAATGGCTCAAGTTCAATATAGACATGTCCATATTGACCACGTCCACCGGACTGTCTTACATATTTACCCTCTGCCTCTGTCTTTTTCCTTACCGTCTCTCTGTATGCAACCTGTGGTTTACCAACATTAGCGCCTACATTAAATTCCCTCATAAGACGATCTACTATTATTTCCAGATGTAACTCACCCATGCCTGAGATTATGGTCTGGCCTACTTCTTCATCATAAGAGACCTTAAATGAAGGGTCCTCCTGTGTAAGTTTTACAAGAGAAATAGAAAGTCTCTCCTGGTCCGCCTTTGTCTTTGGTTCAATAGCGACTGATACAACTGGTTCAGGAAACTCTATAGATTCAAGTATTATAGGATGATCTTCGTCACATAATGTATCGCCTGTAAGGGTGCTTTTTAAGCCTACAGCAGCAGCAATATCCCCTGCATGAACTTCTTTTATATCTTCCCTCTTATTTGCATGCATCTTCAGAAGCCTGCCTATGCGCTCCTTGGTATCCTTTGTTGAATTGTACACATAAGAACCTGTAGACATTATTCCTGAGTAAACCCTAAGAAACGATAATTGTCCAACATATGGGTCTGTCATTATCTTAAAAACAAGGGCTGAAAAAGGTTCCTCATTAGAGGACCTTCTTATGGTTTCCTTCCCCGTATCAGGTTCTATCCCTCTCACAGGAGGGATGTCAAGAGGACTTGGCAGATAATCAACAATGGCATCAAGAAGAAACTGCACGCCCTTGTTTTTGAAAGCAGACCCACAGACAACTGGGGTAATCCTAAGTTCTACCGCACCCCTTCTAATCGCACTTTTTATTTCATCAATTCCTATTTCTTCCCCCGAAAGGTACTTCCCCATTATTATCTCATCGAAATCCGCAAGTGCCTCAAGCATCTTTTCTCTGGATTCAAGTGCCTGTGGAAGGAAATCCGATGGAATATCGCCTTCCACATATTTTCCTTCAAGTGTTTCACTATCAAAGTAATATGCCTTCATATTTATGAGGTCAATAGAACCCCTAAATGCGTCTTCCTTCCCTATGGGTATCTGGACAAGTACTGGGTTTGCATCAAGACGCTCAATCATAGAGTTAACACTCATAAAAAAGTCTGCTCCCACTTTATCCATCTTATTCATAAATGCAATTCTTGGAACCCTATATTTATTCGCCTGTCTCCAGACCGTCTCTGATTGTGGCTCAACACCTGCAACGGCATCGAAAACAGCGACTGCCCCATCTAACACCCTCAAAGACCTTTCAACCTCGATGGTAAAGTCAACATGCCCAGGTGTATCAATAATATTAATTCTGTGCCCTTTCCAGAAACATGTTGTTGTAGCCGATGTAATAGTAATACCCCTTTCCTGCTCCTGAGGCATCCAGTCCATCACAGCAGTTCCATCGTGAACCTCGCCCATCTTATATGTTACTCCTGTATAGTAGAGAATGCGTTCTGTGGTCGTGGTTTTCCCTGCATCTATATGAGCCATAATTCCTATATTTCTTGTCAGTTCTAAAGATATTTTGTCCACTGTATTTTCTCTTTACCATCTATAATGTGCAAAAGCCTTGTTTGCCTCTGCCATCTTGTGGGTATCCTCTTTCTTCTTAATAGATGTGCCTTTATTATTAGCAGCATCCAGAAGCTCAGCGGCCAGCTTCTCGCTCATTGTCTTTTCTGGCCTTTTTTTTGAAAAATCCATAATCCATCTGAAGGCAAGCGCTATTCTTCTCTGAGGTCTGACATCCATCGGAATCTGATATGTAGCGCCTCCAACACGTCTTGGTTTTACCTCTATAGCAGGTTTCACATTATCTATGGCGGTCTTAAACACCTTAAGCGGATCGCTGCCTGTCTTTGACTTTATAATATCAAGCGCATCGTAGCATACACTTTCCGCTACACTCTTTTTCCCGCACCTCATTATCGCATTAACAAACTTGCCTACAAGTTTGCTGTTGTATATCGAGTCTGGCAATACATCTCTTTTAGCTATTACTTTTCTTCTTGGCATATCTCTCTTACCTTAAAATTATTATTTAGGCCTCTTGGCGCCGTACTTTGACCTGCTACGACGGCGGTCAGCAACGCCAAGTGTATCAAGGGTACCCCTTATGATATGGTATCTAACACCCGGCAGATCCTTAACCCTCCCGCCCCTTATGAGAACAATCGAATGTTCCTGCAGATTATGTCCAACGCCCGGAATATATGCAGTAACTTCCATCCCATTAGTCAGTCTAATCCTTGCAACTTTTCTTAATGCTGAGTTAGGTTTTTTAGGAGTAGTTGTATAGACCCTGGTACATACCCCTCTTTTCTGGGGACACAACATTAGCGCGGGGCTTTTTGTACGACTAAAGGCATTCTCTCTACCCTTACTAATAAGCTGCGCTATTGTTGGCACCTATCCTCCTCTATTAATTTAAAGTTAAGATTACCCTCAGAACTTTTCCATAGTGTAATCCATTGCTACACCATTTTTATTTGTATTTACAAATGGTATTTTTATTAAATTTATTCCATGAACTTTTGTACTGGAAAAAACCTTAAAAGTTTATCAGAGAAAAAACTTTTTGTCAATAGATTGCAGAAAAATTTTAGTTACGGTCTTCCTACAGAATAATAGTTAAAGCCGATTTTCTTCACCTTATTTGGTTCGTATATGTTCCTTAGATCGAAGAAAAAGGTGCCTTTAGCAAGACTCTTTATCTTATTGAGATCTAAGCTTCTGAACTGATTCCACTCTGTAACTATTAATATGGCATCGGCTCCTTTTGCCGCATCATAAGAATCCTTGCAGTATGCCACCTTAGGGAAAACCTTCTTAGCATCTTCTATTGCAGCGGGGTCATACGCCCTTATTTTTGCGCCTTGATTTAAAAGCTTATCAATAATATAAAGCGACGGCGATTCCCTTGTATCATTAGTATTTGGCTTAAAGGAAAGCCCCAAGATGCAAATCGTCTTGCCCTTTAGTGCCCCTATTGCATCCTTAATCTTTCTTAGCATTCTTTCTTTCTGTCTTTCATTAGCATTCCTTACTGCCTTTACTATTTCAAGTTCAACGTCCTTTTCTTTGGCTATGTTAATAAGAGCGCGTATATCTTTTGGAAAACATGAGCCTCCATATCCGGGGCCTGCGTGCAAAAATTTTGGCCCTATTCTATGGTCAAGCCCCATTGCCTTTGCAACCACCTGAACATCTGCACCAACTGCCTCACAAAGACTCGAGATCTCATTGATAAAAGAAACCTTGGTTGCCAAAAATGCGTTTGACGCATATTTTATCAGCTCTGCAGTCTTAACATCTGTGATGATAAAAGGAGTTTCTATCAAATAAAGCGGCCTGTAAAGGTCTTTCATTATTGCTACTGCCTGAGCACTTGAGGCGCCAATTACCACCCTGTTGGGTCTCATAAAATCCTCTATGCCCGCACCTTCTCTTAAGAATTCTGGATTTGAGACAATATCAAAATCCACATTCTCTCTTAAATTTTTTGAAACAATTTGTTTTAGCTTTTCTCCTGTTCCGACAGGTACTGTGCTTTTTGTTACAATGACTTTATAGTTATTTATGTGTTTAGCTATTTCCCGTGCAACATCTTCAACATATCTCATATCTGCTGAGCCGTCTCCCAGTGGAGGTGTGCCGACTGCTATAAATATTGCAAGCGAAGAATTAACTGCATCAGCAATATTTTTTGTAAAATGAAGACGCCCTGCCTTAATGTTCCTCTGAACCAATTCTTCAAGCCCGGGCTCATAGAAAGGCACAGTGCCTTTCCTTAGTGCTTTAACCTTTTTCTCGTCGTTATCTACACATGTAACATTAATCCCGAATTCAGCAAAACACGCCCCTGTAATTAACCCGACATAGCCTGCACCTACAACACCGATATTCATTTACATCCTCCTCATTTCCCATAATTTAGAATACTTACTAAAAGTATAAAATGAATATAACGACGCAATTATTATGCCATAAATCCCATCAAGTATGCCTAATCTCAGAAAAAGCATTTTAAAAAATGCAGCAAACGGTCTAATGGTTATATCAATAACATTAGCCCCGCGCCCATTTTTAAAAAGCTCTAATGCTGCAAGCGTAGAGTATCTGTCCGTTCTTTTCAGGTAATCTTTTATGTTTTTATATGTATAGTGCTCTAAGGGATTTTTGAGATAGCCAGTCTTGCCGTTAACCTTCAGAGCTTCGTGCACCTCGCGCTTCTCGAAAAAACCTTTCTCTTTTTTAAAAAGCCTTAGCGTATAATCAGGCCACCATCCGCCATGCCTTATCCATCTTCCGGAAAAATAATTTTTTCTTGGAATGTAATAACCGTCTGCCAATTCAAAATGTGGTTTACTGATAATGCTGATAGTCTCTTTCTTAAGCCCTTCCGTCACACGCTCATCCGCATCAAGAACAAGAACCCATTGATGCGTTGTCAATGAAACCGCCTTGTTTTTCTGCTCTGAAAAGCCTTGCCATTCAAAAGAGAAAACCTTATCAGTATATTCCCTGCATATCTCTACTGTTCTATCGGTGCTGAATGAGTCAACAACAACGATCTCGTCTGCCCATTTGACGCTTTCAAGGGCATCTTTGATGTTTTCTTCTTCGTTATATGTGATTATGGCTATTGAAAGCATTACCCTAATATTCTCCTTCCACAAGCTTCACTGTGAAACTACCTGCTTTAACCTTGCTCTTCATCATAACCGGAACCTTTTTCTCATCATCTGTAAGCCATATGTATATATCGCCTTTTCTCATAAATATGCCTTCTGATTGAAGAATCGGTTTTATAACAATAGTATCAAATTCACCAGCCGGCACCATTATTTTCTCTTTCCTCAATACCTGAACCTCTACACTATAGAATTTTTTATTATCAAAAATCTCCATATATTCAGAGCGGCCAACCCAAAGGTCTTTCTTTCTTATTTCATAGAACCCTGATAATGAGTCAAATACTTTTTTCTCCGACTTAAACTCTATTGTTTCATTGCTGAGTTTATTGTGATAGATAATTTTTTGAGAGCCGTTTTCATTATTTCCAAAACTTACTTCCTTGTCCCTTCTGTGACGGCCCTCTCTTAGCTTTATTTTATAATTTTTCGGATATCCATTCTGATAAAGTGTGCTTTGTATAAAATCATCCACCTTATAAAATAGGCTTATGAAATCAGCAGACATTGCACGGGATGTGATTACTGCACCATCAGCGGTATTATTAATATCCCAGTAGGCATTGCCTGCCTTAATTCCTGACCAGTAAATAGAATAAATGAGTTTCTCCGGGGTTGATGGCTCAGCATTTACTTCCAGAACACAGAACACAGAACACAGAACACAGATTGAAAATAAGGTCTTGAATCTTAGATTTTTCATAGGTATTCTTTTAGTTCCTCAGAAACCATTTCTACGCTTATATTACTCATGCATAAAGGATTTTTGCACTTCTTCTTAAAGCACGGACTGCATGAGATGGAAGCACGTAAAAGTTTAACCTTTTTGCTTCTCTGCCATCCATAGGGACCTGTCCTGTGAGAGTCTGTAGGGCCAAAAAGCGCTACGACAGGCACTCCAAGCGCCGCTGCTATATGCAATGGGCCTGAATCAGCGCTTATCACAGCCTTTGCACCTGAAAGCAAGGCGGCTAACTCCTTAAGATTTATTTTACTGCAAAAATTAATGCCTTCCCCACCTGATGCATCCATCACCTTTTGCACAGTTTCTTTGTCTGAAGCAGTCCCAGTAATAATACATGGAATAGAAAGCCCTGATATAAGCATACCAAAATATTCTGCAGGCCATCTCTTTGACTGCCAGCGCGCAGAGGATACTATTACAACATAGTTACTTATGCCCCCAAGGAGTTTTTTTATGTTTTCTTCTGCCGCCTTATCTACATATAGCGGAAACTCTATCTTTTCTGCTCTGGTCTCTGTGCTCTGTAATCTGTGTTCTGTGTTCTGTGTTCTGTGTTCTTTCTGTATTACCCTTGCAACCTCCAAGTACCTATCAACCGCATGCGCTCCTGTGTCAACCCTTACTTTTTTATTATAAAAAAACTTACTGCCCTCCCTTGCGTTTTCAAATCCTATCTTTAGCGGTGACCGTGCAAAAAACGTCATAATTCCGCTTCTTAAAAGACCTTGCAGGTCTATTACTATATCAAAACGCTTTGCCCTTAAGGTCTTTATCAATGCCTTTATTTCGTTAAATGTTTTTGAGATGCTTTTAATGTTTCCCCATGGGTCTTTATCAAAAATAATCAACTCATCAATCATTGGGTTTCCAGAAAGTATCCCTTCACAGGATTTATTCAGCACCCACGCGATATGAGCATCAGGGAAGGCATCCTTTATAGTTTTTAAAAAGGGTAAGGCATGGATAACATCGCCAAGGGAGCTTGGTTTTATAATAAGTATCTTTTTAGCCATATAACATACAGGAAATCAATCTATCAATTGATAGATTATATAAACGAAGAACATGAGTCAAGACAAACACACATATATTGAAAAAAAATATTTAAAGATGTAAAATTCATTTACCATGCTGCAACACAAAAAAATGTTTGCCCTGTACAATCTGGTACAGGGTGTTGCTGTTTTAATGCTTATAGTCTTTACATCTTATGGATGCAGTGGTAAAGGCAAGGTAAAACCTTCTGATGATTCCTTAATAACACAAGATGTCATCCGGGTAACCAATGTCATTAAAACAGCATATGAGGAGAAGGATTGGGACACACTTAAAGACAATATATCTTCTGAGTTTGCAAAAAACATCATGGAATGGCTTTTTTTTGACAAGGCTGAGTTATCATTTACCCCTCGTATGGTGAAAATAACAGAGCCAAAGGTGATGGTCAATCTGAACTGGCAGGGGAGATGGATTATTAAAGACAAGACTATTAAAAACAGGGGGGTCGGAATTTTAGTATTTCAGCGTAAGTCAATGAAGTTAATAGAGATAGAAGGGGATAATCCCTTTCAAACTCCATTAAGTGAGAAGTAAAAAGTGGGAAGTAAGAAGTAAAAGACACAATATCTTCCCTTCAGTTCCCATTTCTTAGTTTTTATTTCTCACTTTTGCTTATTGCCGAAGTGGCGAAACTGGCAGACGCGCCAGGTTCAGGGTCTGGTGGAAGCAATTCCGTGCGGGTTCAACTCCCGCCTTCGGCACCAACCGTTATTTGCTCCTTCACCCTTTTTATTGAGCTTAAGAGATAGTCCTTAAATTTTGAAGGTAACAACCATCTTATACCTAATTTTTCCGCCCACTCTATAACACCGTAATCAACTGTAACGAGCAATGCATTAAGTTCCATTGCAAGGAGCATGAGGTCTACATCTTCCTTGCTGTCAATTATCCCCTCTCTCAGGGCGTCTCTGTAATTTTTCCTTAGGCTCTGTATGACTTCTTTTTCATCACCTTTGCTTACGCCCCTTACAGCCTTTTCTGCAACCCTGAGCCCTTTATTGACTCTCTCCCTTATGTCCTCAATAAGCTCATAAAGTAAAAAAGCAGGACAGGTGAGTTCATGTTTGCGGGGTGATTTTTGATGAAGGATGGTGAACAAATCCCCTGATATTTTATCAGGTTCTATAAAGTTTAAAAGTTCTTTAAAAATAGATGATGGCATATAGAATTCAAGTGTGGGTATTTGTGCTGCCAGAAAGAGAAAGCCCTCTACTGCTTCAGTTGGTGTATTTCCAAAATCACCGCGTACTTCAGGATTTACAAACAGACTTGTATCCAGTACAACCTTTTCTCTTCTAAGCCTTACAGGTTCCATCAAGGTCAATTGCAAAGGTATTCCATGATTTGCATTCAGGACATCTGCCTAACCAGTCCTTTGTAGTATAACCACATTCATGACAGCAGAAAGGAACAAGCACGGGTTTGTCCACCTTCAGTGCCTTTTTGAATTCCTGGGATGCCTTATCATGCTGCATCCGTTTTTCATAAATATTACCAAGGAGGGTGTGCAGATAATGGTAATCCACAGTGGCTGTATCTAACGCCGCATTAATTTTTTCAAAGGCATAATCTATCATCTCGAGACGGTAGTAAAGTTTAGCGAGTAAAAAATGGAGCTTGGGGTCCGCCGGATTATTTTGAATCGCCTTTTGATAAATGTCTATAATTCTTCCGGGCTCTCCAACACCTATAAGAATGTCCTCAAGCCTCATAAGAAGGGCTAACGTAGGGATTGTCTCGTATCCCTTTATAAGGAGACTTTCAGACTCCTCAACATTACCCTCTCTCAGATATGATTCTGCAAGCGCAAGATAGGCAGATGAAAAATTTTTATCAAGTTTTATAATAGCCTTCAAAACTTTTTTTGCCTTTTCAATATCTCCTTTTTCAAGGTAGTGACACCCCAATTCATATTTATATCCTGCAAGGTTTTTATGCTCCTTCTGTTTTTCTCTTTGTGGAATATCACTTTTAAGAATTTTATACTGAACATCCAAGAGTGCTTCCCAATTCTTGTTAGTCTCATAAACTTCTCTCTTTCTGTAAAGTGCATTGGGATTTTCTTCGTCCATCTCAAGGATATTGTCAAGGTATCTTAATGCCTCATTCCATTTTTGTTCTGCCTCAAATACCTTCTCAAGAGAGAACAAGACTTCTATATTTCGCGGCTGTATTTCCCTTGCCTTTGTATAAAAATCCTTTGCCCTGCCTTTATTCCCTGTCTTAAACGCGATGTCCCCAAGCCTTAATAGGCTATTTAGATGTGCTAGTTCATCCTGAATGATACGATTAAATATTTCCTCTGCCTCCTCATCCTTGCCAGCTATGAAGGCATCTAATCCCCTTCCGTATGCCTCCTGTATTCGCAAGTCCCTTTTTTGTTGGCGCTGGTTCCGCCAGTTTTCAATATAATGCTTGGTATCTCTGATGGCAACAATAATAAGCATCGAGAGTGCACCAAAGGCGCCAGAAAGGAGGATTAAGGCAATCTTTGGGATTTCATAAATATGGTTCTCTCCAAGTTTCAGGGTAACAGTTTCTTTATTCAGAATTGCGAGGTAACCAAGTGCAGCTATAAATATTATAAATAAGGAAACCGCAAGTTTTGTCATTTCACCGCTTTATCTTTAACTTTCTCTCTTAAAAGATTTTCGCCACGATTTCGTCCTCTACCGTGCTTCTCTAACTCGTCCATTGTTATTCGCGAGGCATCAAGCCATAATTTCTCAACCTCGTAGTAATTCCTTGTTTCTTCATCAAAGATATGAATTACTACATCATCATAATCCATTAAAACCCACCGTGCAAGGCTAAATCCCTCAACACCGAGAGGGGTTATCTTCTTTTTTGAAAAATTCTCCTCTATTGCGTCTGCTAATGCCTTGATATGCGTTGGATTTTCCCCGGAGCAGATTACAAAGTAATCAGCTATAGGAGTAATACCGCTTAAATCAAGGATAATTATATCTCTGGCTTTTTTACTGGAGGCTATTTTTGCAGCCTTTATAGCCTTTTCCCTACTATCTTTTAAAGGACTTCCCCTCCTTTCCAAAAAAATAAGTTACAAGTGAAAAGTTACAAGTGAAAAGTAAAAACTCCTACATACAAATTTTTAACTTTTAACTCTAAACTCTTAACTTTTATATAATTCATTAGAAATTATATAGGATTCCACAGAATCAGGCAAGAGATATTTTATGCTATTTCTTGACCTTATAAGCGCCCTCATGTGTGATGCTGAAATATCAAGCCCTGTAATCTTACATAGGAACACCTTTTTGCCTGTATAAACCCCTTTAGAAGGCTCGTTATATATTTTATTACACATAGAAGGCAAGGCTTTCTTTCTAACGGGGAAAGAGAACATGCTTCTGTCTCTTCTATCAAGTTCCTTTAAGATTTTTTTAGAGACACCCTTGAGATATGGTGAAGATGATAAATCAGCAAAAGAAAAAGTAGGTCTTGATATAACAACTAACTTTGTAAGGCTTATGAGTTTGTCAGGCTCTCTCCATAATGGTAAATCAAAGAAGGCATCAATTCCGACTATAAAAAAAAACTCTGCGTCCTTGTGTTTTTCAACTAATCTCTGCATGGTATCAACAGAATAAGATACCCCGCGTCTTTTTATTTCAATGTCTGAAACATCAAAAAAGGGGTTATCCTTTATAGCTGTTCTTATCATTTCATAACGATGTCGGGCAGGGGCAAGTTCTGGTTTTTTAAAAGGTGGCTTGCCAGTTGGTATAAAGATAATCTTGTCCAGCCCGAGTTTCTCCCGCACTTCCTCGGCAGTTCTTAAATGTCCATAATGTATGGGGTTGAATGTTCCGCCAAAAACGCCGATCTTCATATTAATTAGCTTAACTCATGTTAAATACGAGAAAAACAAAAGTCAAGTTATTGATTAATCGGATTTTCTCTTAAGTTCAGCGTTTACCCCGTTAGAAAGAATACACCGACTTTCTAACGGGGTTTAGTGAACTGGTAACATGGGGTGGTAAATTGAATGTATGGGAATCTGTCACGCTGTGACTTGCTTGTGGCATACTGAACAACAAGCATCTTTCGCTTGGAATCGGAGGATAACGCCAAAATCAGCGGCGGCTATCAACCGTCTGCTGGATTTGTTTGTTAGGCTTTGTCTTTTTACATAATTGAATTTTGAAGGTTTGACCCTCGCTTACTCGCTTCGTTCAAATGTCAATAGGCAAGAGCTTGTTGAAAAACTCAACAATCTCTGATTACACAGATAAAAGCCAAGATTACACAGATTAAAGTTTCTTGAAATATCTGTGTAATCATTTTTCCTAATCGGTGTAATCAAGGCTGTTGAGGACTTTTTCAACAGCCTGGCAAGTCTGACTACGCTTTCCCCCGCTTTCCCCTCGCTGAGTTCAGAGGCACGGCGGTTTTATGCCATGTCCTTCTGCACTGACTTGTTATATTTTTATTGTTTCAGCTTCTTAATATTTTCTTCAATTCATAAATAATAAAAATTGCTTTCAAGAAATACTCCAAAGGTAAACCGATGTAAAGAATCCTATCAAAAGAGATATTGCAGAAACCCAAACAGATATTTCCCCGACCTTAAACCATCGATTACTCGTAGTCCATCGGTCATTTGCCCATTTTGTCTGATCGAAGCCTGCTGGAGGAAAATGTCGACGCGCCATATTTTTGTACCCCATAAAATGACATATTTGAATCGAAACAGCAGAAATAATTGAAATTGAAAGGGAAAGAAATAATGATATATTTATGCACGTATATGAAATTGGAAATGTCAGTTTATCAAAGTAGAGCTTAAAGAGAGTCCCGCAAAGCACAAGTAATGTAGCTGATAAAGCGAGCCCGGACTGCCGATAAAAACGAAACTCCTCATGTATTGCACGAATTTCTTCCATCTCCATTTTGTTCATCTCAATAAAGCTAGTTCCCTTCATGAAGGTACTCCTTGATTATGAATTATATATAACCAGTTAGTATATAGTTTTCTGCATATTAACAGATTGATATACAAAAGAAAAGATTTTTCGCTATTTTTGTTCTACCGATTTAGAAATGTCCTATTCTTACTGATTTAGAAATGTCCGCTTTTTGTATTTTACCTGATCTGCCTTCATAACTGACATTTTTTAAAAAATCGGCTTCGCAAAATGCCTTATAATCGCTTATGTCGA
>JACQXB010000039.1 GCA_016208965.1 Nitrospirota bacterium
AACTAAAAACGCTGTCATTCCGCACTTGATGCGGAATCCATAAACATAAGTACTGGATTCCCCGATTTAATCGGGGAATGACAACCAAACAACAAAACAAAAAGGGTTCCCAAACGCTGCAAGCAGCGGGGTATATAAAATCAATTAAAGCAATATCCCAATATGATAGAGAACTCCGAAAAATAGACATAGAATTATAAAACAGTTGATTTATTTGTCATTGCGAGAACCCGAAGGGTTCTCGCAATGACAAGCGAGGGACCTGCTCGCAATGACAACTTTCTATGTCTATTTTTCGGAGAACTTATACAATATTTTGACTTTTTAGAAACTTTTCCTTAAGCTATAACAATTATGGGTGGAGATACAATATTAAATCTTATACTTGAGGCAGGATTTGTTGTAAAAATTGTGCTTTTAATCCTGCTCGGGTTTTCTGTCTTTTCCTGGACTATTATTATTTATAAATTCAGATTCTTTTCAAAGATTGAAAAAGAGTCTGAAAAATTCTATCGCGCCTTTAAAAAAGGTAAAGATTGGAACAGATTGTACCAATCCACAAAAACACTTACACTTACTCCGCTGGCAAATCTTTTCAGGGCGATTTATTCTGCAGAACCTATGGAAAAATTTGACAGAGAAGAGATAAAAAGAACATTAAAAAGGGTTGAGTCACTTGAAGCCGCCCGTCTTGAAAGATACCTTACATTCCTCGCAACAACAGGCTCAACAACGCCTTTTATTGGTCTTTTTGGAACTGTATGGGGGATAATGAATGCCTTCAGAGGCATCGGAAGGATTGGCTCTGCCTCACTTGCAGTAGTCGCTCCTGGAATTGCAGAAGCACTTATAGCAACAGCCGCGGGACTTGCTGCTGCAATCCCTGCGGTAATTGCATATAACTATTATCTCAGTAGGGCTCGTAGTAATATAATAGCTATGGAAGACTTCTCTCAAGAATTAATAGAACAATTTACGAGGGTTTATGCAGAGACGAAGACAGGCTCTTTCAGAGATTAATGTTACCCCTTTTGTAGATGTTATGCTCGTTCTTCTTATAATCTTCATGGTTACAGCGCCCCTGCTTCAGCAGGGAATAGACATTAAACTGCCTCAGGCAAAAGGCAAGGAACTATCTCCAACTGAACGGGTTATCATAACCATTAAAAAAGATGGTAAGATGTATATAGACAAGTCCCTTACAGACATAAACATGCTTAAAACAAATCTCGCTTCAATGCCTAACAGGGATGTTTTTCTTAAAGCTGATAAAGATGTTCCTTATGGTGTTGTAGTGGAGGTTATGGGGGAACTGAGAGAAATTGGAATAGAAAGATTGGGGATAATCACCGAACCAAGAGTACGACTTCAATGAAATACTCCCGAAGCATCGGGAAAGAACCAAGTCTTTTAAGGATTGTATTAGTCTCTGTAATATTGCATTTGATTTTCGTAGCGATGGTAACCATTCCTACTAAACCAAAAACAAGGGATTACAGGCCATTCTCCGTGAAGCTTGTTGGGCCAATTGAAAAATATGAAACGGGAACAATAATTCAACCCCCTGTGGAAATAAAAAGTAAAGAGATCGTAAAAAAGGTGACCATTATTGAAAAAGCGACAACACCAAAGGTAGTTAAACCAATACCGCAGCCAAAGGCAGATATGGAGGTTGAAATTGCAAAAGAGGCCGAAAGGCTTCGGGCAATAACTAAGCTGGCAAAAACACTTGAACAAGAGAAAAATGTTGCAAAGGAGATAGAGAGGCTTAGGGCAATAAGTAAACTAACAAAAACACTTGAACAAGAGAAAAAACGCGAGATTCAAATCCGGAAAGAGAGAACCATTGGGACGCCAAAATCTGCAGAGGTCACGGGTGCAGCAGGCGAAAGTGAAGATATAGTCTTTTACGAAGACATAATAAGGCAAAAAATATGGGGGTATTGGGTCCACCCGAACCACAATATATCAGGCCTTGAAACAATCATTTCTGTAATCATAAGAAAAAATGGAGAGATAAAAGTGCGGGAAGTGGAAAAATCCTCAGGCGATCTGCTTTTTGACCGTTCTGCGATAAAGGCTATTTCCAAGGCAAATCCGCTCCCCCCTCCGCCTGATGGGGAAATGGAAATAGGCTTAAGGTTTATTCCGTGAATCTTAAAGATACAAGATGCAAGATTCAAGATTCAGGATATAGAAATTTAATATCTTGTATCATGTATCGTGCATCATGCATCATGATTTTCTTTTTAGTCTGTTCACTGTTCACTGCCTCTGATGCTAAGGTCTACATTGATATAACAGCCCCTGCTTTCAGAAAACTTCCTTTATCAATTAGTCATACAGGACCTGATGAGGCAAAAGAAGTGGCAGAGATTGTCAAAAACGATCTGGATTTTACAGGGATTTTTCATCTAACAGACCCTGACATTTTAGGGGCAGAGATTACAGTTAAAATAGATGCTGCTGTCTCGGAAATAATAAAAACAGATGTCCTTGTCTTTGATTTAATAAAAAACGAGGAGATTTTGAGCAAACGATACACAGCATCAAAAAGTATTCTTCGTGCACTATCCCACAGCATTTCAAATGATATTTTCAAGGTGATAACAGGCAAAGATGGGATTTTCAGGACAAGGCTTGCTTACACAGTAAATTCATCTGACAAAAAGGGGCTTTATATAATGGACTGGGATGGATATAATCCTGTGAGGGTAGTTGCAAAGGGATTAACCTTGAGTCAAAGCTGGTCCCATGATAGCCAGTACCTCGTTTATTCTTCAGAGAGAGACAGGAATTGGGGAATTTATTCGCTGGACCTTGAAAAATATAAAGAGACGATGCTATTTTCAGGTAAAAGCCTTAATCTCGTTGGAGGGATTTCCCCTAATGGTCTCATAGCATTTTCATCATCAAAAGATGGCAGTCCTGAGATATATGTTATGAATATTGATGGAAGTAATCATAGAAAACTTATAAAATCTTTTGGTATTGATGTATCGCCGGTATTTTCTCCTGACGGCTCTCAAATTGCCTTTGTATCAGATAGGGGAGGCTCTCCCCAGATATACATAATGGATGCAGATGGGGCAAGATTAAGAAGACTTACATTTGAAGGCTCATATAATACCTCTCCAATGTGGTCTCCTGATGGCAAATGGATAGTCTTTGTTGGCAGAAAGGATGGCAATAATCATATATTTATGATAAAATTTGACGGTAGCGATTTGAGACAACTCACTGAGAAAGGAAATAATGAAAACCCAACACTTTCTCCTGACGGGATGTTTATAGCCTTTGACTCTGATAGAGACGGCAGCAAAGGAATATATTTAATGAGCATCAATGGTGAGAGGCAGAAAAGGATTACACCCAAAGATATAAAGGCAATGAATCCAAAATGGTCGCCATACCATATATGAAATAGGATTCAAGTGTCCTAGAAAAGGAGGGTATAGAATGAAAAAAATTTTGATTTTAGTTTTGATAGCTTTTGTTGCTATTGGTTGTGCAAAAAAGTACGTAAAGCCACCTGAAGAACCTGCTAAGGCAGAGGATGTAAAACCCAAGGAGGTTCAAAGGGAAAAGGAGACTCCTAAAAAGGTTGAGGTTGTAACAGAGAAGGTTTTAACAGAGGCAGTAAAGGAAGCTAAAGTTGGTCCATCTATAGTTGAGGAGCATCCATTTGAATTCAAAGATGTCCTGTTTAGTTTTGACAAATATGATATAAGGCCAGATGCCAAAGCAGTACTGGATTCTATTGCCTCGCGGCTCAATAAAAATAAGAATATAAATGTCCTTATTGAGGGTCACTGCGACGAGAGGGGAACCAATGAATACAATCTTGCACTTGGAGAGAAAAGGGCAAGGGCAGTGAAGGATTATCTCGTCTCTCAGGGAATTACCCCCGCAAGAATAGACACCATCAGTTACGGTGAAGAGAAGCCCCTCTGCACAGAGCAGAATGAAGACTGCTATCAGAAAAACAGGAGGGCATACTTTATTGTTACAAAGTAACAAAAGTGGGAAGGGGGAAGTAGGAAGTAGGAAATACTGTTCCCTGTTCACTCCTATACTTCTTACTTCTTACTTCTTACTTCTTACTTCTATCATATTTGCTGGTTGTGCTACATCACAGGATATTGGAAGGATACAATTTGACATCAATGAATCAAAGAGCGAGATTAAAGATATAAAACAAAAAATTAAGGCATTAGAAAGCCAGCTCCCGGAACAAAGTGGCGAGCTAAATAAACATTTGAAGGAGTTAGGAGAAGAACAAAAAGCTACAAAGTCAGCTGTCTCGGACATACTGACAAAGGTGCATGCACTTACTGGAGAGCTCCAGATTATAACTGGCCGCTTTGAAGAGGCACGGTATTTCTCAGAGAAAACTTCAAAAGAACTGATGGAAAGCAAAGATACACTTATTGCAAAGGTAAAGGAATTAGAAATTTCGGTAAATGAATTAAAAGGAAAACTCGCCAGATTAGGGTCAGCAACGGCTCCAGATAAAAACCAAAATCCTGCTGAGGATGTTAAAAAAGTAGAAGAGCCAAAAGAAGAACAAGAGATTTCTGAAAGAGAAGTTAAGGATGTTTATATGGAAGCATATGAGACTCACAAGTCAGGCAAGTTCAGTGAGGCGAGAGAAAAATTTTTGTCCCTGTTGAAAAATTATCCTGAAAATGAATATTCGGACAATGCCCGATTCTGGATAGGCGAGAGTTATTACATAGAAAAAAATTATGAGGACGCCATTATTGCATATGAGGAACTTTTAAAAAAGAACCGCGAGGGTAAAAAAGCTTCTGCAGCAATGCTGAAACAGGGTTTAGCATTTTATGAGCTAAAAGATGAAAAGACCGGCAAAATAATCCTGGAAAAACTCATTAACAAATTCCCTGATTCTGAAGAGGTAGAACTTGCAAAGAAAAAACTTAGCCCTCCTGCTTCGACAACGAAGCAAAAGCAGTGAAAGACCCCTTTGGCAGAAGGATAGACTATCTCCGCATCTCCATTACTGACCGCTGTAACCTCCGATGTATTTACTGCATGACTCCCAGAGGAGTGAAACCTTTTAAACATAAAGAGACTTTGAGTTATGAAGAGATTGTAAGGGTTGCAAAAATTGCCACATCTCTCGGTGTAAAGAAAATAAGAATTACCGGTGGTGAACCTCTCGCAAGAAAAAATATCACCCACCTTATTTCTTCACTTAGGGCTATTGAAGGAGTAGAGAATCTAAGCCTGACCACCAATGGAATACTCCTTGAAAGATTTGCCGATGAGCTTGTAAAGGCGGGGTTGGATCGTGTTAATGTGAGCCTTGACTCCTTAAGACCCGATATATATAAAGAGATAACAAGAGGGGGCAATATTAAAAATGTCCTTTGTGGAATTGAAAAGGCTGATAAGGCAGGACTTTCGCCTGTTAAGATAAATATGGTAGTTATCAGGGGTTTTAATGATGATGAAATAGGGGACTTTGCAAGGATAACTTTAAAGAAACCATATCAGGTACGTTTTATAGAGTTTATGCCATTTGGTGCAAGGGAGATATGGGGCCCTGAAAAGTATATCCCGCTTAACGAGATAAAATCTATCGTAGAGAAAATAGCGCCTATTACACCTGTGAAGATAAGAAAATTAGGCCCTGCCCTGAAACAGATACTCGGTTCAGGGCCTGCAAGATATTTCAGATTTGATGGTGCACCTGGGGTGATAGGCTTTATTAATCCAATATCCCATCAGTTCTGTAATGAATGTAACCGCCTCCGCCTAACCTCAGACGGAAAACTAAGACCATGTCTATTCTCAGAGACAGAGATAGATTTAAAAACCCCCTTAAGGAATGAAACACCTGACGCAGAGATTGAAAGACTGATACGGCTTGCCATAGAGATTAAGCCTGCAGGGCATAATATTGTATGTGAGAGCAAACTCAATTACTTAAGACCAATGCCAAAAATTGGTGGATAAAAAAATTCTACTTTTCCGCCGTGGCGGACTATCCCATGTTCACCATTTCCTTGAGCTCTTTTCCAACCTTAAAAAATGGAACCCTTTTTGCTGGAACCTCAACAGACTCTCCGGTCTTTGGGTTTCTTGCCTTTCTTGGTTTCCTCTGGCGAAGCCTGAAATTGCCAAAACCCCGTATCTCCACCTTTTCTCCATTAGCGAGTGAACTTTTTATGCTGTCAAACACTGTTTCTACCACAATCTCTGTCTGCTTTCTCGAAAGATTAATGTCCTTAACCTTTTCTGTTATCTTTTCTATGAGGACTGATTTTGTCATAAATACCTCCCTTTTTATAAGTGAATAGTCGTTAGTGAATAGTATTTAGTTAAAGACTAAGACCTATTTACTATTTACTGTTTACTGTTTTATGGCGAAAGTAAGTATCTTACCTTAACAGTTGGGAAACCGTCTTTTATCAGTTCATTGGGCATCTGCCCTGCAATAAGGGACAAGAGACTGAATTTCTCTTTCTTTGAAACAACCTGAGGTTCCCCTTTTATTCCGCTAATCTTTGCAGCTAATTTAATTGCGTCTTCAAGTGTCCCTATTTCATCAATAAGCCCAAATTTTTTAGCGGCTTTACCTGTGAATATCCTCCCATCAGCCAATTCCCTTACATCTTCAATTTTCATATTTCTACTCTCGGCAACAGCAGTGATAAACTGGTCATGAACATCGTCAAGGAGTTCTTGAAGGATTTTTTTCTCCCCGGGTGCCACAGATTTAAAGGCAGAAACTATATCCTTATATCTACCGCTCTTTATTACCTCGGTTTTTACACCAATCTTATCCATAAGCCCCTTGAAGTTTGGTATCTCCATAATTACACCAATAGAGCCTGTAAGTGTCCCTGGATTAGCAACAATTTTGTGAGCAGGACATGAAATATAGTAACCACCAGAGGCAGCAACAGTCCCCATGGAAACTACCACTTTTTTCTTTTCCTTCACCTTCTTTATTTCTTCGTATATCTCCTGTGAAGGCGCAACCCCGCCCCCCGGGCTTTCAACCCTGAGGACTATAGCCTTTACTGAGTTATCATTAGAGTATTCTTTTAACTCTTCTACTACATCCTTAGAGTCTAAAATTACCCCTCTGACATTTATGAGTGCAATACGTTCTCCAATTGGAACCTTATGTAAAATGGTTAATATAAAACTAAGAATTGCTACAAGCACTATAATAACAGTAAAAAAAACCAAAAACTTTTTCATCTTTAAGCTCCTGTTATTTCTATGACAAGGTCTATCCTTCTTTTAGATGAGTCAACATTTATTATCTTTGCTACTAATTCATCGCCTATTTTATAAGAATTAGAAATATCTTCGTGTGGGTTTTTATTAATTTCGGAATAACTTACAAGTCCCTCTATGCCATCTTCAAGCTCAATAAAAATATCTGTGTTTGCGAGCTTTATTATCTTTCCTTTTACATGACTATCTACCGGATATTTATTAGGTATTTCCTCAGTCCATGGATCAGGGATCAGCTCTTTTAGCCCAACTGCCATCCTTTCTCTTTCCGGGTCAATACTTAGAATCACAACCTCAACCTCCTGCCCCTTTTTAAATACATCCGAAGGATGCTTTATATGTTTTGTCCATGACATATCAGATATATGAAGTAGTGCATCTATTCCTTCCTCTATGTTTATAAATGCCCCGAAATCTGCAAAGTTCCTTACCTTCCCACTAACCCTCTGTCCAACTGTATATTTCTGTTTTACAATCTCCCATGGGCTTGGTTTAAGCTGTTTTATACTTAATGATATTTTTTTCTCAGCACCTATAACCTTAAGCACAACTGCCTCAACAATATCACCTATGGAGAAGTACTTGGAAGGTTTTTTAATATTTCGTGACCAATCAATCTCTGTTATGTGCACAAGCCCCTCAATCCCATCTTCAAGTTCTATAAATATTCCATAATCAACGGTACTTACAACTTTCCCACGAACTTGTTTGCCAGGTGGATATTTCTCCTCTACTAATGTCCATGGGTCAGGTTTTTTCTGCTTATAACCTAAGGTTACCTTTTCCCCCTCTCTGTCAAATTTAAGGATAACCACTTCCACCGTATCTCCTACACTGAACAACTCCCCTGGATGACTTATCCTGCCCCATGACATATCTGATATATGCGCTAAGCCGTCAACCCCTCCAAGGTCAATAAATGCCCCATAGTCTGTAATGTTTTTCACAACACCTTTTGCAATAGTCCCTTCTTTAAGTCGTGCCAATGTTTCCTTTTTTAGTTTCTCACGCTCTTCTTCAAGCAAAACACGTCTTGAGACTATTACATTAGAACGTTTGTTGTCCAGTTTTATAACGCGGAATGGGAATACCTGTCCTATAAGATAGTCAATGTCTTTTAATACCTTTAAGTCTATATGGGATGCAGGGAGGAAAGCCTTTACCCCTGAAATATCTACAGTCATTCCTCCCTTAACCTTCGCAATGATTTTACCCTCAATAGGCAGCCCCTTATGGAAGACATCCTCTAATATATCCCAAGTCCTTGTTTCTACAGCCCTATTCCTCGATAGGAGCATAAAACCATCCTGTGCATTTTTATATACTACATAGACCTCTATCCTATTGCCTTGTCTCAGGGCACTGAGCTCATCGGGTGAAAATTCAGCCACTGGGACAATACCTTCACATTTATATCCTATATCTACAATAATGCCGTCCTGCCTTATCTGGATAATTTCCCCGATAACGATTGCTCCGTTATATAAACCCCTGAAGGTTTCAGCGTAAAGCCTTTCTATGTCCTCCTGTAGCTCCATAGTGTCTATTATACATTATCTCCTAAAAGAAATTTTTTAATCTTCTCTGCCACCTCATCTATAACCCATCTCGGTGTTGATGCCCCTCCTGTGATACCTACCTTACCTACAGCAGTGAACCATTCATCTTTTAGTTCACCCGCTCCCTCTATAAAACAGACCATTGGACAAATCTCCCTTGAAAGATTGGCAAGTTGAGTTGTATTAGCACTATCCCTACCTCCAACAATAATCATGATATCTACCTCTTTTGCCAGATTCCTCGTCTCTTCAAGCCTAAGGGATGTAGAGTTACATATGGTGTTATGGACCTTTACTTCTTTTGCCAATCCAACAACCTCACCTACAAGCTTTTTTAGGGCATTAAGTGGTGTGGTGGTTTGAGCAATTATCCCGACTCTTTTTTTAAGGGGCGGTATAGTTTCGTTACCCTTCACAACAACAGCATCATCTCCTGCAAAGCCAAGTAATGACCTAACCTCAGGGTGATCTCTATCACCTAAGATAATTACCTGATAACCTTCATCTTTTAGTTTTCTCGTATAATGCTGTGCCTTTTTTACAAATGGACATGTGGCATCAACAACCTTGTACCCCATTTTTGAGATTTCTTCATACACCTTTGGAGGCACACCGTGTGTCCTGATAATCAGGGTTTTTATATCAAGAGAATGAACATCCTCGGTTATTTTTATCCCCTTCATCATGAGATCATTAACAACCTGAGGGTTATGGATTAATGGGCCAAAGGTATATACACCTTCCTTTGTCTCTTTAGCAAGGTTAAAGACCATATCTATTGCCCGCTTAACACCAAAACAAAAGCCCCCTTTTTCAGCTACTATTATCTGCATAACTCTTTTTTAACTCCCCTATTGCATTCATAATCCTTTGAGTGATGAGTTCGTATGACTCATGCCCTCCCTCTATTGTGTCATGGAAATATAATGGCTTACCGAATATTACTGATACCTTAGCCCTCCGGAACCATTTACCTCCAACAGGCAGCACCTTATCCGTGCCAACAATAAGGGTTGGGATTACTGCCGCGTTACCCTTACACGCTATTAACCCCACCCCCTTCCTCCCTTCAAGTAGTTCTCCTGTCTCACTCCTCCTGCCTTCAGGGAATAAAACAATCGCTTCTCCGTTTTTTAGCCTTCTCACAGCCTCTTTTATAGTTGACGGGAGTGTCTTTTCCCTGTCAACAGGAATGGCAAAGTGTTTTATATACCAGCCTAACAAAGGGATATTGAATAGTCCCCTCCTTGCCATAAAAGTTGCCCTTCTCAGCAGGGCAGCTCCTATTAAAGGAGGGTCTAAATAACTTATATGATTTGATGCTATTATTACCCCTCCTTTAAATGGTATGTTCCCTTTTCCTTCTACATGAAAACCGCCATTAATATGGACAATAATCCTTATAATCAGTGTAGAAAAGCGATACACTAAATCTGTTACATCCAGCAGATTATCTTTTAATTTACCTGCAGAGGTCAAGATGTTGAAGATTTTATCAAAAAAGGCAAAAAAAGTCATGGAAAAACATCTTGATGTTCTACCGATTTAGAAATGTCCTATTCTTACTGATTTAGAAATGTCCGCTTTTTGTATTTTACCTGATCTGCCTTCATAACTGACATTTTTTAAAAAATCGGCTTCGCAAAATGCCTTATAATCGCTTATGTCGACAT
>JACQXB010000040.1 GCA_016208965.1 Nitrospirota bacterium
AAGCTGGAATTATTCAAGGGGATAAGAAAAAGTATTGAAGAGCTTTTTAGCTATAAGCTATAAGCTATAAGCTAAAGGAAACACGGATATTTGAGACGCCACTTCAGTGCAAAAGAGATTTTAGAGGCTAATTTGACAGACACAACTACCGTGTAGTGAAAAAATTGCCTCTAAATGCTATTCGGATGGGTATACACAATTTCTATATCGGGATTTGGGTAATAGCAGTAATCTTGATTTTGCCCTTGCCAGATACAATACAGATGGCTCACTTGATACATCCTTTGGCACAGGTGGTAAAGTAACCACTGCTATTTTAAATGGCAATAGAGCCTCTGCACTTGGTATCCAGTCTGATGGTAAGATTGTAGCAGCAGGATATTCTTTATATAAGCGCGGAGTTTCTTTTTTTGCCCTTGCCAGATACTATCAGTAAAAAACGACATTTCGGGAGTTTTGGGACAGCCTGACAACAGGCTGTCCCTATTTTAATTTTACAAGTTCTTTCATTGCCCTTTCAAATTCGCTGAGCGGTTTTGTGCCGTTTATTTGCAAATCCCAAATCAGGAATTAACCTACACTCTTATGCGAAGACCCCCAATTTATGACATTTCTATTTTGGCAGGAATAGGACATTTCTAAATTGGCTTGACAGTTATTCACACAGCGAAAACAATACTTGACAATTTTAGTAAACTATTATATTTTATATCTGTGCTTAGATTATCCACCAAAGGACAATATGGTGTAAGGGCTATGTTTGAGATAGCAAAGAACTACCCGCAGGGACCTATAACAATCAAGGAAATCGCAGAAAGGCAGGGGGTCTCTATTTCTTACCTTGAGCAGATATTAAATAAATTGAGAAAGGATGGGCTTATTAAAAGTCATAAAGGTCCTGGTGGGGGGTATGTGTTAAGCAAGAAACCTGATGATATAAGTGTAAGTAAAATCCTTAAGGCACTTGAAGGACCCGTAGCTATTACACAGTGTCTGGGCCCCGGTGCAAAAGGTTGCAACAGGGTTGAAAGATGCGTGACAAGACTCCTGTGGAAGTCGCTGGGAGAGAAGATCGAGAGATTCCTTGAGACCATAAGCCTTAATGACTTATTATCAGCCTCTGCTGATTCGCCTGTGGCGAAAAAGAAGAACAAAGACTTAATTAAACACAGAGACACGGAGGCACAGAGAGATTAATAAAAACTCAAAACTTAAAACTTAGAACTAAAAACATAAGAAAGACTTTTTACTTTTTAGTTCTAAGTTCTCTGTGTCTCAGTGTCTCTGTGTTTAATAATTTCCTATATATGAACATAGGCTTGAAGGGTAGATAATGGCAATCGGAGAGGCAGAGATAAAATTTCTTGATAAACCATTAGAGGCTGATACAACTACGGACATTATTTATATGATGTGCCCGATGCACCTGCTCACATTACAACAGAAGATAAAAGAACTTAAGGTCGGACAGGTCCTTGCAATCCTTACAGATTACGATGGTGCACTTGAGGACATCCCGGCATGGTGTAATAAAACAGGAAATGAATTCTTAGGGATTAAAGAAGAACCCGACCATTATAAGTTTTATGTAAAAAAACTTAATGATGCTTGATTTCTCAGTATAATGAGATTACACAAGGAGTAATTATGGAAAAGGTATACCTTGACAATGTAGCAACAAACCCATTGCATCCCGAGGCACTGGATGCAATGATGCCTTACCTTAAGGAAGAATTTGGAAACCCTTTGAGCATCTACCCACTGGGTGCAAAGGCAAAAGAAGCAATTGAAAATGCAAGGGCTTCTGTTGCATCTCTTATAAACGCAAAGATAAACGAGATAATATTTACATCAAATGGTGCAGAGGCAAACAACTTTGCCTTACGCGGTATCGCACTTGCATTTCAGAACAAAGGAAAACATATTATAATCTCCAAGGTTGAACATCACTCAATCCTCAATAGTGCCCGATTCCTTGAAAAGTCAGGCTTTGCAGTTACATATCTACCTGTTGACAAATATGGCATTGTTGACCCCATAACTGTTCACAAGGCAATAACAAAAGAAACGATACTGATATCAATAATTCATGCAAGCCCTGAGGTTGGAACAATAGAGCCAATCACTGAGATTGCAAAAATTGCAAAACAAAATAGTATAATCTTTCACACAGATGCAGTTGCATCAGCAGGCAATATCCCCATAGATGTCCAGAAGCTCGGGGTTGACCTCTTATCGCTTTCAGCACATCAGTTCTATGGCCCAAAAGGTGTAGGGGCACTTTATATAAAAGAAGGAATTAGGATAGTACCATTGATTTATGGAGGGATACAGGAAGGAGGCAGACGTGCAGGAACTGAAAATGTCCCCGCAATTGTCGGGATGGGCAAGGCAGCAGAGCTTGCAAAAACGTATATGGATAATCGTATAAATCACATTAAACCACTGAGGGATAAATTGATTGAAAATATATTAAAGATAGATAATGTTTACCTAACAGGACATCTTGAGCATAGGCTTCCAGGGCATGCAAGCTTTGTGGTTGAATATATAGAAGGTGAGGCAATGCTATTGCTACTTGTAAATAAAGGTATTTACTCTGCAAGCGGCTCTGCGTGTTCATCTAAGGCATTAAAGGCATCGCCTGTGCTGCTTTCACTTGGAATCCCCGTGCATCTTGCACAGGGTTCTATTGTATTTACACTCGGTGAAAAAACTACCGAGGAAGAAATAAACTATTTAATCAATACCTTCCCAAACATCATAACCCGGTTAAGGGAGATTTCTCCCTATACAAAAGGTTGGGAAGGAATGGGGAATTCAACATGTATAGCGAAAAAGTAATGGAACATTTTTCAAACCCAAGAAATGTAGGTGAAATACCTGACGCAGATGGTGTAGGTGTAGAAGGCAATCCCACATGTGGTGATGTGATGAAGATTTTTATAAAGGTTAAGGATAATATAATAACCGATGCCAAATTTAAAACCTTTGGCTGCGGTGCTGCGATTGCAGTGTCAAGTATGGTTACAGAAATGATTAAAGGTAAGACCATTGATGAAGCACTTGAGATATCAAAAGAAACAGTGGCAAATGAACTCGGGGGATTGCCTCCGCAGAAAATGCACTGTTCAAACTTGGGCGCAGACGCCCTTCGCAAGGCAATAGAAGACTACAAACAAAGAAAAATCCTAAATCCGAAATCCTAAATTCTAAACAATATCAAATGACAAAAATTCAAAACAATGTTTTGGAAGTTTAGATTTTAAGAATTAGGATTTGTTTAGGATTTCGTGTTTTAAATTTAGGATTTAGTTTAAAGTTTAGGATTTAGATATTAGAATTTAGGATTTAAAATTAAATTTATGTCTATACTTGAAATTAAAAAATTTCCCAATGCGGTATTAAAACAAAAAACCTCACCAGTCACAAATTTTGACAGTGAACTTCAAAAGCTAATTGATGACATGATAGAGACCATGTACGCAAACCATGGTGTAGGTCTTGCTGCCAATCAGGTAGGGGTATCCAAAAGAGTTATCGTTATTGATGTATCCAAATCTGAAGAAGAGCACACCAAGAAGAAACAAGCCCCGCCTTTAATTGTGCTGATAAATCCTGAGATTATTCATGCTGAAGGAGAGTATGAGAGTGAGGAAGGCTGCCTGAGTCTTCCGGGTTACAGGACAATTGTAAAAAGGGCTGAAAGGGTGAAGGTCATCGGGCTTGACAGAGAGGAAAAGCCTGTAGAGATAGAAGGCACAGGGCTCTTATCAAGAGCACTTCAGCATGAGATAGATCATATTGATGGTCTCTTACTAATTGATAGAATAGGACGCGTTAAGAAGGAACTTTTCAAAAAACGGTATAAAAAATCCACTTTGGCAGTGACTGATAATAAGTGAGAGTGTCCATAGGGATGTTTTAGTTATTGTCTGAACTTCCCATTTAAAAAATCAAGTGAAAAATAGAGAATATTTTTTAGGCAGCCTTCTTTAGTTCCTCCTTGCAAATATATTCACGGTTCTCTGTTAACATTTTAAAGATCACTTTTATCAACTGTCTGGCAAGACACC
>JACQXB010000041.1 GCA_016208965.1 Nitrospirota bacterium
TGATTCTTCCGTCTGATTGGATTTCACTGCGAACAGGACTGTTTATGACCTGTTCAATCCATTCATCTTTAATATACGCTCTATCCAGCCTTTTTCGAGTATGGATGAAGTATTGTGTATATTTCATTTTTCACGCCTAACGACCAATATCAGTGGCGCATTTTAGCGCGTCCACTGGATCGCTTTGTTAGACCAATTGATTGCTGTGCCACTTTCAGCAAACTGCGCAAAGCCTCATTAACCGAGACTTCATCAGGAAATGCTGCAGCCACATCGGGACTGAGAAGAACAAGATTTGTTCCCTTTTTGTATTCCTCTAAATATTTACCCCTTATTCCTTTGCCCAAATCTTCTCGTCTGTATTCTTTACGCATTTCTTCGTGTTTAATCATTTTCATATATTCTCCTTTCTTGTCTCGTTGTGTGTCTTGCGCTTATTATTCTTGTCCTTCCGTGTCGTTCTGTATGAACGACAACCAGTAATTGGTTCATCCTCGAATAACCAAAAGTGAGGAATCTGTGCTCATGTATCAAATGATAGGGATCGTTAAAGGTAATCGCCATCGGGTCACCAAATACTGTTGACGCCTCATGAAAAGAAATGCCATGCTTTTTGAGGTTAGCATTTGATTTGTCCGGGTCCCATTCAAATTCCATGTCTTATTTTATCATTTTTATAGGTCTAACTATGTTTTTATCTTGTTACATTACTTGCGAAAAGTATAGAACTTATAAGGTAGGTTGTCAAGAAAAAATCGATAAAATTTAATCGAGAGGCATAATAAAAGACAAAAGATGCAATATAAGAATATTATTTGATTATTATCATGCAAATGTATAATATAAATACTTATTATGTTTGGCAGATTTCAGAATTATCTTATTAAAAAGATTCACATCAAGGACAAGCAGATACCTTATTATCTAAAATGGATTTCTGAGGGTTACAAATTTTTAAATGTGCCGGTTCAAGACATAATAACTAATGACCAGAAACAGCAATTCTTAAAATATCTATCAAAAAGTCATGAGGACTGGCAGGTAAAACAGGCTGACTATGCGCTGAAACTTTATGGTTTTTTCCTGGCCCATGAACAACAGGGCAAATCTGACAGTTCATCTGCCGCTGCATCAAATGAATGGAAGATGCTTGAAGAGAAGACAAGAGAGGCTCTTCGCCTGCGTCACAGGTCATACAGCACAGAGAAAACCTATTTAACATGGCTTCGGGATTTCAGGAGATTTGTGAATGAAAAGATACCGCAGGATTTGAACGGAACGGATTTGCAGGACTTTTTAACCCATCTTGCGGTTAGAAGGAAAGTTTCTTCTTCAACACAGAATCAGGCGCTGAATGCCGTTTTATTTGTCTATAGGCATGTCCTTGATAAGGACATTGAAAATATAATTGATGCTGTCAGGGCAAAACAGAGGCGCCGTCTTCCGGTGGTACTTACGGCAAAAGAAGTTGAGCAAATCTTTGACAGGATGTCAGGTGAACATAAGCTCATGGCTATGCTGACTTATGGCTGCGGACTGCGTGTGAGTGAATGTATGAGCCTGCGTATCAAGGACCTTGATATTGAACAAAATATTGTTATTGTGCGTGCTGCCAAAGGAGACAAGGACAGGAGGACTGTGCTGCCGGAGAGCTTAAAAGACAACCTGATTCGTCATCTGTCAGAGATACGTTCTTTGTATGATAATGACCGCAAGAAAAACCTTAACGGGGTTTATCTGCCGCATGCACTTGAAAAAAAGTACCCGAACGCAGGAAAAGAATGGGGATGGTTCTGGGTGTTCCCGTCAAAATCCCTTTCAATTGATCCGATTACCAATATAGTACGGCGTCATCATATTCATCCTGCTTCCTTACAAAGGACATTTAAAGAGGCGGTAAAAGAAACAGGTATAACAAAGCCGGCTTCTGTCCATACGCTCAGACACAGCTTTGCAACTCATCTTCTTGAAAAGGGCTATGACATAAGGACAATTCAGGAGCTTCTTGGACATGCCAATCTTGAAACCACGATGATTTACACACATGTGGCAACAAAAAACATACTGGGGGTCCGCAGTCCTCTTGATGTTATATGATATAATTTTATAAATTTGGTATCACGCAATCTTTTAAAGAGGGGGAACCATGCTTGAGAGAATCAGAAAAAGTTTTAACGAGGGTGTAAAGAGCATAAAATGGGTTGCGATTTTTTTAGCAGAGAGACTGAAGGCTGAGACATCTATGGCAAAACTACTCTATGCGAGTAGCAAATTAGAGGCAAAGGTAGATGAACTTTACAGAGATATAGGGAAGAGGGTACTGGAATTAAAGGAGAAGGATGAGAAGGCAGTGCTAAAGGACCCCTTTATTCTTCAGGCAATAGATGAGATAAAGAGAGTAAGAGATGAAATAGACGATTACAAAACCAAAGCAGAAGCACTCAGCAAACCACAGAATATGTTGGGATGACTACATACATTATAGTATTTATATTTGGTGCAATAATAGGTTCTTTTCTTAATGTATGCATATATCGCATACCAAAAGGCTTATCAATTATTAAACCATCCTCTTATTGTCCTTCATGTGAAAAACCTATAAGATTCTACGATAATATACCGATAATCAGCTATATCGGGCTAAGAGGTAGATGTAGGTCATGCGGGTCTAAGGTATCAATTAACTATCTATTTGTAGAGTTTATTAATGCCATACTTTATGTTGCTGTAGTATGGAAATTCGGCGATTATTTTTTGCCTTACATGTTAGGTTATTTCCTGTTTGTCTCATCGTTAATTGTAATCACATTTATAGATTTTGAATATCAGATTATTCCTGACCGTATAACTTTACCCGGCATACTTATCAGTCTTATCTTAGGTTCTACAGTGCTTCCAGACCCATTTTTTAGAAGTGAGTTGCTGGGATTCAAGCCGTCCCTTATAGGGATTTTGGCGGGTGGTGGAGTTTTCTATCTTGTGGCAGTTTTAGGGAAGGCTGCATTCAAAAAAGAGGCAATGGGCGGTGGAGATATAAAGATGATGGCGATGGTTGGGGGATTTTTGGGATGGAAGGGTGTGTTGCTTACAACATTTCTTGGAAGTCTGTTAGGCTCTATAGTCGGTATTATCCTTATCGCCGTAAAAGGGAAAGGGTTTGGCTCAAAAATACCTTTTGGTCCATACCTTGCGATTGGCTCTGTTTTAAGCTTGTTTTTCGGGCAGGAATTTCTGATGTGGTATATTTATGCAAGATAATATTTATCTCAGGGTTTTCATTGTATTTTTATTTATATTTTCAGGGATACTGATAGGGATTCTCATGGGTCCTTTCTTGAAAACCATTGATATACGGATTATTTTAGGCATAGGGATTTTTTTTCTTGTAGGTTCAGTTTATTCAGCAGTAAAAATTTACATTATGAAACAGAGGAAGATACTTAGAAAATCAGGCGAGGCAGGGGGAAAATCAGAGGTTGGTTTCGTGGTTGATACATTTCAGGAGCTTGTATGGAAACTTAAGGAAAAAGAAAAGGAACTTGAACGTCTAAGGTCTCTCGCAGAGGACAAGGCTCGCAGGATAGAGGCATACAGTGAAAATATTCTTCAAAGTGTACCAAGCGGTGTAGTTAGCCTTGATAATTCAATGAAGATAAAAAGCATAAACCAGGCAGCAGAGAGGATTTTAGGCATTAAAGCAGAAGATGCACTTGATAGGGATTGCGATGAGATTTTTAATGAACCTCTTACAGAAGTTATAAAAAAATGTGAAACCATTTCAAGAGGAGAGTATCAGTATATTACAAAAGACAAAAGACACATCTATCTTGGCGTAACAACCTCGCAACTAAGAGATGTATCAGGCGGGGCAATAGGATTCATACTTGTTTTTACAGATATCACAGATGTAAAGACAATGCAGGCACAAATGGAGCTTCGCGAAAGGCTTACCCAGATTGGAGAGATGTCAGCAGGTATTGCCCATGAACTCAGAAACCCGATGTCTGTGATTGCAGGTTATGCAAGGCTTTTAAACAAAAAGATAGATGAGCCTGACAAGGCTACAGTAAATGCAATCCTAAAAGAGATTGGAAGTCTGGACAGGATTATATCCGAACTCCTTGCCTTTGCAAAACCTACTGATATTAATAAATCGCCTGTAAATATAAATAAGATGGTTGAAGAAACTGTATCAGCAATAGTAACAGATAACAGGTCAATTAATGTTATTATTAATGCAGATAACACTTTAAATATAAATGCAGATGAGGTACTCTTAAGACAGACGTTGACAAACTTATTCCTTAATGCAGTTGAGGCAATGCCTGAAGGCGGAACCATTGAAGTAGAATTAAGCTTACATCACCACAAGGCTGAGATAAAAATAAAAGACACAGGACATGGGATTCCACAGAATATAATACAGAAGATATTTCTCCCATTTTATACAACAAAAGAAAAGGGCACGGGGCTTGGTCTTGCCCTTGTCCAGAAAATAATAATATCCCACGGAGGAGGCATTAAAGTTGAAAGCAGGGAGGCAGAAGGCACTGTTTTTACAATAACACTGCCGGTAATTTAACATTAACTCTTAACTTTTAGCTCCTAGCAAAGCCTCTCTGCCGTAAGGAGAAAGCTCTCTTAACTCTTTTATAATCTCTGGCATTATTTTTAATACGAGGTCAATCTCTTCATCTGTATTATACCTGCTTAGAGAGAATCTTATAGAGCCATGAATTGCAGTAAACGGAACACCCATTGCCCTTAAGACATGCGACGGCTCAAGAGAGCCCGAGGTGCAGGCAGAGCCTGAAGATGCGCATATATTGTATTCATTAAGTCTTAGCAGTATTGCCTCTCCTTCTACATATTCAAAACTTATGTTTACCGTATTTTGGAGTCTGTGCTCGGGGTCTCCGTTAATCCTTGCATTAGGGCATGACTTAAGAAGTCTCTGCTCAAGTTTGTCTCTCAGCGCCTTTATCCTTGTGTTTTCTTCATGCAAGTGCTTTTTTACAAGCTCGCATGCTTTTCCAAGTCCGATTATTGAGGCAACGTTTTCAGTGCCTGCCCGTCTTCCATGCTCCTGATGCCCTCCGATTATGTATGGAGAAAACCTTGTCCCCTTTCTTATATAAAGTGCACCGACTCCCTTTGGTGCATGAAGCTTATGTCCTGACAAAGAGAGCATATCAATTGGAATTTTCTTTACATCAATCAGCAGTTTCCCAACAGCCTGAACAGCATCTGTATGAAAAAGGGCGCCCTTAGATTTCACTATCTCTGCAATTTCTTTTATCGGGAAGATTACCCCTGTCTCGTTGTTTGCATACATAATAGAGACTACAGCAGTATTTTCTGTAACTGAGGCATTAAGTTCATCAATACTTAGCCTCCCAAGTTTATCAACCGGCAGGATTTTTACTTCATAGCCTTTTTTTTGCATTGACTTACAGAAATTAAGCACTGCCGGATGCTCAACCCTTGTTGTCACAATATGTCTTTTCTTAGGATTACTATCAAGGGCGCTTATTATGGCAGTATTGTCGCTTTCTGTGCCGCAGCTTGTGAATATTATTTCCTCTGGCTCGGCATTGATTAAATCAGATACCCTGCCTCTTGCCTCTTCTATCTTTCTGTGTATCTGTCCCCCGAAGGTGTGCATGCTTGCTGGATTACCATAGAGTTTCCCAAAATAGGGAAGCATCTCTTCTATAACCTCATCTGCAACGCGGGTAGTGGCGTTATTGTCAAGATAAATGATTTTCATTCTCCCTCCACATATAGTTCTTCACTTACGAGTTCTTTTAATTTTTTCTCTATATTCTTTAGTGTAACCTCTGCCATGAGACAGCCTGTGCAAGTGCCGCGTAGCGATATGATTACCTTATTGCCTTCAACATCAATTAGCCTTATATCCCCTCCGTCTGCCTGAAGAGGCGGCCTTATCTCCTTTTCAATAATCTCCTGTATTAATGCAATCTTCTTGATATTTGTAAGTCTTTCCTTAGGCATTACTAGCTCTTTAATAACCCTCTCTGCCAATATCTCCTTAAGTATTTTCTCTATTTGAGGTACGCACTCACCACATCCTCCACCTGCTTTTGTATAGTTTGTAACATCTTCAACTGTTTTTAAATTGTTTTCTTTGATAACCCTCTTAATTTTTGTGTCTGTGACAGCAAAACACTTACAAACTATCTCTCCTTCTTCAACCTTCTCGGGTTTAAGCCCTCTGTAATTAGATATGGCAGATTCAAGAGCCTCGCGCCCCATGACCGAACAATGCATTTTTTCCCTTGGCAGCCCACCAAGGTATTCAGCAATGTCTTTATTGCTGACATTTAATGCCTCATCAATGGTTCTGCCTTTTATCAGTTCTGTAAGCGCTGAAGAAGACGCTATGGCACTTGCGCAGCCAAATGTTTGAAACTTTACATCTATGATTTTGCCTGTTTCTTTGTCTATTTTTAAATAGAGCTTCAGTGCATCACCGCAGACAATACTTCCAACCTCGCCTACGGCATCATAGTTTTCAATCTCACCTACATTTTTAGGATGGAGAAAGAAATCCTTTACCTTTTCTGTATATTCCCACATATTCTTTTTGTAACATACGGCGGTATCCTTGTCAAGAAATGGGTGGATACTGAAAAATAGACATAGAAAGTTGTCATTGCGAGCCGAAGGCGAAGCAATCTCGCTTTGCCGCTCGGGATAAACTCCGCAATCTGACACAAAGTGTCATTCTGAGCGTAGCGAAGAATCTCTTTTGAGATTGCCACGGGCTTCGCCCTCGCAACGACCTTTCAGGTCGGATTGCCACGAACCCTTCGGGTTCTCGCAATGAAAATTCAAATGACCTAAGTTCAAAACGGTTTTGTTTGAATTTTGGATTTTGATATTGTTTAGAATTTAGATATTAGGATTTATGGAGGTTAGATTATGCCTATATATGAATATGAATGCAAAGAATGCAGTGAACATTTCGAGGTAAGTCAAAATATAACAGATTCGCCTCTTACAACCTGCAGTTTATGCGGAGGCGAGCTTAGAAAAATAATTACTAATACCTCTTTTGTACTTAAAGGCAGTGGATGGTATGTTACTGATTATCCTTCTTCCGAAAGGAAAAAGGCTATGGATGGTAAAAAATCATCTGATGCAAAAAAAGATGCGCAGCCTGCAAAGACCAGTGATTCTAAAAAAGAAGGGGCTTTAAGCACATAGTGATAAAGCCCCATGTTCATGTTCCTTATGACAGTTTAAAGACCTACCTTAACTTTATCAAACAGGAAGGATTAGACCTTGAAATCTATTTTGGCACGAGACGGTTTGATGATTTAAACAAAGCCGATATAGTCAAGCTGAGGGAACAATTAGACTATAATCCGGGCATTACAATTCATGCGCCATTTATGGATTTATCCCCTGGTGCTGTGGATTCAAAGGTAAGGGATGTTACAATTAAAAGGTTCTCTGAGATTTTAGGATTTGCAGAGATATTGAGGGCAAAGGCAGTGGTTTTTCATTCAGGGTATGAAAAGTGGAAATATGATTTGAAGGTTGAGGTATGGCTTGAGGGAAGCCTGATTACATGGAGGTTCATTAATAAAATAGCATCTGGGTCAGGGATTAAAATTGCTATAGAAAATATCTTTGAGGATGAACCCTCAAATTTAAAGCTACTAATGGATGAGATGAACTCTCAAAATTTTGGTATATGCTTTGATACAGGTCATTTCAATCTGTTTTCAAAGGTGTCACTCTCTGAATGGATTTCTGCTCTGAAACCGCACATCTTTGAACTTCACTTACATGATAACGATAAAACAGCAGATTCACATTTCCCTATAGGAGATGGAACTTTTAATTTCAAAGGATTGTTTAGCGAACTTACAGATAAAAGCCGCATCTATACTATCGAGGCACATACAGTAGAAGGTGTAAAAAAGAGTATCCAGCGGCTTAATTCTTATTTCAATAAGTAATTAGCCTTTAATTGACCACATGCTGCCATAATATCCTGCCCTTTACTTTTTCTTATGATAGCAGTTATGCCTGCATCAATTAATATCTTCTGAAAAGATAATATCTTCTCATCTTCGGGCTTTTTAAAGCCAGATCCCCCTTTGCCCCTCTTTAACCCCTCTGTGTCCCCCTTTAGTAAGGGAGGAATTAGGGGGGTGAGGGGATTATATATTGGATTATAAGGTATTAAATTTACCTTTGATCTTATGCCCTTTAATAACTTTGTAAGCCTCATTGCATCTTCCTTTGAATCATTTATGTCGCTAAGGAGTACATATTCAAATGTTATCCTCCTTCTTGGAGCTAATGGAAATTTTTTGCAGGCATATATAAGTTCTTTTAACGGATATTTTTTATTGATTGGCATAATCTTATTTCTTACCTCATCTGTGACAGCATTTAGAGACACGGCAAGGTTTATATCAGGTCCTTTTTCAGATAACTCAGAAATCCTTGGAACTATACCAGCGGTTGAGACAGTAATTTTTCTTTTAGAAAACCCCATAAAACCCGTTAGTCTCCATAATGCCTCAATTACCTCATCAAAATTATCAAGAGGCTCTCCCATTCCCATAAAGACAATGTTGGTAATCCCCCCTTTAACCCCTCTGTATCCCCCCTTAGTAAGGGGGGAATTAGGGGGGTGAGG
The DNA here is from genome assembly GCA_016208965.1 of Nitrospirota bacterium. Classification (GTDB taxonomy): domain Bacteria; phylum Nitrospirota; class Thermodesulfovibrionia; order UBA6902; family DSMQ01; genus JACQXB01. The sequence continues at coordinate 8,681 of JACQXB010000041.1, forward strand.
GGATTTTAAGTCTGGACGAGATTTGGTTATCAGTTTTTGTGTAATGAACCTGTTTATCGCTATCACCTGATCAACAATTTCGTAAGCCTTAAGATTTCTTTTAAAACCCAGCTTACCTGTCATACAGAATCTACACCCCATTGCACAACCCATTTGTGAAGAAACACATAGTGTAAGTCGGCTTTTATCAGGAATAAGCACACTCTCTATTGTGTTGGCATCCTCTAATTCAAAAAGAAACTTCTGTGTGCCATCTTTAGATTTCTGAGTTTTTACGATCTTGAGACTGCTGATGTATGCTGCTTCATTGAGGGATTTGCGGAAAGATAGTGACAAATCCGTCATCTCATCAAAGAAGATTGCAAACCCCATATATATCCAGTTGATTATCTGTCTTGTCCTGTATGGTTTTTGTCCAAGCTTTTCAATAAATAGTCCTAATTCCTTTTCTGATAACTGCTTTAGGTTTACTTTCATGCTACCATTTTACAACATCCTACTTGATTATTAATCCCATGTTTATTATCTTAGATATACGTTTTTAATAAAAAGGAGACTATCTTATGGAATGCACAATGGAAAAAAATAAAGCCTTTTGCAATTGTACTTATGAGCCATGTGATAGAAAATTTAAATGTTGTGAATGTCTGCATTATCATAGAAGAAGCGGAGAACTGCCGGCATGTTTTTTTAATAAAGAATTTGAAAGAACTTATGACCGCTCAGTGAGGAATTTCATAAAAATGAATAAATGATTCATCCACAGATTTCACAGATTACGCAGATTTTTATTAAAAGATGAAAGAAAGAACTTGAGAAAATAAGATGATGAGAAACCTCCTTAAAAAAAATCTGTGTAATCTGTGGATATAATCTGTTGACTTGGTTTTGCCGGCGTGGTGAAATTGGCAGACGCGTCGGACTCAAAATCCGATGGGAGCAATCCCGTGTGGGTTCAACTCCCACCGCCGGCACCAAAAGACAGTGAATAGTTGAAGGTATTTAATACAAACGCATTAAGTAAAGTATGAACCATAACGGTTCATACTAAAATTACAAAAGTAAAATGAATACAATTAAAAAATCTCCCTTCATCCCCCTTTTACAAAGGTATGAACCAGAGCGGTTCATACCAAAGGGGGAGATTCCTTACGTTCCCCTCTTTAGCAAAGCCATACTTTGTCCCCCTCTTTGGCAAAGAGGGGTGAGGGGAGATTTTATGTAAACTAATTTAATGCGTTTGTATTAGTTAATATAGTCGCTAATATTGAAATTAAAAGAAGAAATGATAAAAAAATTATTGAAGTCAACTATATTTTTTGTATTTTTTTTCGCTGTGTTAATCAATCCGAGATGGAATCTGCTTGCGCAGGATTTCCAGTTAATAGATAAACCTATAGCTAAAAAGGCGCCGGGTTTTACCGTAAAAGACCTTTCAGGCAAAGGTGTATCTCTCTCTTCCTTCAAAGGAAAACCTATACTACTTAATTTCTGGGCAACATGGTGCCCATATTGTCGTCAGGAAAGAGCCTCGTTGAATTCTCTTTATAGAGAATATAACAGCAAAGGTCTCGTTATAATTTCTATCTCTATAGGGGAGTCCCACAAGAAAGTAGAAAAATTTTTGAGAAATATTCCTGCAAGTTTCATAGTTCTCTTAGATGAAGACAAAAAGGCAGCAGAACTCTATGACGTCTATGGATTACCGACCTCGTTTTTTATAAATCGTGAAGGGATAATTAAACACAAGTTTATAGGTGCAAAAAACTGGACAGAGGCTGAATCCAGAAAATTTATTGAAGAGCTTCTAAAGTAGATATTTTGGGATTTATGGGGGTGTAGATGCATCCTGATGACTTAAGGTATCATAAAAAACATATATGGATAAAGGTAAATGGTAATAAGGCAATTGTTGGGATAACCAGTTACGCACAGGAGTCCCTTGGAGAGATTATATATGTTGACCTTCCCGATGTAGAGATGGAAGTAGAGGCGGACGAGGAATTTGCTGAAATAGAATCAACCAAAGCCACATTTTCTGTAACAAGTCCTATAAATGGGGTGGTGATGGAGATAAATGAAGAGCTCTCTGAGTCACCTGAAATAATAAATGAAGACCCTTATGGCAAAGGTTGGATTGCAGTAATTGAGATTGAAGATGATTCGGGGCTTGATACTTTAATAGATGCTGCAGAATATGAGATATATTTGAGAAAGGAGAAAAGGCTAAAATAATAGTTTTAGAAAATTTAGTAGAATGATTACAAGAAAGATAAAAATTGGTGAGGTCTCTATCGGGGGTAAAAGCCCCCTTGTCTTTATTGCTGGTCCATGTGTTATTGAAACTGAGAAACTGACATTAAAGATTGCTGAAAGACTAAAAAAACTATCTGATACCCTTAATGTCCCTCTTATCTTCAAAAGTTCTTATGACAAGGCAAATAGAACTTCTGTAAAATCCTATAGGGGACCGGGGCTTAAGGAAGGACTCAGAATATTAGAAAAGGTGAAAAAAACAACAGGGATGCCGGTGCTTTCAGATATTCACTCTGTTGAAGAGATTTCTCAAGCAGCAGAAGTACTTGATGTTCTTCAGATACCAGCGTTTTTATGCAGGCAGACGGATTTAATTATTGCCTCAGCAAAAACAGGAAAACCTGTAAACATCAAAAAAGGACAGTTTCTATCTCCGTGGGATGTAAAGAATGTCATTGATAAGCTACTCTCAACAGGCAATAACAATATTATCATTACAGAGAGGGGCACATCATTTGGGTACAATAATCTTGTAGTGGATTTCAGAGGACTGCCAATCATACGTTCATACGGCTATCCTGTGATATTTGATGTTACACACAGCCTCCAGCTTCCCGGCGGACAGGGTAGTTCTTCAGGGGGTCAGATAGAATTTGCAGAGCCACTTGCAAGGGCAGCAGTAGCTGTAGATGTTGATGGACTATTTCTGGAGGTTCATTTAGAGCCGGATAAAGCACTGTGTGACGGTCCGAATATGCTTAGCATGGATAAACTTACATCATTAATACAGAAAGTTATAGGAATAAGCAAGGTTGTTAGGAAATATGAAAGAGGTAGAAAGTGAGAGAGTTAATTGAACAAGCTAAAAAAGTCTTAAACATTGAAGCTGAGGCAATAAAATTACTTATAGACAGGATTGACGATAATTTCATAAAGGCAATTGATATAATTTATTTCTGTAAAGGTAAGGTAGTCGTAACAGGCATGGGTAAATCAGGACTTATAGGCAAGAAAATAGCTGCTACATTGGCCTCAACAGGGACACCTGCCTTTTTTCTTAATCCAGCAGAGGGCAGCCATGGCGATATCGGAATGGTTACAAAAGGGGATGTTGTTATAGCAATCTCCAACAGCGGAGAGACAAAAGAAATTATTATGATACTCCCTGTCCTTCAAAGGCTGGATATAAAGTTAATCTCATTAACAGGCAATCCCTTTTCCACGCTCGCTAAGGCATCGGATGTTGTTCTTGATGTCTCTGTCAAGGAGGAGGCATGCCCGATGGGGCTTGTGCCTACGGCGTCAACAACCGCTGCCTTAGCGATGGGCGATGCACTTTCTGTTACCCTTTTGAATAAAAGAGGGTTTAAAGAAGAAGATTTTGCATTTTTCCATCCAGGAGGAAGTCTTGGGAAGAAACTCTTAATCAAAGTTAAAGACCTTATGCATACAGGGGATGTCCTCCCCATGGTATCTCCCGAGACACCAATGATAAAGGCAGTTGTGGAAATATCATCCAAAAGGCTTGGTGTCACATCGGTTGTTGATAAGGATGGTAAGCTCCTCGGGATTATCACAGATGGTGACCTCAGACGCGGAATAGAGAAATGGGGCAAGGAATTTTTTGATATGAAGGCTAAAGAAGTTATGACTAAGAACCCGAAGACAATAGGAGAAGAAGAACTTGCGGTAAAGGCATTGTCCATAATGGAAGATTACTCTATAACATCCCTCATGGTCCCTGATGACGACAGAAGGGTAAAGGGCATAATCCATCTGCACGATATATTAAGGCAGGGGATAGTATGAGCCCGTCTGGTGTGGAAATATGAATTTTGAAAGGCGCATACGCATATGAACAGTCTTTTGCCATATAAGGAATTTTTTGTAAAATAAAGTATTAGAAAGGAGGAAAATAAAATGCAGATTCAATACATAACAGATAAAAAAGGGCATAAGACAAACGTAGTGATTCCGTATAAAGAATGGGAATATTTGATGAAGGAAATGCAGAAACAACGTGTGCTGCTCGGATTGAAGGAGGCTGTCTCTGAAGTAAAGTCTATGATATTCGGGAAAAAGAAAATGAAGACGATTGATGAGTTGTTCAATGAATTATAATATCGTTCCATCAGATAATTTTTCCAGAGAGCTAAAAAGACTGAGTAAAAAATATCTATCACTTAAGCAAAAGATTAAAGACCTTTCAAGTGAACTTCTAAAAAATCCTCATACAGGTACGCCATTAGGACATAACTGTTATAAAATCAGAATTTTAACCCCTGATAAACCGGGAGGCAAGAGCGGGGGATTCCGAATAATCACGTATATAGTTTTTGTAAAAGAGATAATATTCCTACTGTCTATATACGACAAATCAGAAGTCTCAACTATTAAAGATTGGGAGATAAAACGGTTAATTAAAGAGTTAAACAAAATCGATTTGTAGTCTAAAAATAAGTCTTGTAGACGCAGGCTTTAGCCTGCTATAAGGCAATAGGATTGCTGATAAATGCCAAAATACAATATTAATGAAATATTTAAGAGCACAGAAACAAAACATAGCCTTGGACTATTTGATAAAAAACTCATTTCGTCAATAAATCTTTACGACAAAAATAATAAACCCTATCTCAAATGTTTCGGCTCTGATAAAGAGCGTCCTGCCAAGCCTGAAGAAATAGTCCGCCAGCTTTTCATAAAAAAACTTTTAGATAATTATGGCTATCCAAAAGAACGTATCCAAGTTGAAAAAGATGTATGGTTTGGCTCTGGTGTGTCAGATAAACGGGCAGATATTGTAGTCCTTCAAAAAGACCTTATACATCCTTTTATAATCATCGAGGTTAAAAAACCTAATCGTAAAGACGGCATAGAACAGCTTAAGTCTTACTGCAATGCCGAAGGCTCGCCGATAGGTGTTTGGTCTAATGGTTCTGAACTGGTTGTCATGCATCGAGAAGAACCAAATGTTTTCACAAACATTTCAGATATCCCAACAGTTGACCAGTCTTTACAGGATGTAATTAAAGAACTCTGGACACTGGAAAAGCTGACCAAACATAACAAATTAATAACTGAAAAATTATCCTTGAGAAAGCTTATTGAAGATTTAGAAGACCTCGTTCTTGCAAATGCAGGGGTTGACGCTTTCGATGAGGTCTTCAAGTTAATTTACGCCAAACTTTACGATGAATGGGCGGCTAAAAATGTAAGGGGTCGAAAAGGCAGAATACATTTTAGAATTTATGGCGAGTCACCAAGGGAGCTATATGAAAAGATAAATAGTCTTTTTAATGATGCCAGGAATAAATGGAAAGGCGTATTTAGTCCTATGGATAAAATAGATTTGTCGTCCAATCACTTGATGACCTGCGTATCATTTTTACAGGACATAAAGCTTTTTAATTCTAACCTTCAGGTTATTGACGAAGCCTTTGAATATCTGGTTACGCAGGTAGCCAAAGGCGCAAAAGGTCAATACTTTACCCTGCGTCATGTAATTGATATGGCGATTAAAATGCTCAACCCAAAGGAGACAGAAAAAGTTATTGACACGGCTTCAGGGTCATGCGGTTTTACTGTTCACACTATCCAATACATAGCAGGTGAACCTACAACTCCTGACGGTTTGCCTGAATATGCAAAAGAGTTTGCTCAGAACAATATATTTGGAATTGATTTTGATAACAGGGCGGTAAAAATTGCTAAAGCAATCAATCTGATTGCAGGCGACGGCAAAACTAATGTCTATAAACTCAACTCTCTTGATTCTTCATCGTGGGACGACGAGGGCAAATCGGCATTTCGTCCGGTGTTAACCCGCTTTCCTGAAGATAGAGCCAAAGATGAGGACAACCAGAGGAACTTTAGGTTCTTTGATTTTGATGTTCTTCTTACCAATCCACCTTTTGCAGGAAACATTAAAGAAAAGCAGATACTTAAAAACTATTTGCTTGCCGAGAAGAAAGGCAAGACTGTTTCAAAGATTGGGAGAGACATACTTTTTATAGAAAGAAATTTGAATTTTATAAAGCACGGCGGCAGGATGGCGATTGTTTTGCCTCAGGGCAGGCTCAACAATACCAATGATGAGTATATCCGCAAGTTTATTATGGAACGAGCCAGAATCCTTGCCGTTGTAGGGCTTCACGGCAACACCTTCAAGCCACATACCGGTACCAAGACCAGCGTTTTGTTTTTACAAAAATATACTGAGAAAGAACTTGAAAAGATAAATGCTGTTCAAAGCAAATATGAAAAGAAGTGGCATGAGTTCATAAATGTCATTGCGAGCAAAGCGAAGCAATCTATTAACCAAAAATCTCTTCCAGAAGAATTGGTTGATTTTTTAAACTCGTTTTATGGCAGTTATGAGGAAGAATCCGAAGAAACAGACGAAGAAAAAGAGGCTGGAGAGGAAAAGCAAGCAATTGAAACTATCGAAGATTTGCAGGAGGCTGTAGATACTTTAAAGGAAGAAATAGCTGCCCTGCAAAAAGAGCTTACAACAGCAGACCGTGGAAATAAAAAGGAACTCAACAAAAAACTAAAAGCCTTTCAGAAGAGCCTTGCCGATAAGCAATACTCGCTTGATTTAAAGACTATTAGCGGCAGGTTGAATATCCTTTTAAATGACGAAAAGGATTTAGAATCATTCCATAAATTTTGGCTCCAATCCAAAAGCGCAAAGGAACTCTCTTATCCCATTTTTATGGCTACATCCCAAAAATCCGGAAAGGACAATTCAGGAGAATATGTTTATAAAAAAAATTCAAGCGGTGAATTGATGCTTGATGAAAACGGGCATTTAATCATTGACCATGATTTGGATTCCATCGCTGATAAGTTTATAGAATTTGCAAAAAGGAAGGGTTTTGAGTTCTGGAAGGAAGAGTATAAATCAACGCCTTTAGAAATACTTATGGCTGCCGAAACAAAAGCAAAATATAGAGGGAAATAGAATGCCGGAGATTGTTGCAGATAATATTTCGGTAGTTGAAAGTTTCGAGTTGAGAGAATCAACCCGAATTGAAGCAGAATATTATCAGCCGAAATATCTTAGAATCGAATCACAACTCAAAAAATATATAACGGAAAGCATGGGAAACTTAGTAGATGAAATAAGATGTGGCCCTTTCGGCTCAACAATTTTATCTGATACATATGTCGAAAGTGGCGTCATTGTTGCAAGGCCATTTAATATTAAGAATTTTTCATTAGAATACGAGAATCTTGTTTACATTAATGAAAAGGATTGTTTTGAAAAAAATCTAAAATTTTATTCTGAGGGAGACATATTTTTTTCCAGAGTTGGAGATGTTAGATGTGGGGTGGTTCCTAAATTTAATCAAAAAATCACCATTAGTCCTAATATTATTGCTGTAAAAATAGATAGAAAAAAGTTAAATCCATACTATGTAGCTATCTTTTTTAATTCAAAATATGGCTTTCCTCAAATTGAAAGGGCATTAAAAGTTGTTGCACAGCCTACTATTTCTACTGACCTGATTAAGAATTTAAAGGTTGTTCTATTTAGTAAAGAATTTCAACTTTCGATTGAAAAAAGTTTTTCCTCTTTTTTTGAATTACACAAGAAATCAACATTTCTTTACTCTCAAGCCGAAGACTTACTTTTATCAGAACTCGGCATAAAAGACATTGATTTTTCCCACGAACTTTGCTACAAGGTAACCTCTGCGGATACAATCACTGCTAACCGCATTGATGCTGAATACTATCAGCCGAAATATGAGAAGGTAATTGAGGCGATAAAAAACAGTAAATTTGGCTGGTGTAAGTTAGCTGACAAAATTACAAATATTACAGACAAATACGATCCCAAGAAAGAACCAGAAAAAGTCTTTAAATATATTGAACTTTCAAATATCAATTTTTCAGTTGGTGTTGTTGATGGCTATTTGGAATTAAAAGGTAAAGATTTGCCTTCAAGGGCAAGGATGTTAATTAAAAAAGATGACGTAATCTTATCTTCTGTTGAAGGTTCTATTGAGAAAGTTGCCTTGATAGATTATCATCACGATGACTGTTTAGCTTCAACGGGTTTTTTTGTTTTTAGAAGTAAAGATAATATATTGCCTGAATATACTTTGGCTCTGTGTAAATCTGTTTTGATTCAGAAACAATTAGAAAAATTATCATCAGGCACGATATTAACAGCAGTTCCTAAAAGTCTTGTAAAAAACATAATTATTCCTGATATTCCAAAGGAAGCTCAAAAAATAGTCGCAAGTTTAATTCAACAATCTCACTCTGCCCGCCGGAAAGCAAAAGAGCTTTTAGAAGAAGCCAAACAGAAAGTTGAAGAAATGATTGAAAAAGGTGCGACAGGTGCTTAAGATATTGTGAATATGGAAGGGGCAAGATAAGTGCGTATCTTTACAGATGAAGAAATATCAGCTTTAATTTCCGAGCCAAAGATTGCGCCTAATAATTGGTTTTCAAGGCTTGAGGCAAAAGATAAAGCCCATTTTCAACACAAAGAAAAGGAAATTGATATTGAGGGAGGCAACGGTAATCTCTTTAGAATAATCATAAGGCAAAGCAAACAAAACATTTTGGACTTTTCAATTATTTTGACTTTACAAGAGAAGGATTCCAATCTGGAATATAACCTTCTTAGGTTTAACGGCAAACATTCATCACAGCATACCAATAAATGGGAGAAGGAAAACAAGAAGCAGGGACATACATTTAGTCCGGCATTCCATATCCACAGGGCGACTCAGAGATATCAGGAGAGCGGGTATAAAATTGATGGATATGCAGAAGTAACTATAAAGTATTCAGATTTTAGTACAGCTCTTAATCAATTCTTGTTAGAATGTAATATAAAATATGAAAGTGACAGTGCTCAGACATCCCTTTTTGAAGGAGGTGCCCTTTAATGAATATTGAATCATTAGAAAAAGAATTTAAGAGCAAAATTTGTGATGAAATTAATCTGACACAAGAAGGCTTAAACAGATTTATTGTTTTCAATCCTTTTATGTTTGATGACGGAGACCATCTCGTTGTCTTGTTAAAAGGTAAAGAAGATAAGTGGCTTTTTTCCGATGAAGGACATACATTCATGCATGTTAGCTATGAGGACATTGATATTGATAGAGGGACAAGGAAAAAAATTATTGATACAGTTTTGTTAAGTTATGGGATAAAAAATCAGGAAGGCGAATTAATTACTGAAGTGCCGGATAATCAGTTCGGTGACGCCTTGTATAGTTATTTGCAGGGATTAATAAAAATAACTGATATTAATTACCTATCAAGAGAGCGTGTCAAGTCAACTTTTATGGAAGATTTCAAGACTCTGATTGAAGAAAAAGTTCCGTCAGATAGACGAATATTTAATTATTATGATAAACAGCATGACCCAGATGAAAAATATATAGTAGATTGTAGAGTAAATGGGATGACTCGACCATTATTTGTTTTTGGCGTTCCAAATGATGATAAATGCCGGGATGTTACTATTACATGTCTCCAGTTTGAAAAATATGGGATACCCTTCAAATCTATGGCTGTTTTTGAAGATCAAGAATCAATCAATCGTAAAGTGTTAGCACGATTCAGTGATGTATGTGATAAACAATTTTCGACATTAGCAACTAATAAAGACAGAATTAGCAAATATCTGCAAGAGATTATAGAAACTAAGTAATGTTAAAAAAACAACCGAAGAAGACAAAAAGGGATATCGAGAAAATCGCAAAAAACATCAAACTTATCATTCTTGATGTTGATGGTGTTATGACAGACGGGAGCATTATTCTTGATAACAAAGGCAATGAGTTTAAGGTATTTCATGTAAGGGATGGGCACGGCGTAAAAATGGCTCAGGGGGCAGGCATAACTGTAGCTATTATAACAGGAAGGAACTCTAAGGTGGTTGAGCGGAGAGCCAAAGAACTCGGTATTACAGAAGTCTATCAGGGGATTTTTAAAAAATCTGCTGTCTATGAGTCACTGCTGGAAAAATATAAGTGCAAAGATGAGGATGTAGCATTTATGGGGGACGATATTGTGGATGTAGAACTTCTTAAGAGGGCAGGGCTTACTGCTGTGCCAAATGATGCTGATGAGAGAGTAAAAAAATTAGCCCTCTTTGTGTCTACTAAAAAAGGGGGTAGGGGGGCTGTAAGGGAATTTATAGAATTAATTTTAGAATCCTCTGGTTTATTGGAGAGTGTATCAGGGGAGTCCTTTGATTAATATACCAACTATTATTACCTTCAGCAGGATATTGATAATTATCCCGTTTATTTTTGTTGCTTCCTGGAATCCATTACTGGGGGCTGTTCTCTTTGCGGTTGCTTCATTGACCGACCTTCTGGACGGGTATCTTGCAAGGAAATCACAGCAGGTTACGAAATTAGGGATACTCCTTGATCCGATAGCAGACAAGCTTCTGGTGATATCAGCCCTCATTGTACTCGTTGACATGGGACCTATACCCGCATGGATAGCAATCATCATCATTGCAAGGGAATTTATCGTGACTGGGCTAAGAATTGTAGCACTTTCGAAGAATATTGTTATCCCTGCTGAAACAGGGGGAAAGATAAAAACCGTTATTCAGGTTGTCTCCATACTTATCCTTCTTATAACTCGCTCTTACATAGGAATAGACTTATATAGCGTTGGAATAATCTTGTTATGGATTGCAATGGTTATCGGCATTGTGTCAGGCATTCAATATTTTGTCTTGTTCTGGAAGAGACTGTGAAGGAGTGACAACTTAACAATATTTGCGGGACAAAATTTAAGGAGTTTAAATTTTGTATTTTAAGATATTTTTTGTAATGGCTGCATACCTTATTGGCTCCATACCTTTTGGTGTATTGGTCTCAAAGATAAAGGGGGTAGATTTAAAAAGTGTAGGAAGTAGAAATATTGGCGCTACGAATGTATTAAGAACTGTTGGGAAATTCCCCGCATTGATAACCTTACTTGGAGACTCATTAAAAGGTACCGTGGTTATCCTAATCTATAGGATGATGGACGGAGGAGAACTATGGGAAAGCGTAACAGGGATATCTGTAATACTTGGACATATTTATTCAATATTTCTTTCTTTTAGAGGAGGGAAGGGGGTTGCTACAGGCTTTGGTGTCTTAGCTATATACAGCCCGGTTGAAGCGGTTGTTGTGATTATTATCTGGCTTGTTACTGCATTCTATACAAGATATTCCTCTCTTGCTGCTGTTATATCGTACACAGCCTTACCCATAATATTTCTCCTCTCTGATGCCTCTTATGTGAAGATGGTATTTGCCATCGTGGTCAGTCTTTTGATAATCTTACAACATAGGGCTAATATTAAAAGGCTCCTTGATGGGACAGAGTCAAAAATTGCCGATGGCTCGTAGAGGAGAAGGCAGTAGATGCGAAACAGAAAATGATATATATAAAAATAAGATACAGTAGGAGATAAGAAACAATGAATGGCGCAGTAGTTCTTTTAAGTGGTGGGATTGACTCAGCAACTACTGCAGCAATTGCAAAGACAGAAGGTTTTGACATATATGCCCTGAGCTTTGACTATGGACAGAGACATAGGATAGAGCTCGATTCAGCAAGAAAGATTGCATTGGCACTGAGTGCCAAAAAACATCTTATCATAAATTTTAACCTTAGAGATATAGGCAACTCTGCACTAACAGCAGATGAGATAGAAGTCCCAAAAGACAGGATACAGGATAAGAAAAATCATGCATCATGCATCATGCATCATGCATCTTTCTTGTCTATCCCAATCACCTATGTTCCTGCACGCAACACTATATTTTTATCCTTTGCTCTTGCATGGGCAGAGACTATAGAAGCAGAGAACATCTTTATTGGAGCTAATGCCATTGACTATAGTGGTTACCCTGACTGTAGACCTGAATTTATAAAGAGTTTTGAGGCAATGGCAAACCTTGCCACAAAGGCAGGTGTGGAAGGAAAGTCGTGTTTTAAGATTAATACCCCCTTAATTAATCTTACAAAAGGTGAAATAATAAAAAAAGGGATGGAACTCGACATTGATTATTCACTGACATGGAGTTGTTATGATCCGCAAATCAGTGACAAGTTACAAGTGACAAGTAACAAGTTAAAAAATAATAAAAACTTAAAAGACTCGTCACTCGTCACCCGTCACTCGTTACTTATCCCTTGCAAGCGATGCGATAGTTGTCTTTTAAGGGCTAAGGGTTTCAGAGAGGCAGGGATAGAAGACCCTTTGATGCTTAAAGTAAAAACTTAAATTAAGCTGATAATTTATTGAAGAATTTAAATTTATTAATCGTAGGGTATCGGGTGGCGGAAAAGAAGTCCCGAATAGTCGGGATTTGGGTGTCAGTCTTTTCCGCCATGTTATCGGAAGTTGTGGGCAATGTTCAAGCTACTTTCTGCTGTTTTTCTTTTAAAGAGATTGTCTTTAACTTAATTTGACTCTCAGTAAGAATTTTAGCTGCATCCTCTTTGACCCTCTCGATGTAGTCCTTGGCCGATAAATCTTTCACATCATGATAGACTTTCTCTTTCCAATCCCATACCTCTATTAAAGATTTGTCATACTTCCTCATCAGACACCTCCATCGGAGTTATCAGCTCCAATCGTTTGAAATATCCAGCTTTTATATTTATTGCGTTGACCAATTCCATTTTCTTTAAATTCGCTAAGTGCTTTAAATTCCAACTGATACTTCAAATACCGTTGCAACCGCGGCATGCATAGCATCCTCAATTTTGGATGTAGGCAAAGCTCCTTCTGAAATATACTGTTGTGCAAGCTCAGCAACTTCTTCACTGACTATTAATTTCGTTGGACCGTATTCCCCAATTATGTTCAATAGTAACTGCTTCTTTGTAGCGTCTGCCCTGCCTATCTCTTCGACGACAATATCAGATATGAATATTTCATATTCACCTTCTCTAATTTTGTCAAAAAATCGCAGAGTTATCTCCCTCTTTTCTGGAGCATCATCGGCAAAATAATAATTCCACACGGATGTTTCTAAATAAAGTTGCAGCTTTTTCATATGGTTATATTATATCCTTTTCCCCTTTTATTGCCCACAATTTACGATAACGGGTGGCGGATGAGCGGAGTGCCCCGTAGGGGCATTTGGGCTTCAGCCGCTCATCCGCATGATAGCCGAAGTGGCGCTTCGCGGTGCACAAAACTAAAACATGCAAAATTGCACTTAACATTTTTGGCTGAAGCCTTGCTCATTCGCCACCCGATACCCAAAATGGAGCGAAGCGACATTTTGGGTATCGTTCAAGCACAAACGATGTTGTGTAGCAATTTATGCTTGAGCCGTTTGTGCTGTGTTAGCGGACGTATGACCAATTTTCATGCAACTACTAATTCTTGCTCATTTTGAATAATAATTTTCGGATTGGGATTCGGAGTAGGAACTGGAAGACCTTGTTCTTTTAATAAACTGATATGTTCTGTCATTCCCCATTTTGCTTTGTACAAACAATCCTCAATGGAATGCCCTATACCTGAAAAGCCTTGGAAGTCTGGAGAGTAAAATCCAAAATAATCAGGTTCTTCCGTTGCCTCAATTATTAAAGAATATTGTAGTTCAATCATGTTATCTCACCTCCACTTTTTACTTCTTGATGCCCGATGCCTTTAATATAGAATGACACGTGCCTGTAGGAACTTCTTTTGACCCGTGATAATCAACCCGAACTAAATTAGGCCAGTCCGGTTTCCCATAATACCTTATGGAACCTTTTTCTTTGATAATTCTAAAACCATTTTCTTCCAATAATCGTACAAGCTCGCTGAATCTCATATGGTCAAATCTACTATATTATACTCTTTCCTTTAAAAATTGGTCATATGTCCGATAACGGGTGGCGGATGAGCGAAGTGCCCCGCAGGGGCATTTTGGCTTCAGCCGTTCATCCGCATGATAGCCGAAGTGGCGCTGAGTGGTGAATGACATTAACATGGAGTAATGCATTAATTATTTGGCTGAAGCCTCGCTCATCCGCCACCCGATACCCAAAATGGAGCGAAGCGACATTTTGGGTATCGTTCAAGCACAAACGAAACTGCAAGGTTTATGAATTAGGCGTTTGTGCTGTGTTATCCGACGTGCTTTTACAATCTAAAAATCGTAATAGCCAACTACTATTGTAACATTGTTTTTTTGCTTCCCGTAAAATTGCCCAAC
>JACQXB010000003.1 GCA_016208965.1 Nitrospirota bacterium
CCCAAATCCCGATTTAGAAAATTAAAACACTCATTTTATAAGATCAGCAAGAATATTTTTTCATTATTCCAGTATTATCTTCACCAAGAGACCACCAGACAGTATCACTACCGGCTCTTTATGACTTTTCTGAACGTTTAAAAAACACTACTCCCTATGTTTTTCTGTTTTCTGCCTCCTTCAGAGAATTTTATCCGTCAGACGCCAAATTCAATTCAAATATCTTCTGCCGTATCTCTTGAAAAAGCATGAGTTTCTTCACGTCAACCGCTATTTTTAAAATAACTTCCCCAGCGTGTTTCACTATCCTCCCAGCCACATGGATCATCTTCCACCGATATGTAGCTATCGTGTGCCTCTTCCATCCCTCAGGACACGATAACCTCTTAAACCCTATAAAAAGATTGTATGCTATTGTTCCTATCCTAAAAAATACTGCATTGGCTGCCACCTGTCCACAAGGCATCCGCTCCATACCAAATCCATTCTTCAGTTCCTTATTGAAATTTTCTGCCTGCCCCCTCTGGTTATGCCACTGAAGCACTTTGTCTGCCGTCTTTTCCCCTTCATCCCAGTTCGTCGCCACCGCATGATAATAATTCCGCTCTTTATCAAACAGCTTCCCCTGCCTCCAGGGTTCTCTTTTTATTACAATCCGAAATGATTCTTTTGTCTTGTTCATGATGTGCACTGTCTCAGCCACTTCATAGCCACATCCCTCTACGGGTTCTATCCATTCATTGTCAGAAATTGACACTATGAGTCCTTTTACCGCTTCATCCATATCAGATGTTATCGTCCATCTTACATGGTCTGCCTCTAATTCGTTTATTAGTTCCGCCTGATACGAGGCGCTGTCTGCCCGGTAGTATCCTATCCTCTTGCCTCTGGGCATCCGCTTCTTACATTCTTTGTAAAATTCTACCTGCCCGTATGAGGGCGCTGTATTGCCTTCCCTGAATTCATCGTATATGCAAATATTAGACTCATATAAAAATCCAACCATAGGCATGTAGCCTTTATTCCCCTTGTATGTATATAAGGCATCAGCTTTCTCCCCGATAATCTCTGTAGCATCTGCATCTAAGGTATACTCTTCTATCCCGTCTTTTCTCAGTATCCTGTGATTAATGGTATCTCTGACTTTGTCTAATCCTTTTAATCCCAATGGTCCTGCCTCTAAATCACCCATCCTCCTTAACCAATCTCCTACAGCGTCAGGATCAGGAATGTTGTCACAACCGATTAGTTTCAGTAGTCCTTCTTCATATTTTAGCTCCCTTATGTCTTCAAGACTTCTACCACCGCCTTGCAACATCAAAACTAAAGCATCAACAAAAATAGATGGCTTAAATCCTCTGTTGCTGCCGGGTAATGGGAGATATCCGTCTGTTAGTTCCCTTAATCCTATCCCATGATTGAATTCCGCCATCAATGCTAAACCACTACGCGATGTTAATTTCTCTTTCGTGATTCCTAACTTGAATGGAAATATCGTTTGTTGTATCATTCTCTTAGCCCTCCTGGTTTTTTATTTCACCTTTTGGGTGATATTTTATATCACCTAAAACCTTTAAACCAAGAGGGTTTTTTTATTTTTGAAAAATTCAAAATCTGTTTTAGGGTATACGGATCGAGTGACATTTCCGTTTGTTAATAGGAACGATATTTTAATTATATTCACGAACACAGCGGGCGGGTTGCGGCCCGGAAAATATCTTACACATGGATGTGCATCAATTATTGCGTCGCCAACTGCGCCATACTATAGCAAGGCTTGCCCACCATCATTTGCTGTTTTTTCTACTCAACTTCGAGGAAACACAATTTTGATAAATTGTAAGGATGCAGTTTTCAGGGAAAAAGTCTATTAAGTGGCTTAATGATGAGTTAGATGACATGAGGTCTCTTTTGGATAATGAGAATGCTCATGCTTTGAAGACTAATCTTAATAATGCATTTTTCGAAATCGTGAAGTCATTAAGATTGTCTTCAGACAAAGAAGCTCAAAAATGTATTGAGTGGGCTTCTTGCAATGATGATAAATGGATTTTTGAAGATAGTCTGCCTGATGTAGATTTATGGGAAAAGAATGAAAAAAAACATTTGGAAACGGTACTGCATGCCCTTTCTGTATTAAAGCTATGCGAGTCTTTATCAACTGGCGGCGAGACTGCGCATGCGACAATGCTGATAGACAATAATGTGTTTGATATTTTTGTAGTAACAGGCGCAAAAACGCATGAAGAAGCTAAATTATACGCAGCGCAATTTATTAAAGGTGAAAGCAGATATGCAATAATCGTTACGAAGGACGAACATGACCGGTCTTTAGATCCCAAGAAAGATAAAGCCATTTATACACCAGAACCAGAGATAGATTTGGATAA
>JACQXB010000016.1 GCA_016208965.1 Nitrospirota bacterium
GCTCTTTTTTGGTGTTTAAAATCCTTCCTGTGAGTGTCCCTGCCCCCTGACTGTCATTCTGATGCCGAAGTTTCGGCAGAAGAATCTCGTTGTTTGAGATTGCTTCTCCCGATTCTTGTCGGGATCGCAATGACAAGGGGGAAGGGGGTTGCAATGACATTTGGGTTGCTGTTGTTTCTTCTACTACATTTAGATAAAGAGGGTTTGATGTGTATGCACCTGGTGATGGGTTTATTACAACAACAGGGTATTTGCCGATGGAGCTTATAATTGATGGCGTTATCTCTGCCTCAAGAAGGATGCTGCTTATGAATTTAGTTTTAAGATTTTCTCCGTTAAGGTTTACTATTGAGCCATTGAAGAAGTTCTTGCCTCTGACTCTGAGGGTTAGAGGAGTTAGGATTGCCCCCTCACCCCTGCCCTCTCCCCGACGCATCGGGGGAGAGGGAGTATTTTGGTTACTCTCCGAGAGAGTGCTAAGGGAGATGGTATCGGGCAAGATGGATTCAAGCACAGGTGCAGGATTGTAGATTTTAAACATGAGCGTGTTGGAGATGCCTCCGCCAGGCGAAGGATTTATCACTGTGAGAGGGACATCACCGGGCCCTGTCAGATGTTCCCATAAAATCCCTGCCTGAAGTTTTTCATTGCTTAGAAAATAAGTAGACACATCCTCTCTATTAAATTGTGCCTGTGAATCCTTGACAAACTTTGAGCCTTCTATTGAAAGCATAAAACCACTGTCTCCTGACCTTGCAGAACTTGGAACCAATAGATCTATTTTTGGAACAGGGTTTTCAAGTTTTATGATTGCGATGCCGTCTTTATGGGCTATAAGGGCAATATTTCTTAACGGGTCAATGGATATAGCAGTGGGTTCGTTGAGACCGATGCCGGAAAGTTGAGAAGTTGAGAGGTTAGGAAGTTGGGAAGATGAGATGCAGGATGCAGGATACATGATGCATGATGATAAAGAAACTACTGTGATACTGTTGTCCGATGGGTTTGTGAGAACTGCGATGTGTGTTGAGGGATTGACGGCAACGCCGGAAAATCCCCCCATCCCCCCTTTGACAAAATCCCCCTCTATTCCCCCTTTGACAAAGGGGGATGAAGGGGGATTTATCTCTGTTATAAACTCTAATGTCTCTGCATTGTAGAGATATAATAACCCTTTTTTGTCATTGCGAACCAAAGGTGAAGCAATCCCGTCTTTTGAGATTGCGGAGCCTGCCCCTATCGTGCCTTGAGATTGCCCTCTTTGATAATATCCCCTGTGGTTAAATCCATCAGTGTAATACTGTTGTCATTGGCGATATAGAGGGTGTCGGTTTTGGAATTGATGGCGATAGAATTAAGAAGTTGAGAGGTTGGGAAGTTGGGATGTTGGGAAGCAACGACGGAAGATGAGAGGTTAAGAAAATGAGAAGTTGGGAAGTTAGGAAGTTGAGAACTTTTAATAAGGTTACCTGTATTAAGGTCAATAAACTGAAGTATTCCGTCTGATGAAGACACGATAACCTGATTTCTATTTGTGTCAACTGCAATACCTGAGGGCGTTATTTCAAGAGAGATTTTCTTGGTAATGGTGTTCGTTTGTGTATCAATAAAATAGAGGGTTTTTGTTTCTCTGCTTATGGCTGCTGCTGTGTTTGTGGATGGATTGATTGATATGCCTGTGAGAGTATCTGCAAGGGGAATATTGCCGAGTGTCTGGATGTCATAGGAGAAGGCGAAAGTCGTCCATAAAAGTATAATCATCAAAAAAGAGAATACTGATAGTTTCTTAATCTGGAAATCCCTCATTACGTCATTGTCCTCCTCCGGCTTGACCGGGGGATTGACCGGACAATCCAGTGTTATTACTGGTTCCCCATTTTCATGGGAACGGCGTCTGGATTCCCGTTTCCACGGGAATGACGGATTATAGAGTCTTTCTTTCATATAGCCCCCTTAGAGAATAGTACGCGTATTGTAATCCCTCCTTTTTCGTCATTCCTGCGCAGGCAGGAATCCAGTATCTATCTGCAGATGTCTTCATACAAATCATTCCATTGCGGGTTATCTTTTTCAATCAATTCCAATTTCCATGCCCTCTTCCATTTCTTTATCTGTTTCTCCATGGTAATTGCAGACTCAGATGATTTGTGTATCTCATACCACACCAAGCGGTGAATGTTATACTTCTTTGTAAAACCGCCAACCAAATTATTTTTATGTTCATAAACACGTTTAACAATATCTGATGTTACTCCTATATACAGAGTGCCATTTCGTTTGCTACAGAGAATATACACATAAAACTTTTTCATATTCCTTACTTAATTTGTCATGCCCGAAGTTCTTAATCGGGCATCCAGTACCTTTGTATTCTGGTTCCCCACTTTCGCAGGGACGACGTCTGGATTCCCATTTTCATGGGAATGACAGCATATCGGTAATAAAAGTTATTTCAAAGAACTCATATATCATTTCATTAACCCTGCCAAAAGTTCAGCCTTTATCTCCCTTCCTTTTTCTGTTATATAAGTAACCTCTGAGCCTTTGCCCATTGTTGTCGCAACGCGGACTTTTTCTATCTTTTCATTATCCCAATACATTGCTATCTGAACAGTGAATGTGACAGTGGCAGTGAGTATGCTCTGATATGATGTTGAAAGTGTTACTGAGACTGAGGTTGTTGATGATGCATCTGTGCCGCTGAGGGCACCTGTTACACTGGTTGAATTTCCATATTCAGGTACTGATGTTACTGTCACCTGCGTGCCAACAGGGATGTTAGCTCCTGATATGTTTACAGTCACAGGATTTGTTGTAGTTGAGGGCAGTGTAACATCAGGAGAGCCATATTTACCTGATGGACTCGCTGGCACATTCACTCCACCTACTGAGGTTATTGAAAGTGTCGGGATGTTTGTAATAAAGACTGTGCTTGGATAGGAGTAGGTATTTGCAGGATTAACTGTTCCAGTCCATGATACATTATTTGCCTCAAAACGGATTCTACCTCCGCCACCTGCGCCACCAAAGTAAGTACCGCCTACCCCACCACTTGCTGAGATTGTGCCATTCCCATCTATTGTACCTGCCATTAATTTTATAGCTCCACCACTTCCACCGCCTCCGCCACCAGCGCAACCACCACCGTCGCCGTTTCCCCCTTTTCCCGCATTAGCTGTTATTGAACCAGTCACTCTAATAGTACCTGAAGAAGCGATCAATATAGCGCCTCCGCCGCCCCCGCCGCCGCCGCCTGAAAATGGACAACTTGACCTCTTTGAACCTGCCCCGCCTCCACCGCCTGAACCTCCTATTGCAGGAAGAATTTTTTCATTCCCATATGTTCCACCTCCGGAGCCTCCGGGCGCATAATATGCCGTAGCATTGCTACCACCTAAACCAAATCCGCCACCCCCGCCTGCACCGCCAAGATCACTACTACCACCGCTACCAAAGTCCCCTGGGTTTCCTCCTCCAGGGCCAAGTCCCTTACCACCTACTTGATTATTTATCCCTCCATATCCTCCCAATCCTCCATCAAACCCACCGGCTCCGCCTCTGCCGGGATAAATACCGCTTCCATCTGTGCCATTTACGTTAATTGTTCCTGCAATGGTTACATCACCTGTAGCAAGGATATAGACAGGAGTGTTTGCAGAGTTCTTTTTGAATGTTACTGTTACATCTGTTGGGATGTTAACGGTTGTGTAATTTAATTTCCCGTCTGCTGGAAGTGTAACCTCTGTGTTTGCTGTTGGATTGAATGCGCCGTCAGCGCCTGTAGAGCCGCTGTCAAAGGCGTAGGCTGTGCTTGTGAGAAGTAGTAGCGCTATGGATACTACTATGAGACCCCCGAAACAAGTTCGGGGCAGGCTCTGAATCAAGCCATACCTGATGCCAGATACCTGATGCCAGATGCCAGTCCTTAAAAATAGTTTCTTCATGTGAACCTCCTTTTTTTTATGGTTATTTCTCTTGTTAAGCATATGATTCTTATTTACACACCTAAACACACCCATACGAGCCTGTCTAAAAAGTCCTTTTTTTCGTCATTCCTGCGAAAGCAGGAATCCAGAACCTATTGAAATTACTGGATTCCCGTTTTCACGGGAATGACAACTCGTTAGTTTTTAGACAGGCTCCTACACCCCTCTTTTTAGAGGGGATTTTTTGAATCATAAAATCTCCCCTCCCCCTCTTTGACAAAGAGGGGATTACTTATTTTTTCAATATAAAATTCTTAATCTTAACTGTTCCTCCACTTATTCTCATAGTTCCTTTAAGCTCTGTTTTGCCGGTATTGGATGTATAATCACAATTGTATCCACCCTCTACGGTAACTGATTTAGTACCTCCAAAAACAAGATTTTCAGTGAAAGCAGTTAATGCCTGTGCCTGAATGGTCTCGCCATCCAAAGCAGCATCATATGCAGCCTGAAGCGTAGAATAATAATTAGTTGATGTGCCTACAACTCTCACAGGATAATCTGAACATATATCAATGCTTACCTGCTGAGATACGATTATTCCATTTGCAATTTCAAGCCATTGCACACTTACAGGACTTGAAGATATAATGCTTCCTTCGGGTATATAACCTATGTTAACGCTCACCGGGTTTGAAGAAATAACTGTGCCTTCAGGCACATACCCGATATTAACCGAAACAGGCATAGAACTTATTACCGTACCTGAAGGAACATTGCCTATTGAGACGCTTACAGGCTTAGCCTCTATAAGAGCGCCTCTTGAGTCTTCATCTCCTCCGATTACATAAACAATAGCCTCTGCGTTTCCAATATTAATCGTCCCTGCCCCACCTTTAACTGCGGTTACAGTAAAGGCAACGTTTCCGCCTGCAGGAATAGTAGCAGAAGGCGGAGTTTCTATAATGTCAGGATTATTATTATTGATTTTTACCTCTACATCTTCAGGTGCTGAAGGAGTCAGGCTGACTGACAAAGACACGTTGCTTCCGGGAAATAATGATATTTCATTAGGCGCTATATTGACACCGTATAGGTTTATAGGAATGCTCGCAGAACCATATGATGTGGTAACGGTTATGTTTGCCTGTCCTGGGGATGCAGTATCTGCTATTGATAAAATCGCTGATATTTTTGTATCTATTGCAGCAATAAATTTAATAGTGATATTGGGGTTGTCAGATGTTACACTGCTTGTTGTCAGAAAATTCTCGCCGGTGATAACAACATTGTAAGTTTCACCAATAAGAAAGATGTCAGGGTCTATGCTATAAATCGCTGGCGGCAAGGCTTGAGGATCTGATGTTTCTTTGTAAATGGATAAAAGATTCCCAACCTCATCGTATTGATAAAGAAGACGGGTGTTATTAGTTGTATCAGTGACAGTTACAAGCCTGCCACTGTCATCATAAAAATAATCAACAGAACCAGCAATGGATATGGAAGGGGAAATTATGAAAATAAGTAGTAAAAAGATTGCGATATTAATTTTTTGTTTCATGAATTTATGGAAAGATTCTGAGATATATTTGCACGTTCCTTAATTTCCTGTCAAGGAAAATTTTCACTATCCATTAATCTTCTCCAACAACCCTGTTTTTGGTTCATTCGTAAAAAAGTTGAAACCCGTATAAACAAACACTGAGACACAGAGGCACAGAGAATTGCATCCCGATAATTCGGGAATAAATTTACAATGATTTTCTCAGTGTCTCAGTGTCTCAGTGGTTAAATATATCTTTTTCAACTAAAATACGAAAGATCCCTGTTTTTATATCAGAGATGTGCAATCTCTCAATCTGTTTCGTCTTTCTTGATTTAATCTCTACAAAACCTTCTTTAAGACTTCTTCCACCGACGATCACCTGCCATGGAATTCCTATTAAATCAGCATCCTTAAATTTTATCCCTGGTCTTTCATCTCTGTCATCAATAAGAACCTCAATGCCCGCTGCTTTTAGGTCTTTATACAAGGTATCAGCTAAATTTAGAACATCCCTGTCTTCTATATTAAGCGGAATAATTTCCACATCAAATGGTGCAATACTTCTTGCCCAGATTATCCCGTCTTTGTCATGGCTTTGTTCTATAGCAGCAGCAGCAATTCTCGCTGGCCCGAGCCCGTAGCTCCCCATTACTATTGGTTTCTCTTTCCCGCTTTCATCAAGGTAAAATGCCTTAAGGGGCACAGAATACTTGGTGCCGAGTTTGAATATGTTGCCAATTTCAATTGCCCTCTCAACCCTTAATGTCGTATTACATTTCGGGCATTCTATGCCTTTTTCAAACTCAGTATTTGCAGCATATCCGCATTGAGCACACAATACAATCCTGTCTTCTCCTGCAGGAGAGGTTGCCATAAACTCATGGGCACCTCTGCCTCCCATCATTCCGGGGTCTGACTCAACCTGATAGAATTTAAGCCCACATCTCTGAAGGAGCCTGTGATATGCCTCTGTATGTTTTTTGTAGTTTTCCTCAAGCCCTGCATCATCCCTGTCAAAGCTATAACTATCCTTCATTAGAAATTCGCGGGTTCTTAGCACACCGCTTTTAGGCCTTGCCTCATCTCTCATTTTTGTCTGGAGCTGATACCACACCTGAGGCAAATCTCTGTAAGAGCGAAACTCCTTTGACGCAAGCCATGTGATAATCTCCTCATGTGTCATGCCAAGGCACATATCCCTGTTGCCTCGGTCTTTAAGCCTAAACATCTCTTCTTTTATCTCAAACCACCTGCCTGTCTCCTGCCAGAGTTCTGCAGGATGAAGTACAGGCATGGAAATCTCCTGAGCGCCGATTGCATCCATTTCTTCTTTTATGATTTTATTTATGCGGTTAAGAACCTTCCAGCCAAGCGGGAGATATATATATAGCCCTGATGCAAGCTGTCGGACATAACCTCCCCTTAACATAAGGATGTGACTTATTGCCTCAGCCTCTGCAGGGGTTTCTCGTAATGTTGGGATAAATGTTCTGGAAAAACGCATAGATATTTACTTGTAAGAATTTAGGATTTAGGATATTCCGGCTTTCTCATAAAAGTCGGGGTATCCAGATTTTTCTCATCAATTGCTGGAGCATCTAATACACGTTTTGAGAGTATTCTTTCAGAGCCTTTAAGTGTTACTGATTCTCCTGATGGTCTCCATCTCTCGTAAGACGGCATTGCCGCCTGCGGTTTTTCTTCAAAGTTAGTGGCAATAACCGTTACCATTACTGCGTCATCAAGGTCGGAGTCAATCACAGAGCCAAAGAATATATTTGCATCCTCATGAACAGCGTCACTGATAAAAGTTGATGCCTCATTTACTTCATGTAGCGAAAGGGAGGATCCGCCGGTAATGTTTATTAACACACCCTTTGCATCATCAATGGAGGTCTCCTCAAGCAAAGGGCTTGCTATAGCCATCTTTGCAGCATTCAGGGCCCTGTTGCCATCCGAGGCAGCGCCTATGCCCATAAGTGCCTTCCCGCTGTCTTTGAGTATTGTCCTTATGTCTGCAAAATCAAGATTTATAAGCCCTGGGACAAGTATTAAATCAGAGATACCCTTGATTGCCTGCCTTAAGACATCATTAGCAAGCCTTAAACCCTCAAGCCATGGTGTGTTTTTATCTGTAATGCTTAATAATCTCTGGTTCTGAATAACTATTATTGCATCAACATGCTTTTTTAATTCTTTTATCCCCTGCTCTGCATTCTTTGCCCTTTTACTTCCCTCAAAAATAAATGGTTTTGTTACAACTGCGGTTGTGAGCATTCCAATCTCCCTTGCAACCTCTGCTATAACAGGAGATGCACCTGTTCCTGTTCCACCACCCATACCAGCAGTTATAAACAACATATCAGCCCCTTTTATAGAATCTGCAACAGCGTTTTTATCGTCTAAGGCAGCCTGCCTTCCTATCTCAGGATGGGCGCCTGCGCCAAGCCCTTTTGTAAGGTTTGCGCCTATCTGAACCTTTTGTTGCGCGAGGGATGAATCAAGTGCCTGCAAATCAGTATTAACAGCTATAAATTCAATTCCTTGAATGCCGGAGGCTATCATACCATTTATTGCATTCCCACCACCGCCACCTACACCT
Organism: Nitrospirota bacterium; assembly: GCA_016208965.1. Lineage (GTDB taxonomy): Bacteria > Nitrospirota > Thermodesulfovibrionia > UBA6902 > DSMQ01 > JACQXB01. Next base: position 8,075 of record JACQXB010000016.1, read on the forward strand.
ATAACCTTAATCTTTGCCGAATTCCTCAACTCTTCAAACTCAAAGATTTTCATGATTAACCCCCTCTTTTAAAAATTAATACTTGAGGCTCTTGCAAAAGTCTTTATTCGTCATTCCCGAGGTCTTTATCGGGAATCCAGTATTCTTTAAAATCAAAGACTTCTGGATACCCGCCTTCGCGGGTATGACGGCAAAAGCGGTTTCTTCGATACTTTTGTAAGAGGCTCACTTGGAAAAAGATTATTCCTCAATTTTGTCCCTGCCATTCGGGATAATTTTTAAATTTTGAATTTCTTATTTATCAATGTTTTAACATTAGATGAAAAATTATAAACTTTGTCAATCATTCCACCAAAAATATTACTACCATTAAGCCTTTTTTTCTCTATTAAGGTATCATTTACACCATATAATACAAGCCCAACCCCTGCTGCATATATCGGATTGGAAATAATTTTCGCCAAGCCTCTAATATGTTTAGGTGCCCCTACCCTTACAGGAAGCTCAAGTATGTTTTCAGCGATTAGCTCTATTCCACTCATAAGGGATACACCACCTGTGAGGACAACACCAGATGCAAGGCTTCCATAATAGCCGCTCTTTGTTATTTCCTTTTTTACGAGGATAAAAAGTTCCTCTGCCCGCGGCTGAAGTATCTCAATAAGATGCTGCCTCGGGATATATTTACTTGGCTTATTACCAGCGTATGTAATCTCTATCTCTTCATTAGGGTCAATCATAGAGAGCAAGGCACATCCATATTTTTTCTTTATACTCTCCGCCTCTCCTGTCTGCATCCTTAACCCTATTGCCACATCGTTGGTAAAGTTATTTCCACCAACAGGCAAAACAGAGGTATAACACAGGCTTCCCTCATGATATAGTGCGATGTCTGTTGTACCTCCTCCAATGTCCACAATTCCAACACCCACGTCTTTTTCATCCTCCATAAGTATCGCAGATGCAGAGGCAACGGGATTAAACACAACACCAATTACTTCAATACCTGCCGACTGACAACTCTTAATCAGGTTTTGAACAGCTCCCAATGCAGCGGTTACTATCTGAACATTAGCCTCAAGCCTAACACCTGCCATACCAGTTGGGTCATTAATGCCGTTCTGACCATCTATAGTAAAACCTGTGGAAATCACATGGAGGACTTCCCTATCAACAGGGATTGCTATTGCTTTTGCAGCCTCTACTGCACCCTCTATGTCTCTATATCCAATCTCTTTTCCATTAACCGCTATAACACCATGGCTGGAGATACTACTTATATAACCCTCTGAGAGCCCTGCATACACTGCCTTTATATTAATGCCGCCTGTGAGCTCTGCCTCTGAGATAGCCTTTTTTATTGAATTAGCAGTGTCATTAATATTTATGACAGCGCCTTTTTTTATACCCCTTGAGAGTGCATTACCAATACTAATAAGCTCAACACCATTTTCACCTGCCTCTGCAACAATAACGGATACCTTTGTTGTTCCAACATCAAGACCCACTATGAATTCTTTTCTCTTCATCTCTCAGTTTTTTAGCTAAATTTTCTTTTACCCTTTCCTTTAGAACTTTTTTCTGGGACACTTTTTGATTTCTTAATCTTTAATGGCTTCACTATCACCCTGCCTGCAAACCTAAGGTCTATGTATTCTATCGTTATCCCTCTTTTCCTGACCTCAGGCTCAATGTCCATCCATTTTTGAAATTTCTCCTGATACCTTCCATGACCAACCTTAAAGAGTTCTCCATCCATATTCATGGAGAGACCGTATGGTTTCAGGGTAATTTCAACAAATTCTTTACTTGAAAGAATTCCATTCTTTGAAAGTTCCTCTATAAGTTTTAATGCCTCAATTACATCCGCCCTGTTTGTTTTAGGGTCTATCTCTGAGATTACCGGAAGGAATGGGGTCTTCCCCTCCTTAATCTCTTCTAAGATATTGACTTCTGCATCTATAAGAAAAAAGTTGTTATCAAGATTAAGAATCGCTGCAGGTGCCGCCTCTTCAACCCTTACCATAAGGGTATCAGGGAATTGTTTTTTTAAATATACATTCCTAATCCATGGTAATGCTTTAAGTCTCCTGTCAACATCCTTAAGTGAAATCCTTAATAAACCCTTGTTGTTCCCTATATTTATTGTATCCTTGATTTCATCCTCTTCAAGGTTTTTATTGCCGGTAACAATAATATCTTTTAAATGGAAGAGCTTATCTAACTTATTTATAGCATAAACAATAAATGCGGAGAGGACAAGCACAGATATGACTAAAACCACTCTTTTTAGAAAGAGCATTGCCTTCTCACCGCGCCGATAAGCAGACTTCCCGTTACTTTGTTTTTGACCCTTCTGATTCTTTAAAAGCAAGTCTCAGTATCTCCTCCACAAGGTCTTTAAAACTCATGCCTACTGATTGGGCTATCTTCGGAAGCAGGCTTGTCCCTGTCATTCCCGGAAGGGTATTTACCTCAAGTATATAAGGAATACCACTTTCATCTATTTTAAGGTCAACCCTTGTAGCCCCCGAACATCCAATCGCTGTATGTGCATTAAATGCGGACTCCTTAGCCTTATCATAGACTTCGCTGTCAATTTGCGGCGGGATTATATACTCAGTTAATCCTGATGTATACTTGGCTTCATAATTATAAAATTCCAGTGATGGTCTTACCTCTACACCACCCAAAACCCTGCTGCCGAGCATCCCTATATGGACTTCTCTGCCATTTATGAATTTTTCAATTATTGCCTTTTTGCCAAACTGAAATGCCTTCTCCAACGCAGATGCTAATCCGTTTTCTTCTTTCACTATATTTATCCCAACACTTGAACCCTCTCCTACAGGCTTTACAACCCATGGCAGATCAAAGATAGGTGACAAGTTACGAGTAACAAGTGACGAGTCTTTATTTTTACTCGTAACTCGCAACTCGTTACTCGTTACTGCCTTAAATGGCGGAACAGGTAGTCCATGATATAGAAATATCTTTTTTGATGCCTCCTTATCCATAGCAAGCGCAGATGCCAATACCCCTGAACCTGTATAAGGTATTCCTAATACCTCAAGCATTCCCTGCATTGCGCCATTCTCACCTATGCCTCCATGAAGTGCAAGAAAGGCAACCCTTGCCTTTTCTTTCTTTAGTACATTTACAACGTCTTTGCTCACATCTATTAGCACAGAGTTATAGCCAAGCTCTTGCAACGTTTGATACACAGCAAGACCGCTTCTGATGGAAATATCCCTTTCAGATGATTCACCACCCATTAATACACCTATTCTCTTTGTGGTTATCAAACCTTTAGTCATACCCAGTAAAATCAAAAATTAAAATGCAAAATGCAAAATTAAGGAAATTTTTATTTAATTTAATATCTATTACAAACGCATTAAATCCTTTTACATTGTCATTGCGAGCGACCAACGGGAGCGTGGCAATCCGACCTGAAAGGTCGTTGCGAGTCCCGACATTTCGGGACGTGGCAATCTCAAAAGAGATTCTTCTGCCGAAACTTCGGCAGACAGGCGAGGAATCGCACTCCTCGCAATGACACTTTGATTAATGCGTTTCTATTAATATAATTTTTTCCACAATTTTGTCCCGACTGTTCGGGATAATTTTTGCATTTTAATTTTTTTAACCATCCTTCCCGATAATTTTTATCTCTGGTTCAAGTGTTACCCCGCTATATTCTTTTACCCTTGCATTTACAATATCCATGAGTTTCATAAAGTCATCTGATGTAGCCCTGCCTTTGTTAATAAAGTAATTCGCATGCTGGCTACTTACCTCTACATCTCCTATTGCCATTCCTTTACACCCTGCTAAATCTATAAGCCTTCCAGCATAATCTCCATCTGGATTCTTAAATACGCATCCTGCTGAACGTTCTTTAAGAGGCTGCGTAGCGGCTTTCTTTGCTAAGAACTCCTTTATCCGTTTTGCCACATTCTCAGGGGTATCTTTTTTAAGGACAATATTGGTGCTAAGGATTATCAATCCCTGAGGGAGATTAGAAGCCCTGTAAGAGAAATTAATCTCTTCTTTCTTCATTATTGCAATCTTTCCTTTCATATCAATTACTGCAATTGAGAGAAGCACATCTTTTATCTCTGTTCCAAAAGAGCTTGCATTCATATATACTGCCCCACCAACTGTCCCGGGTATGCCAGCGAGTGACTCTATGCCTGCATATCCGTTTTCTCTTGTAAAATTTATAAGTCGTTTAAGGGGGACACCAGCCTCTACAAAAAGGGTTACCCATCCTTCCATATTTTCTATGTTCTGAATAACCTCAATCATGCTGAATGCCTTTAAGGATATTGCTATACCATCCATACCATTATCACTTACAAGTAGATTTGTCCCTGCACCAAAAACAAATACAGGGATGTCCTGTTTATTCGCTGTGCTCAGGGCATTCCTTAATGAAACCGGGTCTTCTGGAAAGACCATAATGTCAACAGGACCGCCGATTTTTAAAGATGTATAGGCTGACATTGGTTCATTAAATTTTATCTTTCCCTTAAATAGACCTTTCTCAAATATTTCTTTTATCTCTTTGTCCACTTTTCATTCCGCACTTTTAACTTTAAAAACTCTTCTCCAATCTTCCATACATCACCTGCACCGAGTGTAATAAACATGTCCCCTGTCCTTAGGTATCCCGAGAGATACCCTGAAATCTCGCCCTTGTCCTTTATATATTCCACATCCTTTCCCTCTGCCTTTATACCTTTAGATAAGAGAGCTGAATTTATTCCATCTATAGGTTTTTCCCCTGCAGGATAGATGTCCATAAGAAGAACCTTGTCTGCATCACTGAATGCACTATAAAACTCTTTCAGCAAATCCTTTGTCCTTGTATATCTGTGGGGTTGGAAAAGCACAACCAATCTACCTTTATGAGGCTTGAGTTCGGCGTTTGAGGTTTGGAGTTTTTTATCTTGCATCCTGTATCGTGCATCGTGTATCTTTACCTCTTTTGCTGCCTTAAGTGTTGCAATTATCTCTGTAGGATGATGTCCATAATCATCAAATACCTTTATACCTTCTTCCTCACCCTTAAATTCAAATCTCCTCTGAACACCACTGAAGTTTTTAAGGGCATCCCTTACATTATTCATATCAAGCTCAAGTTCATTTGCCACTGCAATAGCAGCAAGACTGTTATAAACATTATGTATTCCAGGAAGTGGAACCTCAAATATACCCAATGATTTACCTTTTAACAATGTTTCAAATCTTACTCCGAAACCCTCTGTTTTTATACTTTTTGCTGTAAGGTCTGCCTTGCCCTCTACGCCATAAGTAATATATCTACGTTGAACATATGGTAATATCTCTCTTATATAAACATTGTCTATACAGAGCACGGAAAGACCATAAAATGGCACCTTATTTATAAAGGCAAGAAATGCACCTTTAAGTTCATCAATATTCTTAAAAAAATCCATGTGCTCTTTATCTATATTCGTTACCACAGCAACAATTGGGGAAAGCTTCAGAAATGAGCCATCACTCTCATCTGCCTCAGCAACAAGGAATTCGCCTTCTCCTAACTTTGCATTACTTCCAATACCTTTTAACTTGCCTCCTATTACAACTGTTGGGTCAAGCCCTGCACCAGCAAGTACACTTGCTATTAAAGATGTGGTCGTGGTCTTCCCATGTGCGCCTGCTACGAGGATGCTTTGTTTAAGTCGCGCAAGTTCTGCAAGCATTTCAGCTCGAGGAATAACAGGGATTGATTGCTCTCTCGCAGCAATGACTTCAGGATTATCCCATGAAACTGCTGAAGAGATAACAACAACATGGGCATTAAGGACATTCTCTGCCTTATGTCCTATAATAACCTCTATCCCCAAGTACCTTAATCTTTTTGTGGTCTCTGTCTCTTTCATGTCCGAGCCTTTAACTGTATAGCCGAGGTTCTTAAGCACCTCTGCTATGCCGCTCATCCCGGAACCGCCTATCCCGATAAAATGAACTATTTCAAATTTTTTATACATAAATATTTAAAACCCTAAATTCTAATATCTAAATTCTAAACAAATCCAAAATTCCAATGTTCAAAACCTCTTCCTGATAGGTTCAAGAATTCTAAGCTGTTTTGAATTTAGAAATTTTGAATTTTGCTCTTGTTTAGGATTTCGGATTTCGGATTTAGAATTTTTCAGTTTCCTCCTTTCTTGCTCTTTATCAGCCCCATTGCGAGTTCAACAATCTTCTGGGCTGCGTCAGATTTCCCAAGCGTTTTGCTCATTCCTTCCATCTCCCCTATCGTATCAGGATTCTCAAATAAATATATCACTAACTCAGATAGGGACTTTCCATTAAGTCCCCTGTCAAGAAGCATCTGTGCAGCTCCAATGTCCCAGAGTTTTTCTGCGTTAAGTTCTTGATGGTCACCTGCAGCATATGGATATGGAATAAGAATGGCTGCCTTTCCGCACGCGGTCAACTCAGACAGAGTTGTTGCCCCTGCCCTTGATATTACGAGGTCCGCAACTGCATATGCATCTGCCATATTATATGCGAAAGGAATAACCGCTCCCTTAAACCCCCGAGTGCCGTAAAAATCTCTTACTTTATTAAAATCCTTCTCTCCTGTTTGATGTAGAAATTGTATTTTATCCTTAAACTTATCAAGATATACTAAAGCCTCAGTTACTGCCTTATTAATACTGCTTGCCCCGCGGCTGCCCCCAAAAACAAATATTGTAAAAAGTCCTTTGTCAAGACCAAAAACCTTATAGCCTCTTTCCTTATCTCCATGGAGTATCTCCTGCCTTACAGGATTCCCTGTAATATAGGTCTTGTCCTTTGGGAAATGATCCAGAGACTCCTGATATGTTACCGCCACCACATCAACAAACCTGCTAAGCAGACTGTTTGTAAAACCAGGCACGGCATTCTGTTCATGTATCATTGTTGGTATGCCTGATATAGAAGCAATTAAAAGGGCTGGACCTGAAGAGTAACCACCAACTCCAAAAACTAAGTCAGGTTTAATCTCCTTAAGGACTTTATAAGAGTCTTTCAGAGAGATAGGTATTCTAACAGCCGCTCTAATTGTATTTATTATATTCTTGCCAACTATGCCTTCTGACCTTATGAATCTTATATCAAATCCCTCCTTAGGAACTATCTTTGACTCTATTCCATAAGCTGTACCTATAAATATAACTTCTACATCTTTATGCACCCTCTTAAATTCCTGCGCAACCGCAATGCCAGGGAAGACATGCCCACCTGTGCCGCCACCAGCAATTATTATCCTCATCTCCTAACCCATGAATTGTAATTTGCAATCTGTAACCCGTGACTTTTTAGGATGCTAATAAGTATTCCCACAGCTGCCATATTTATAAGTGCAGCCGAACCTCCATAACTTATGAATGGTAATGGCAGTCCTTTTGTTGGCATTGCACCCACTGCAACAGCAAAATTGATAAGTGCCTGGTTTACTATCATCATGGTTAATCCAATTGCTAAATAGTAACCAAATTGGTCCTCGGTCTGCTGAGCAATCTTAATCCCTTTTATAAAAAACCAGATAAAAAGGCAAAGCACCACTGCTGCGCCTATTATCCCTGTCTCCTCCCCTATTAATGAAAATATAAAGTCTGTATGGAGTTCGGGTAGATAAAAGAGTTTCTGCTTACTTGCCCCTATACCAACACCTGTAAGTCCCCCTCTTCCAAAGGCAATAAAAGACTGAACAAGCTGAAATCCCTTGCCGAGCGGGTCCTCCCATGGGTCAAGAAAACTTAGTATCCTGTCTTTCCTGTATGAAACGGACCATACAAGTTTATAAATAACAGGTAATGATAAAAGGGCAAGCCCTGCTATATAATTCCATCTCACTCCCCCGATAAATAGCAATGTTATTGTAAGAATACCAAGACTTGCCGCAGCTCCAAAATCGGGCTGTAGTAATATAATCCCCTGGAAAATAATTAGAACAGAAATTGGAATTATAATCCCGTATCGCAGACTTTTCATCCTTGAGGCATTCCTGCTCATATAATCAGCCAAAAATAATACCATTGTAATTTTCGCAAGCTCTGATGGCTGAAATGTTGATGGCCATAGTTTAATCCACCTCCTCGCGCCTCCTGCAGAAACTCCAATACCTGGGACAAAAACCAGAATAAGTAAAGCTAAAGACAATACAAGTAAAGGTATAACAAAAACCATGAGTTTCTGATAATTTACCCTCGCCAAAAAAAACATCGTTAAAAATCCAATCACAATAATGAAAAGATGTCTCCATATAAAGTGAAATCCATTGCCATATTTTCCCATTGACATTAAGGCAGTTGAACTGTAAACCATAACAATTCCTATAACAATGAGTGCTGTAACAGGGATTATAATGCCTTTTGAGTTTTTCATATCTTACATCCTGTATTATGCATCTTGCATCTTGCATCTTGCATCTTGTATCTTGTATCTTGCATCTTGCATCTTGCATCTTGCATCTTGCATCTTTCTTACCGCCGCTTTGAACTTTCTTCCCCTGTCTTCAAAGTCTAAAAACATATCAAAACTCGCACAACCCGGGGAAAGCAATACAACATCACCTCTCTGGGCTTTTGACATAGCTGCCTCTATAGCCTCCCTTAAACTATCAACAAGCACTGTATCCACAACATCTCCAAGCGCCTTTTCAATCTTTTCCTTTGCTTCGCCAAGTAATATAAGGGTCTTAACCCTTCCCCTCACCAAATCCCTTAAGACCGTAAAATCCCCTGCCTTATCCCTTCCACCCATAACCAGTATTACTTTCTGAAAACTTTCCAGAGATTTGATAACCGCTCCTATATTAGTCCCTTTAGAATCATTGATAAAACTAACCCCATCAACTTCACAAACAAATTCAAGCCTGTGTTCAAGCCCCGGGAATTCCTTAAGCACATTCCTCACAGCATCTGCTGAACAGCCGGAAATTATGGCTGCTAAGGAAGCTGCCATCGCATTCTCAAGATTATGAACTCCTTTAATCTTTATTTCATCAACTGAGATAAGTGGGAAGTGAGAAGTGGAAAGTGGGAAGTAAGGAGATTTTCCATAAATTACGCCATCTTTAAGGTAAACGCCATTCACTTCTCTTTGGCGGCTGAAATAAAGAAGCTTTGGTATTTCACTTTTAACTTTTAACTTTTCACTTATAACTTTTGTTACAGGATCATCGGCATTAAGAATCAGATAGTCACTCTCTGTCTGATTTTCAAAAATCCTTGCCTTGGCATCAATATACTCTTCAATATTGTGGTATCTATCAAGATGGTCAGGGGTGATATTAAGGATGCTTGCAACCTTTGGTCTAAAATCTATTATTGACTCCAACTGAAAGCTGGAAATCTCAGCAACTATATAATCAAGTAACGAGTAACGAGTAACGAGTAACGAGTCTTTGTCTTTACTTGTAACTTGTAACTTGTTACTTGTTACTATCTTATAAATTTCTTCTGTTAAAGCATTGCCGATGTTGCCCCCCATTATTGTCCTGAAGCCTGCCTTCTTTAACATCAAATCAATAAGGGTCGTAGTAGTTGATTTTCCGTTTGTCCCTGTGACAGCTATGAAAGGCAGTGATGAGTGATGAGTGATGAGTGATGAGTTTAGTTTTGAGTTTTGAGTTTTGAGTTTTGAGTTTTTACTCATAACTCGTAACTCGTTACTTGTTACTATTTGGTAGGCAAGTTCAAGTTCACCAATCACTGGTACCCCCCTTTCTCTTGCATGCATAATGGGCGGAATATCAAGCGGCACACCTGGACTTATAACTATCATGTCTGCTTTATTAAAGACCTCTTCCGGGTGTCCACCCGTGACAATTTTAACCTGAGGGGATAATCTCTTTATATCATCCTTTAAAGAATTGATTGGCTTTATATCTGTTACCCATACATTTGCACCAAGATAAATGAGTAGGTTTGCCGCGCCTATCCCGCTTCTGCCTAAACCAACCACGATGATATTCTTATTCTTTAATGTCTTCATCTCTTCTCACAGCAATTTTTGCACGGGGTTAGATTTTAGAATAATTCCGACAGGGTTTAATGCCCCGCTGGAATTTCTAACGGAGTTTACTTTTTTAACGTTTGATTTACTTGCAGGAGCAGAATATACAGCGGTCTCCTTTTGATCTTTTATAGCCCTATAACCCTTTTCAAAGAGCATCTCGGATTCGGTCCAGAGAGTCTTTCTACTTGGAGAGCCTAAAATAGCAGTTACGAGTTTTACATCCTCCTTATTTGCAACCCCAACAAAGCAATGCCTTGCTAACCTCGTAAAGCCTGACTTACCAGCTATAATATAATCGCCTCTCCAGAGCAACTCATTTGTATTTCTTAAGAAAATCTTTCTTCTATTTATAGTTATTCCCTTAACCTTAGTAGAAAGGATCTCCTTTATATCTGGAATTGTCATAGCATACTGCATTGTCTTAGCAAGGTCATAAGCTGTTGAATACTGCCCCTTTCGGGGAAGCCCATTTGCGTTAATATATCTTGTATTAACAGCACCTATTTCCAATGCCTTCTTGTTCATCAATCTCACAAAACTCCATTCATTGCCTGTAACTGCTTCTGCAAGAGCAGTTGCAGCGTCATTAGCTGATTCCATCAGTGCAGCATACAAAAGGTCTCTAATTTTCACCCTGTCACCTTTTCTTAAATTTATCTTTGATGGCTGCTGGTTAGCAGACTTACTGCTTATGGTTACTACCTCATCCATATCTAAACGCTCTACTGCAACAATCGCAGTCATTATTTTTACAGTGCTCGCAGGGAAAAGCCTCAGTTCAGGGTTTTTCGCAAAAAGAACCTCATCTGTTGATGCATTAATAACAATTGCAGAGCGGGCAGTAACTTCATCAGCATTAGCTACAGTAACAAGTGACAAGTGACAAGTGACAAGCAATAGAAACAGTAACAAGCGGCAAGTGACATGCGATAAGTCTTTTATTAACCTTCTACTTATGACTCGTAACTCGTAACTCGTAACTCGTAACTTTTCTTTCATGTTCACCTCACCTTTAATGTCGTTAAACTCAATAGTGCAAGTATAATACCTATTATCCAGAATCTCACTATAACCTTTGGCTCGGGCCATCCTTTTAATTCAAAATGGTGGTGTATAGGAGTCATCATAAATATTCGCTTCCTTGTAAGTTTATATGATGCAACCTGTAAAATCACTGAGATGGTTTCAATAACAAAAATACCACCAACCACTGCTAAGACTATTTCGTGCTTTGTTATCACAGCGAGTGTGCCCAGTGCACCACCAAGACTAAGGGAACCAACATCCCCCATAAAGACCTCCGCAGGATAACTGTTATACCACAGAAAACCTAAGGCAGCACCGAATATGGCGCCACAAAATACTGTAAGCTCACCCATTCCAGGCAAATAAATCACATGGAGATACTTTGCAAGACCTGAATGTCCGGATATATAAACAAGCGCGCCATTTGCGAGTGTTGCAATACCAATAAGTCCGATAGCAAGCCCATCTATGCCATCAGTAAGATTGACCGCGTTAGAGGAGCCAACAATAACAAGTATGGAGAACGGAATATAAAACCATCCCATATCTATTAACCATTTCTTGAAGAAAGGAATACTCAGTGTTGATGCATAGGGGTCAAGGGGGTCATTATAAAGCAGTAAGCCAATTATTAGTGCAAGGATTATCTGGGCTCCAAATTTATACCACCCGCCCAGCCCCTTTGAATTCTGCCTTGTAATCTTCAGATAATCATCCATAAATCCAATAATGCCAAATCCTGTGGTTGCAGCAAGCATTACCCAGATATACTTATTTCTAAGGTCAGCCCACATAAGAACACTCAGGAGGATTGACAAGAGTATTATAATCCCTCCCATTGTTGGAGTCCCTACCTTACCGAGATGGTTCTTTGGACCGTCCTCCCTTACATATTGGGTAAGACTAAATTTCTTTAATTTTTCTATCATATAAGGTGCAAAAATAAAACTCATTAGGAGCGCTGTAATTACAGCAAGGGCAGTTCTGAAGGTAATGTATCTGAATACATTAAATGGTGAAAACCAATCATGCAGACTATAAAAAAGGGTAGCCAACATTATCTCTGCCCCCCGAACTCATTTATTGTCTCTGCAATTTTTTCCATTGTCATTGAGCGTGAACCCTTTACAAGCACTGTATCGCCTGCCATGAGGATATCGGGAATATTCTGTTTAGCCTCAGATATGTCTTTAAAGGTGTAAATTGCAGTGTGTGAACCATTTTTAGATTTTTTTATCTCTTCCACCGCGATTTTCATCATATCCCCTACCGCTACAAACACCTCAATGCCTATTTTTGAAACCATCCTCCCGACTTCTCTGTGTAAATCCACTGAAAATTCCCCAAGTTCGTTCATGTCTCCAAGTACTGCAACCAATCTGCCTTTCCCCCTGAAATGTGTTAGCTCCTTTAAAGCCTCTCTCATAGATGCAGGGTTTGCATTATAAGAATCATTTATCAACGTTATATCTCCTCTTATGACCTCAAATCTCATTGGAAATGCCTTATAACCTTCAAGCGCCTCCTTTATCTCATCAACAGTAACTCCAAGGGAAAAGCAAACAGCAGATGCAGATAGGACGTTATATATATTAAAAACACCGTGTACATAAAGGTTAACCTCCCTTTTGTCTCTATCGTTAAATACAAGTGTAAATCTGCTTCCCTTCTCTGTCATTACTACTTCCTCTGCCTTTACCCAGTCCCGACGCTTCGGGACCGGGTTTACCTGAGAATTGGCATTAATCGAAAATGTTACCTTCTCTCCTCTAAAACATCCCCTTGCTTCAGCATCAATTACCCCCTGCATTAAGAAGTCATCATCTGCATTAATTACTGCAACCTTAAGGTTTTCAAGGATTTCAAGCTTTGCACCCCTTACAGCCTCAATGCTCCCAAGGTTACCAATATGAGCAGGTGATATATTCGTAATTACCCCATACGTTGGGAGAACTATCTCGCATAATCTTCTTATCTCACCTACAGCATTCATACCAAACTCAAGGACAGCAATCTCATCATCATGTTTAATCTTTAAAAAGCTCAAAGGGACACCTATATGGTTATTTAGGTTTCCATCATTTTTAAGAACCTTAAACCGCTTCAAAAGAATCTCATACACCATCTCCTTTGTTGTTGTCTTCCCGTTACTTCCTGTGATTGCAACCACTGGGATATCTCTATTTATCCTTAAAAAGTGGGCTAAATCCTGTAGTGCCCTGAGGGTATCATGAACAATAATAACCGTGAACCGTGAACCGCCCACCCCGTCCCGACGCTTCGGGACGAGGCCGGGGTGAACCGTGAACTGTGACTCTCTTTCTACAACAACCCCTCCTGCCTCTCTTGATATTGCATCCTTAATAAAATCATGCCCATCAAACCTTTGCCCTTTTAATGCAAAGAAAATCTCTCCCTTCTTAATGGTTCGTGAATCTATAGAGACACCTGAGAAGGACTTCACACTCTCAGATGCTAATTTTCCACCTGTTGCCTTAATAATATCTTCTCCTGTTAACATCGCCATAATCTCCTAAAAAACTGATGCAAGATTCATGATTCATGATTCATGATTCATGATTTTTTATCCTGCATCCTGTATCTTGTATCCTCTTTAAGTTTCTCCCTTATCGCCTTCTCCGCTATCTCTCTATCTCTGAATTTATGCCTTGCGCCTTTTATCTCCTGGTAATCCTCGTGCCCCTTTCCTGCAATCAGCAGTATATCGCCTTCTTCTGCGGTCTCCACCGCCTTCTGAATAGCCTTCTCCCTGTCGGGTTCAATTGTATAATTCATCCTCAATGCGCCTTTCTCTATCGCTTTTATTATGTCCATCGGTTCTTCGCTGCGGGGATTATCAGAGGTTATCACGACGTAATCACTTAATTCTGTTGCTGCTGCCCCCATTCTAGGCCTTTTGCCTCTATCCCTGTCACCCCCGCATCCAAATACTGTTATCACCTTTCCAGGGGTTATCAATCTTGTCTCCTCAATAAGTTTTCTTAAGGCATCCTCTGTATGAGCATAATCTACTATACAGAGGAAACCTTGCCCCATATCAATTCTTTCAAATCTGCCTTCAATAGGTTCTACTTCTCTTACACCTTTTTTTATTGCCTCTTCACTTATACCGAGGGCGTATGCAATCCCAACAGACATAAGGATATTGTAAACATTATTCCATCCAACGAGTGGAGAGTCTATAAATAACTCTCCTCTCGGCGTTTGAACTTTAAATGAAAGCCCCCTTGAAAGTAACGAGCAACTATTTTTTAGTAACGAGTTTGTGGAATTTTCTTTACTCGTAACTCGTCCAAAGGATGCTTCGCATAACTCGTTACCTGTTACTGTCTTTTTGTTACTTGTTACTTGCAACTTGTAACTATCTGTAATTGCCCTTATCATTGCTCCCTCTTCAAGCCCACATGTTATGACTTTGCAATTCAGTTTTTCTGTGAGGCTCCTTACCATCAGGTCATCCCAGTTCAACACAGCAAAGCCGTCTTTTTCGAGATAATCAAAGAGCCTGGACTTGGCAGTAAAATATTCATCCATTGTCCTGTGAAAATCTAAATGGTCCTGTGAAAAATTGGTAAATACCCCTACTTTAAAGGAACAGCCATTGACCCTCTTAAGCGCCAATGCGTGCGAAGATACTTCAATTACAACATACCGCACTCCTTTATCTATCATCTCCCTTAGGTATCTCTGAAGGTCTAAAGATTCGGGGGTAGTATGAGGTGATGGAATGGTTTTGCTGCCTATAACATAACGAATTGTCCCTAAAAGTCCTGTGCTCTTTCCCCACGCATTGAGTATACTTTTTGTAATATAACTCGTTGTTGTCTTGCCGTTTGTTCCTGTAATACCGATAAGGGATAAGCTCTTAGAAGGTTTTCTGTAAAAAGTAGAAGAAAGATCAGCCAGTACTTCCCTGCTATCAGCAACCTCTACAAATATAACGTTATCACCAAATTGACCTGAGCCTATTAAATCTACTGTCCTATCTATTACCACAGCAGTAGCACCCCTGCTTATGGCGTCTTCTATGTAAAAGTGGCCATCAGAAGTAAACCCTTTGACAGCCACAAAGAGAAAACCATCTTTTACTAATCTTGAGTCGTAGGCAACCCCCTTTATCTCTTTATCAAGTCTCCCGATGATCCTCTTTGCTTTTATACCACTTAAAAGCTCCGTAATTGTCATTTACCCCGTTAGAAATAGAAACTCGCCTTTTAATGTATACGGACCCGTTAGAAAAAACATTTCTAACGGGGGTTACTAACAAGAATAACATAATTTTCTTCTGTGTCCATAGGGACATTAAGGTATGTAAGTGTATGTTCAACGATATTCTTAAATACAGGGGCCGCTACTACACCTCCATATGTTGCACCCCGGGGTTTGTAAATAACCACTATAAGTGCAATCCTTGGATTATCAGCCGGAACAAAACCAACAAATGAGCTTACATAGTCATTAGAAGAGTATCGTCCTGTTTTTGTGTCAATTATCTGTGCAGTCCCTGTCTTGCCTGCAACCAAATTTCCCTTAATAGACGCCTTCTCTGCTGTACCCCCCACTTCAACAACTGTTTTCAGAATATCCCTCATAACCCTTGCTGTATCTTCAGATATAACCCTCCTCTCTATAGCAGGAGTAAATCGTTTTACAATCTCGCCTGATGGGGAGATTATTTCTGAAATAATATATGGTCTCATTAAATTACCACCATTGGCAATCGATGAATATGCCCTAAGAAGCTGCAGAGGCGTTACCCCTATTTCCTGACCAATAGAGAGAGACGCCAATGACCTGCCTGACCAATTCTTGGGGTCCCTTAGAAATCCGTTTACCTCACCTGGAAGGTCTATCCCTGTCTTTTCTCCGAAACCAAATTTCTTCACATACTTATAAAAATCCTTTTCCCCAAGCCTCATTCCAACCTGAACCAAACAAACATTAGAGGATTTCTGAACACACTCTTTAAATGAAAGAACCCCATACCTGTGGACATCGCGGATTGGTTTACCACCACCTACATTTATAAAACCCTTAGATACATCAAATTTCTCATCAAGCCTGACCAATCCTTCATCCATAACCCCTGCCGCAGCTATTACCTTAAATGTTGAACCCGGTTCATAAAAATCAGTAACTGCCCTGTTACGTCTCTCATGAACATCTGCCTCTGCTGGTGAATTCGGATCATAAGTAGGCCTGTTAGCCATTGCAAGGATTTCGCCTGTCATGGGATTCATCATTATTGCCACTGCTGCAGATGCCCTCCATGTTTCCATAGCCTTCTCTATCTCTCTTTCAACAATATTCTGTAGACCTTCGTCAATGGTAAGTAAGAGATTATTGCCCGGGATGTCCCCCTCACTTCCCTGAGAAAGATTTACACCACGGGCATCTCTTGTAATTAGAATATTTTTCTTTTCACCGTTTATATATTTATCATATCTAAGTTCAACGCCCTCCAGTCCTTTATTATCAATATCTGTATATCCGAGGATATGTGATGCCAATTGACCTTTGGGATAATACCTCTTTGTCTCTGTAAGTAGCCCTATCTCCTTAAGTTTTAATTTATTCTTTAATGAACCAACCTTGAGGGATGTTTCTTCATCTATTTTTCTGGCGAGCCACACAAAGCTTTTCTTTCTTTCCGAAGAGAGTTTACTGATAAGTCTACTTGCTGAGACCCTAATAAGAGGGGCAAGCTCCTTAGATAATGTATTTACATCATTCACATCGGAAGGAACTGCATAAAGAGAGTCTGTCTCAATGTTTATAGCCAATTCTCTCATCCCTCTGTCCCAAATCATTCCCCTATGGGGCATTAATGTTATGACTTTTTGATATTGCTGTTGGGCCTTCTGTATGAGTGTTTCGTGTTTAAAGACCATAAGGTCAACGAGTCGTAAAAATATCACACAAAAACCAAACAATATGATAGCAGTAAGTATCGCGGCCCTTTTCCTGATGTTCATGTCATGGGATTTTATTATCTCCTCATCCCAGAGCTTCCTAATATCCGTCTTTCGTGCTCTTTTATAGCTCATAGCACCTCATAAAAACAAACTGCTGTTTCAACCATTATCCTGTAATATTACGATTAACTACTACTAATCCCAAAGTGCTAAGACTTTCACTTTTTGCCACTTCTTGCTATCCTTCTGTCTTCTTTAGATATTTAGTTTGCCGTACTTTTATACTTATCTATTACTGTGATGAGGCCAATTCCGATGCTGATTTTGTAGATGCCTCATAAGGACGAGGTCCCTGTATTTTTTTTACAAAGAAAACATTTTCCCTCTTGGGAGGACCCATCCCGAAGTCCTTTATTGCAACTTCTTCCATCCTTTTCATAGCAGAGAGGCTTACCCTCTCTGCTGAGGTCAATTTTCTCTCTCTCATGACAGTGTCTTTATCTTTCTGGAGCTGCCAAACCTTGTATTCAAGGTTAAAAACCGCTGTCCTAAGCCATATAATGGTAAATATACTTGCAAACATATAAAGCAGCCACCCAACCTTGATAAAGCCAATTCTCTTGTTTTTCTTTAATCGCCGTGTAATCATATTTTCTCTCCCACCCTAAGCTTGGCACTCCTTGAAGAGGGGTTAGACAAGACCTCCTCTCTACAGGGTGCTATGGGTTTTTTAGTAATAATATCAAACACTCCATGGGATGCAAGCCTTTTAAAAGAATGCTTCACAACTCTGTCTTCAAGGGAATGATAGGAAATTATGCAAAATCTTCCTCCTGCCCGGAGGATACTTACTCCTGCATCAATTGCCGCATTGAGTTCCACAAGCTCCCTGTTTACTTCAATCCTCAATGCCTGAAATGTCTTTGTTGCAGGATGAATCCTACCTCTTCGCGGTAGAGCCCTTTCAATTATCTTTGCAAGTTCCATGCATGATGTGATAGGTCTTTTATTCCTGGCATTAACAATTGCCTTTGCTATTTTTCTACTAAACCTCTCTTCTCCATATTCCCACAAAATATGCGAAATCCTTTCCTCAGAATATTCATTTACTATATCTTCTGCTGTAAACTTTTCTCTCTCATCCATCCTCATGTTCAGCAGCTCATCTTTTAAAAAACTAAATCCCCTGCCCTCTGCCTTAAACTGTAAAGTAGAGACACCTAAGTCAAGCAGAATCCCATCAACCTTTTTATATCCTATATTTTCAACTGCGATCTTCATGTTTGAAAATCTATCCCTTATAAGATGAACATTGTAGTTTTTTAATTTCTCCTGTGCTATCCCTAATGCCTTTTCATCACGGTCAATGCCAATAAGGGTGCATCCCTTAACAGCCTTTAAAACACTTTCTGCATGCCCCCCAAGTCCGACTGTGCCGTCCACATAAACACCGCCTTCTACAGGCATCAGCATCTCTACTACCTCCTTCAACATTACAGGTACATGAACTATCCCCATCTATAAGCCAAGATTTGAGAGTTGTTCCATAATAGCCCTTCTATCTATCTTTGATGGGTCTGCAACACTGCCCAATTCATTCCTGTCCCATATCTCTATCCTGTTTCCCTGCCCAACTATAACTATCTCACCTTCTAAACCCGCGTCAGCCCTAAGGGCTGATGGTATAAGTACCCTTCCCTGCTTATCTATTTCGCACTCTATCGCTGAACCTACAACCCTGCGCATGTAGTATCTGACTGCTTCCAGCGTCTGCGGTTTTTCCTTTATCCTCTCCATGAGCTTGTTCCACTCCTCAACAGGATAGGCGCATACACAATTATCAAATGCATCATTGACAAAAATTAATTTAAGGTTATAATTGGATGAGAGTATTTCGCGGAAAGGAGCAGGGATAATGATTCTTCCCTTTGGGTCTAAGGAATAATAATGTTTACCATAGAATCCCGGCAAATTGCCCTCCACTTTCTACCACTATTAACCACAGTATAATGGCTTTTAGTGTAGTTGTCAAGTAAAAAAATAATGGTCTATACATTGAGGCTCTTGCAAAAGTCATAAAAAGAGAAGAGTTATCATTCCTGCCTGCTTGAAAGGTGAGATAAGAATTGCTGTTTCTGCTCGCTGCTTATGAGGATTTCATTAGACACCTCTTTGGGATATTGTCCGCCAAATGAATCCCGTTAGAGATAAATCTCTAATCGGGATGAATTTGAATCATTGGTGGCAAAAGATGAAAACAGAAACCGTCAGACCCTACTAACCTTAGAGGTGCTTTGTGTCTAAACAATGGGTGTCATTCCAGTTTTTTTTGTTACCCTTAAATCAAGATTTGCTCTAATTCTGCATGAAATCAAAGACATCCTCTTGGGAATCCTCTTGGAAACAAAAAATTGCCCCTGCCTTTGATAAATTCATAAAATATTTTTTCGGGAATATTTTGACAAAGTCTTTTGTAATGTATATAATATACATCATAGGAGGATAAATTATGGCGACGCTTAAGAGAACACAAATGTATTTCCCCGAAGAACTGCTCAGAGAGCTGAAAAGAAAAGCCAGTGAGGAAAAAACTACTATTGCTAATATTGTAAGAGGCGCAGTTTCATCACTTCTTAAACAGGAAAAGGCAAAAAACTGGATAGATGACTCTCTGTGGAATATGATTGGAGCCAGCGGTTCAAAGGACAATGACCTTTCTGTTAATCATGACAAATATCTATATGGGAAAAATAAATGAGGCTTTTTGTAGATACCTCGGCATGGCTTGCGCTTAATGATAGGAATGACCAGTACCATAATAAGGCAACGGCAAAGAGCGCAGAGATAAAGAAACAAAAAATTGAACTTATTACTTCAGAATATATAATTGATGAGAGTATAACCCTGATACGATACCGGGTCTCTCATAAGGCAGCGGTTATTTTTGGTGATTCTTTGATAAACAGCAGTATAGTCAGGATTATTGATGTAACAGGTGAAGATAGAATTAAGGCATGGGAAATGTTCAAGAAATATGAAGACAAGGAGATAAGTTTTACAGATTGCATAAGTTTTGTGCTGATGAAAAATTTAAAGCTTCACAAGGCTTTCACCTTTGATGAGCATTACAAACAAATAGGATTTGAGATATTATAATGATTAAGATCAACTACGGGAGTGTGGTATCCCTCTTGGGCTTCTGGTCTAGATTTTGTTTAACGCATTGTATTTAAAAGACAAATCAACCATTCTGTAATTTCCGTGTAATTGCCTATTTTCTATACATCATGCTATTTTCAGCTACAATTTTGGCTACAGTCAAAATGTCTTTAGTTCTTCCTGAAACAAATGGAATAGGTATTTCGCCCATAATAATAGAGGCTCATCGTTAAAGAGAGTGGGTAAAATATTACTTTTAAAAGGTTGCCCAGCTTAATCCCCCCTTTAGAAAAGGGGGGCGAGGGGGGATTTGAAAAGGCTTTGCAGGTAATTATGCTTTCGTATAATAAAACCCTGAAACAGCTATCGAGAAAACTGAGAAGAGACATGACCGATGCTGAGCAGTTGCTCTGGTCAAAAATGCAGTTTTGGAGCAGATATTTAATGAATTATGATTCACAAAATCTCCCCTCACCTCTCTTTTCCAAAGAGGGGAAGGAGAAGAACAAAAAGGGGCAAATTTACCCACACTCTTACGCGAAAAGCCATAATAGATTTCTATTGAAAATCTTTAAAATCCTGCCAGTATAATAAAACTACAAATTATATAGAATCAGTAAAATCATTAGCCGATACTTTTTTTGAGGATGAATGGCCTCGTATTGAGCTGGTGTTATTAGGTAGTTATGAGTAAATATAAATCTTCAAAATGTGGTATTATTCAGGTGTATGGAATATAATTCATTTCATTAAATGAAGATTTAAATTTAGATAGGAGATAAAAATGTTAAAAATTCACAAAAATATTGTACTTGATGAAAGTCAAAAGCCTGTTGCTGTCCAGATTCCAATGGAGGAGTTTGAACGGTTAGAAGAAATAATAGAGAATTATGGATTATCAAAGTTAATGGATGAAGTAAAGAACGATGAACAGCTTTCAATTGAAAATGCAAAAAAATATTATCAATCATTGAAGTAAAAATGTGGGGAGTGGAAGATAACTTATTATTCAAGTAAAGACTGCTTCACTCTTTAAATACTCAAATGACCCATCTATTGTCCACATGTATAATTGAGAGGGTTCTTTAAGTTGTTGCCCGCGATACCTTGAAACTACGGCATAATTTACCTTTAAATCTTTTAATTGAGTCATATCACCCCAGAGTTTTTCAAACTGTGCTACAAGGTAAATATCTTCCTGTCCGATTCCCCATACCTGTTTTACATTTTTGATAGTGACATAGGTTGGTATCTTTCTTTCAACTGATTGTATTGCCTCAATTATCCTGTTCTTAGCACTTAAATCTTTTTCTGCTTGAACAGTCAGATTTCTGTCAATACCAAAATATTCAAGCAGTTCGTCTATAGTAATCCAGTTTGTAAGGGTATTATAATAACTTGATTTATATTCATCTTCCTCCCTCGGCAGTGCTAACCCCTCTATAAGTTGAATACGGCCGTTTATTTTTGCTAACCCGCCTCCCTTATCCTCTATTCGTCTTGGTGTCACTTCAAAGGTCAGGCAGGATTGGTTTGAAATGTGCATTCCCAATAAAGCAGGCTCTATATGTGTGCCTAATGTGTCAATGTTATGGCATAGTAAATACTTGAGGTTGGGATTTTCCGTTATTATTCTACCCAGTGTGCCATTCTTTATAAGGTTGGGGATTTCATACCAGTGACCCGGGGGGTTGAATCTCAGAATAGGTTTATTCTCTGAATAGTCTTCACCTTCTCCTCGGGATTTTGCCCATTCAATTAATGCCTTATGTGTATCGTCAAGGAGCTTCTGTATATTCTCATCCTGCTTCTGCTGAAGCTGCTCATTCCAGTAAAATCTAAGGTCCCTTTCCATAGGGTAAACCCTGCGTCCAATAGTCTTTGCAGGTGACAGATATATCTGACCCTCATAATTAAAATAATTAAATCTCTCCAAGTATCTCTGAATAGCATTGTGGGTTAAATAACTTGTTGTAAAGATGTGAGTTATTCTGTGCCCTGACTGCTCTCCTGTTTTTCTGCTCTTTGCAAGATGGGATTCAATAAATGTTCTGTATTTGCCTTCTATTTCAATAAAGGGGCTGATTGGCTTGACAACTGCAGCACCGTGTGTCCAGCGGCTGCCAATGCCTCCTGCAAATGTGACTACCGCAGCCTCATTGCTTTTAAGAGACTCCATCCCTGATTTATAGAATTCGTTATTCCCTTTAATCCTATCAAAGTGAAAAACCTCATCAGGTTTTACATCTTCAATCTTTGTTGTAAGAGGCAGCCTGTTTTTTGATAAGCCGATGTCTCCTATTTTAAGCATGGATTTCATGTGTCCATGCGATTTGTAATCAAACCCGTATCTGTTCTTTATGTCTTCTTCATCTAAAAATTCCCCTTCACTCTCCTTTATTAAGGAGGGAGTGGTGGGATTAGAGAGAGCAGGTATTTTTGCATCTGAACCTTTAAGTAGTTGAGCAACAATACCGTCATGATTAAATTTAAAATCATAGACAACCGGGTCAATAATAAAAGGAAAAGAGTTATTGTATATATTTTTTAATTCATTCATGATTTCAAGTATCCTCTTTTTAAACACGTTGTTTACCTGAGGGTCTACAATAAATGCCATCCCACCGCCTGACATGCCGCCGAGCATCAGGAACCCCCAATAATGGTCTCTAAATTCTTCTTTAATTTTATTAATCAGGTCATTTGTAAATGCATTGTTTACCCATGGTATCACCTTCTGTATGGACTCTTCCCAGTCAAGTGTTGTCAGCCTGCCGAGTTCTTTCATGTCTCCGCATTTAAGGGCATGGACAATTTTATCAAACAATCTAATACCCTTAAGCCGTGCGTCCCATTCTTTTTCATACTTCAAGAGATATTTTTCTGTAACCATTTCAAGAATAGGTCCTACATCTTGAGAGATTCCTCCGTGAACCAGTACCATTGAGTTGATTATTCTTTCTTCTATATCTTCAGACACTTCATCTTTTGTGAAGAGCTTATGTTCTGGAAGCAGACACCCTCTGCTCACCCCGCATTCAGGGTCTCCTGCCTTCGCCAATCTCCCTGTAATCACTTTTATGCCTGGCCAGAGGCCGCCCGAGTCCTGCCAGCCGCCGCCTGAGCCGCCAAGCCACTCGCCGAGAATTGCCCTTGATACCACAGTCCGTCTTTCTTCTTCAGTGAGAGAGCCTGTCTGGTTTTTAATCTGTCCACTGAATCTCATCAAACGTGTAATGATTGTTGATAGCAGAGTGGTACTCACTGCGAGTCTTGAACCCTTGGGGATATTGTTAACTCTTGTGACTATCTCTATTCCGCCATGTTTGTTCAATAATTTTTGTAATAGGTCATTTAAAAAAATATCTGTTTTTTCAAAACATGGGGGCACTATCCCTGATGCAACAACCCCTGCCTTTAATAAAGAAAGGTAATCATTCCCGAAATTGAATAATTCCTCTATTGTGGTTATATCCTTGGATGTCTTCAGGTCAACGGATGTTAAACGTATAAGCGGTTCCTCAATGTAACGGCAGTAACATTCGCATGGCGGCAGTATATCGCCTTCACTGCCGTGAATCTTTAAATCAACAGATATGTTGACAACCCTTGCACCTTCTGGAAAGTCCATTCCAAGAAAAAATATATCAGACCACCCGCTGTGAGAGGGGTCAAGACGTACGGGTGATGCATCAAATCCAACCGGATAGAGACCGCTTGCAGGGTCAGAAATTATCAACTCTGCCGGTACAGAATAAGGGTACTCATTCAGCCCCTTTATATTGAAAAGATGAAAATTTTCATTACAATAACTGATAGATAGTTTTACCTGGTCAAGTAGGTATTTAAAAGATAATCTGTGATATGAATCGGCTATTGCACTAAAGATGGCGCTATTGTAACTGCAGTTTTCTGTTATCTCTTTTAAGTAGATCTCTATGGATTTTTCAAAATCTCTCCCCAGTGCTGCCTTTACACCTTCAAAGGGGATTTTCCCATGTTGTATTACCTCCTCATTCATCTGAAGGTAAAATCTGTAAAGCACAAAAAGAAAAAGCAATGCCCGCACTTTATGGTAGAGATTGGTAGAGGTTTTACGAAATACCTCTAATTCCTCCGCACATTTCAGGAGTTCATCTTTGTTTTTATTCTGGAGAAGGGAATTAATAGAACGATTACAAATGGTATCATCTTTGTTAGTTATGGTTTCTATAAGCTCATTTTTCACAATTTAAAAAGATGATTTCTCAGATTTAATTCACCAACTAATTTGGAGATGAAACGATTTTTTTATGGTGCCGAAGGCCGGACTCGAACCGGCACGCCATTGCTGACGAGGGATTTTAAGTCCCTTGCGTCTACCAATTCCGCCACTCCGGCAATAAAATCAGTTATTAGTTATTAATACAAACGCATTAAATTAGTTTACATTGTCATTGCGAGCGACCAACGGGAGCGTGGCAATCCGACCTGAAAGGTCGTTGCGAGTCCCGACATTTCGGGACGTGGCAATCTCAAAAGAGATTCTTCGCTACGCTCAGAATGACACTTTGTGTCAGATTGCGGAGCCTGTTCCGAGCATGTCTTGAGATTGCTTCTGCCCCGATAAATTGGGACATCGCAATGACAGGCGAGGAATCACACTCCTCGCAATGACACTTTGATTAATGCGTTTGTATTACTCTAAAAACTAAAAACAAATAAAAATATAATATTATTATTTTTCAGTTTTTCTTTTATACGCATCTTCAAATCTTATTATATCGTCTTCTTCAAGATAATCACCATTCTGAACTTCTATAATTTGCAAAGGTATTTTGCCGGGATTTTCAAGCCGGTGTCTTGTAGACATGGGAATATACGTGCTTTCATTGGAATGCACATCATACGCTTTGTCTCCATTTGTTACACGTGCTGTGCCTGATACAACAATCCAATGTTCGCTGCGGTGATGATGCAGCTGATGACTAAGCTTGGCGCCTGGTTTTACCTCTATTTTTTTAATCTTGAACCTGTCACTTGTCTCAAGCACTGTAAATGAACCCCATGGTCTAAATACAGTAATGTGGGTCATATATTCTTTTGCCCCGCGTTTTTTAAGGATATCAACGACCTTCCGCACATCCTGCGCCTTATCCCTTGAACATATAAGTGTTGCATCAGGAGTATCAACTACAACCATGTTTTCAAGCCCTGCTGCTGCAACAAGTCTGCTGCCACAGTAAAGAATAGAGTTTTTGTTATCAATAGAGATGATATTGCCTTTTTTAACATTATTATCCATATCAACGGGCATCACACAATCAAGGGCATTCCAGTTGCCTACGTCACTCCATCCAATTTCTGCGGGAACCACAGCAACATTATCTGCTCTTTCAAGAACGCCGTAATCTATTGACTCTGGTTTAAATTTTGAGAATACAGTCTCTGTAATTTCCTTGCTCTTTCCCGTGCCTAAAGCTTTCTCGATCTTAGCAAGTCCCTCATGCAATTTAGGCATATACTTTTTTATTGCCGCAAGTATAGTATCAGCCTGCCAGATAAACATACCGCTGTTCCAGTAGTAATTGCCATCTTTTAAATATTTCAATGCGTTATTCTTATCAGGTTTTTCTATAAATTTTTCTACATTATAAATGCCTTCTTTTATTCTCTTTCCGCTTTTTATATATCCGTATCCTGTCTCGGGTTTATCAGGTTTTATACCAATAGTTACAATGTATCCATCCGCAGATGCTCTGACTCCAATAAGCACTGAATTATGGAACTTCTTCTTGTTTTTGATTACATGATCAGATGGAAGAACAACCATTATTGCCTGGGGGTCAAGATGCCTTAGATGAATCGCTGCAAGCCCTATGGCTGGAGCAGTATTTTTTGCTTCAGGCTCAACTATTAAACGTGAATCCCACGAAGCTCCTGTTATGGGGAAAAGCTGTAAATTAATTGATTCAGCTTGACCTGAATTTGTAACTATATAGGTACGCTCTAACGGTATCATAGGACTTACCCTTGAAACCGTAGCCTGCAGCAAAGTTTGTTTATCACTGCCAATACTCAAAAGCTGTTTGGGAGTTTCTTCTCTACTTAGAGGCCAGAACCTCGTACCAGAGCCTCCTGCAATTATAACCGCATATACTTCCCTGCTTTTATTCATAGTGATTTAAAATTTATTATCTTGTTAAGTGCCCCTTCAACAAAATCTTTTATCTCTTTAAGTGTGGCTTCATCCTTTGCCTCAAATCTTAAAACCAATGCAGGCTGCGTATTAGATGCCCTAATCAAGCCCCATCCACCGTTAAATTTTATCCTTATCCCGTCAATAGTAACCAGTGGATATTCCTTAAATGCCTCTTTTACTTTTTCAACAATCCCAAACTTTATCTCATCCGGGCAGTCAACCCTTATCTCAGGAGTTGAAATCATGTGAGGTGTATCCTTAAGAAGTGCCTTTGTGCTATAAGGTTTGCCTGATTTTTTTAACACCTCCAAAAGCCTTAAACTTGCATATATCGCATCATCATAGCCAAAATATCTATCAGCAAAAAACATATGCCCACTCATCTCACCTGCGAGTACAGCATGTTCTTCCTTAAGTTTCTCCTTTATCAACGAGTGTCCTGTCTTCCACATTATAGCCCTACCCCCTAATCTCTCAATCTCGTCATACATTACCTGTGAACACTTTACCTCTCCAATAAAAACGGGTTTTTTTGACTTTCCCGACATCAATTCACAAAGCGGGGTGGGCTGACTTCTGACTTCCGACTTCTGACTCTCTATTATATCCCTCGCAAATATAATCATCAGTCTATCCCCCCATATAATCTCCCCACCCTCATCAATAACGCCAATCCTGTCTGCATCCCCATCATAACTCATTCCTACATGCGCCTTTAATTCTTTTACCTTTCTTATCAGGTCTATAAGATTTTTTTCTATCGTAGGGTCAGGATGATGATTGGGGAATCTTCCATCAGGCTCACAATATAACTCAAACACATCTACCCCGAGTTCCTTGAGTATCTTTGGTGCAACAAGCCCTCCTGTACCATTGCCTGCATCAATAACCACTTTAAGTCCTGAAAGATCGGGGAATTTATCTTTCATAAAATCAATGTAGTCATCAATTATGGGATAACTCTCGATCCCCCCTCTCCCTTTTTTAAAATCCTTTAGATTTATAATGCCTTCAATTGCCTTGATTTTATCTCCAAAAAGCGTCTCTTTGCCGACACTTAATTTAAAACCATTAAACTCAGGAGGGTTGTGGCTTCCTGTAATCATAACGCCACCATCAACAGGAAGTTTAAATAGAGAATAATACTGCAGAGGGGTTGGGCATACACCGAGGTCTATCACATCAATCCCTGAATTATTTAATCCTCTAATAAGGTTATCTAATATTGTCTTTGAGTGCAGTCTTACATCTCTTCCAATAGTTACTTTTGTTTTATCTTTATTTACGGATTTTAAAAGATAAGAGGCAAATGCCCTGCCTATAAGCTCCGCAACCTCCTCTGTTAAATCCTTTCCCCATACGCCTCTTATATCATATTGCCGAAAAATGGCAGGACTGATCTCCATTTAACCTCCTAAACTTTTGTAAAGCTCCGCGACTATCAGCCTCGGCTGATTCGCAGTGGCGAAAAAGTCGGGACTTCCATGTAAGAAATATAACATAACGATACCTTTAAAATCATCCGATTTTCATATTTTTGAAGCGGTCTCTTGATTAAAAATGTTTAAGAAGGAGGCTCTTGCAAAAGTCTTAGAACCTTTTTCAAATTAGTCTTTTTATTTATAGCATTAAAATTGCTTATCTTATTATTATCGTGGTATTGACAATTAATTTTTGATGGGATAAACTTTCAAGAAAGGCTGTATTTTTTTTATTGTAACAGTTATATTTGCTGTTATATTTGCTGTGGGATTGTTTCTCAACTCAGGCAGCGGTGGAGGAGGCACAGGTATCTCTTACAGTTCTCAATCAACACCATTTCAGCTTCAGTCAGGCACAACATACTACTGGAAGGTAGTAGCAAATGATGAGCAAGGTGGTGCAACTGAAAGCGAGATCCATACATTTACAACAGAATAACATATCTCATGGCTCATAGCTCATAGTAGTTACTAAGAGCTATGAGCTTCCTCATCAATCCTTCTAAAAAAATCCAAACTATATGCCAAAGATTCGTCTTGATAAATTATTACTTGAAAAAGGGCTCATTGAAAGCAGGGAGAAAGGCAGGGCGCTGATATTAGCAGGCAAGGTCTTTGTAAATGGTATGAGGGTTGATAAGGCAGGGGCGATTGTAAAGGATGATGCCTCAATAGAAATACTGCAGAAGATGCCTTATGTAAGCAGGGGTGGTTTAAAGCTTGAGGAGGCAGTAAGGGGTTTTAATATTGATGTTACGGATAAGGTAGCCATGGATGTTGGAGCATCAACAGGAGGATTTACAGACTGTCTCCTTAAACATGGCGCAAAGAAAGTTTATGCTATTGATGTTGGTTATGGACAGCTTGCTTTGGAACTAAGAAATGACCCAAGGGTTATTTTCTTAGAAAAGACAAATATAAGGTATCTTGATGAGATAATTAGGGCTTGTGGCTCATCTCAAGAGATTGAAGACCTTATAAAGAGGAATATAGACATAGCAACAGTGGATGTGTCGTTTATTTCACTTCTTAAGGTGATACCAAAAATTATGGAGTTTGTTAAAGAAGATGGAGAGATTATTGCACTCATAAAGCCGCAGTTTGAGGCAGAAAGAAGGGTTCTTAAAAAAGGGGTGGTCAGGGATGACGCTAAAAGGCTTGAGGTAGTGGAGAATATAAAAAGCGGGGTCAATGCAATGGGACTTGAGGTCAAAGGTGTAGTGCAGTCGCCAATTAAAGGACCTAAAGGGAATATAGAGTATTTTATATATTTAAAAAAACCTCACTCATAGCTCGTAGCTCATAGCTCTTAGTAACTACCATGAGCTATCAGCTATGAGCCATGACCTATTAGAGATATTGTTGTGTCTTCTGTTTTAATTTGCTAAAATGCCTTAAGAGGTGAAACAATTGGTTACAGACCTTGTTTGCAAGATGACTGTTGAAGAAAGTAGGGCAGCAGCCACAAGCAAGTATAAAGAAAAGACCTATTATTTCTGCGCAGTTGGCTGCAAGAATGCCTTTGAAAAAGAGCCCGAGAAGCGAGAAGTATGTTAAAGAAACAGAGGCACACAGACACAGCAGACACTGTTGTTAAAGGAACAAGAATTAAGGCGGAAAAGAGATGAGAGTGGAGGGCAAAATGAAGACTATAGCAGTAACACTCGCCTGCGCAATTATTATAAATCTATGACCAGCGGAAGAAACTATATCATAGCTGCTATTGTTACCTCTACCTTATTGATTACCTACCTGCATTATTCCACTAATCCAAATATCCACGCCCTGCATGATATTTACAGGGAATTTTACTATATACCTATTCTCATAGGGGCTCTGGTATTTGGGCTTAGGGGTGCTGTTTTGACCTACCTTTTTGTGTTTGTTCTATACTTGCCTTACATTCTTATGAACTGGACAGGCATTTTTATCACTGAAGCGAACAGATTCCTGCATATTCTCTTGCAGGGCCTCTTTGCATTTTTTGCTGGGTTCCTTATTGATCGCGACAGAAAGCATAGAGAGCAGTTAGAAAAAGAACGGTATCTCGCCGGTATAGGCCAGGTTGCCACAACTATTGTACATGATTTAAAAAATTCGCTTATTACGATTCTGGGGTTTGCAAAACGCATTCAGAAAGGGAAAGGAGAAACAGAGA
The DNA here is from genome assembly GCA_016208965.1 of Nitrospirota bacterium. Taxonomy (GTDB): domain Bacteria; phylum Nitrospirota; class Thermodesulfovibrionia; order UBA6902; family DSMQ01; genus JACQXB01. The sequence goes on from JACQXB010000016.1 coordinate 38,060, forward strand.
GTGCTGTGCAAACAATAATAGATTCTGCCCAAAATATGCAGAGAGTGGTGCACGATGTGCTTGATTTCGCCAAACCAATCCAGCTGAACATAAAAGAAAATGAAGATATAAGAAGTATTATCAAGCAAGCATGTAATTCTTGTAAGACAAAGGCAGAGGAGGAAGGAATAAACCTTTTATTGGATCTGCCTGCTAATCCGGTAAATATTGCAATAGACGGCTTTCATGTGGAGAGGGCAATTGTAAATCTTATAAATAATGCTATAGAAGCCTCGATCAAAGGGCAAAAAGTTACAGTCAACATGATGTCTGAGAAAAATCATCTAATTATAAAGATTAAAGACCATGGCACGGGAATGGATAAGGAAACGCTCAAAAATATTTTCATTCCATTTTATACAAAGAAAAGCAAAGGGACAGGACTGGGGATGTCTATAGTAAAAAAGGTTATAGAGGGACATCAAGGCAAGATTAGTATTGAGAGCCAAATAGGAAAAGGGACAGATGTAACAATAGAGTTACCCTATAAGTTAAAATGAAATGAGGGGACTACAGAAAAAGATGAACTTTATTAAGGAGGAGAAAGATGAAAAGGCTAATGATAGTTTTAGGAGTTTTACTTGTTTTCAGTGTATCAGCACTTGCACAGATGGAAGGACAGAAAGGTGAAATGGGAAAAGGCATGATGGAACAAAAGAGCCAGATGACGGAGCAAAAGGGAATGATGGAAAAGTGCCAGATCATGATGAAGCAGGACATGATGCAGATGATGATGGACATGATGAATATGCAGGAAAAGATGATGATGGCACCTAATGCTGATGAGAAAAAACAGATGATGAAAGACATGTCCCAGATGAAAGAAAAGATGCAAAAGATAATGTCCATGCACATGGGGGCAATGATGAGGCAGTCTGTATATGATTTACAGGCTAAACTGAAATGTGCAGAGCAATGGCTCAAGAAAGCAATAGATCTTCATGAAATACACATAAAAGACCCAAAAACAGCAACTGAAGCTTCCCAGATGGAAATGATGGAGCAGATGGAAAATGCATATAAGTGTATTACTACAGGCTTAGAAACGACTGAAACACCTGCAAAAGTACATGAAGGGGAAAAGACCAAAAGAGAAGACTTCCCTAAAACCGAGCAGCATAAGCATTCGCATTAATCAGACGCAAGGCAATAATATGAGGAGGGAAAATGCAAGTTGTAGACCCCGTATGCAAGATGACTATAGAAGATAAGGATGCTGTAGGTGCATCTACATACAAAGGTGCTGCATATTATTTTTGCTCAAAATCCTGCAAAGAAGAGTTTGCTCAAAATCCTGAATCCTTTATTGGTGAAAAAATCCCCCCTCACCCCCCTTTAGCAAAGGGGGGAAGGGGGGAAATGGCTAAAGATCCCATATGCGGGATGGTTATTCCCAAAGAACGTTCCATAAAAAGAGAGAGCGGGGGCAGGTCTTATTATTTTTGCAGTGAAAATTGCGTAAGGACATTCGAATCGCCTGAAGCAGAGCTGAAGGCTATGAAGAGACGGGTTGCTATTGCTCTTACAGGCGTTCTTGCTTTAGCTGTTTTCAGGGCAGCAGTTTTTTTGGGTCTTGCAGCAGGTGCAACCGTTCTTACCTGGGTGCCAATCTCGTGGCTTCCCTGGTTCACATGGGGAGTATGGCTTTTCATTATCACAACGCCAATAATGATATTTGGAGGTAAGGGATTTTTCATAGGTGCATACCATGCTATAAAAAAACGTGTTGCTAATATGGATCTCCTGATAGCTCTCGGGACTTCCACAGCATACATCTACAGCGCCTTCGTCGTATTCTTTCCCGGTGTGCTGCCTGTTGAGGAAAAGAATGTCTATTTTGAGGTTTCTGCAATTATTATCGCCTTTGTACTCCTTGGAAAGTATATGGAGGAAATAATCAAAAAGAGGAGTTCCGCAGCGATCAGAAAACTCCTCGATCTTAAACCCCAGACAGCGAGGGTTATAAGAAAGGGGTCAAGGGGTCAAGGGGTCGGGGGGTCAAGTGAAGAAGTTGAAATGGAAATACCAGCAGAGGCTGTTATGGTGGATGAGATAGTTATTGTAAGGCCTGGCGAAAAGATACCGACCGATGGAATTGTTACAGAAGGGCATTCGTCTGTTGATGAGAAGATGCTGACCGGCGAGAGTGTCCCTATTGAAAAAAAGACAGGTGATAATGTAATCGGTGGGACAATCAATAAGGTCGGCTCGTTTAAATTCAGGGCTACAAGAATTGGTGCTGATACTACATTGAGTCAGATAATTAAACTGGTGGAGGAGGCACAGGCATCATCATCGCAAATTCAGAGACTTGCTGACAAGGTTGCATCCTTTTTTGTCCCGGCTGTTATCGGTGTTGCCTTCTTATCAGCTATTGTGTGGGTACTAACTGGAAACTCCACAATGGCGCTTTTATCATTTGTTGCCGTGCTGATAATCGCATGCCCTTGTGCACTCGGCATAGCGACTCCGGCTGCATTGATGGTTGGTGTCGGCAAAGGCGCGGAACTGGGAATACTGATAAGGGGAGCTGAATACCTTGAAAGGGCGGAGAAGTTAAAAGCGGTGGTATTCGACAAAACAGGCACCCTCACGAAGGGAGAACCGGAAGTGACGGAAATAATAGCAGTCAGCAGTCAGCAGTCAGCAGTCAGCGAAAAGGACGTGCTTAAGCTTGCAGCCATGGCTGAGAAAGGTTCTGAACATCCTCTGGCTGAGGCAATTTTAAAAAGGGCGAATATGGCTGGACTTGCAATACCCGATGCAGAGGAATTTGAGGCTATTCCAGGGCATGGTGTTAAAGTAAAATCTCAGGGAAGAGAAATCCTAATCGGCAACAGAAGGCTTATGAAAGACATGGGTATTGATATTCAGGATAAAGAGTCTGTGATCTCCGGGCTTGAAGAAAAGGGCAATACCGTAATGCTTGTTGCCATCAATCCCCCTCACCCCCCTTTGATAAAGGGGGGTGAGGGGGGATTATTGGGATTTATTGCAGTGGCAGATACTTTAAAAGAGCATGCTAAAGATGTGGTTCAAGGACTTAAAAATGAAAGGGTTGAGGTTGTTATGCTTACAGGCGACAATGAAAGGACAGCAAGGGCAATTGGTTCAAGGATAGGGATTGAAAAAATCATATCTAATGTCCTCCCCGGAGATAAGGCAAAAGTGATAAAAGAGCTTCAGGCTGAAGGAAAAGTTGTGGCAATGGTGGGAGATGGTATAAATGATTCCCCGGCACTTGCTCAGGCAGACATCGGGATAGCCATAGGAAGCGGCTCTGATGTGGCAAAAGAGACAGGAGGCATTATACTGGTAAGGGACGACCTGAGAGATGTAATCAAGGGCATAAAGCTCAGCAGGGTAACAATGCAAAAGATTAAACAGAACCTTTTTTGGGCATTTTTTTATAATACTGTTGCCATTCCCGTGGCTGCCTTTGGTCTGTTAAATCCAATTATTGCTGCTGCTGCGATGGCATTAAGTTCTCTCTCTGTTGTCAGCAACTCGGCACTTTTAAAAAGGGTAAAGATTGAGTGAATATATCAAATCTTATGAACTATTAAGGGTCTCAAAATTGAATGGACATTAATCTGAAAATCTCCCCTCGCCCCTCTTTGCCAAAGAGGGGAAATCCCTCCCTTTAGCAAAGGGAGGTTAGGAGGGATTTTATAAATTAATGTATTCACTATTATGAGACTGTTAATAAGTAACTTAGGTAGAAAATAAATACAGGGAGGTTTCAAATGCCAGATGAACATTCCTTTGATATTGTAAGCAAGGTAGACCTTCAGGAAGTTTCAAATGCCGTTCTGCAGGCAATGAAGGAGATAGGGCAAAGATTTGATTTTAAAGGGAGTAAAAGCAATATAGAGCTTGATAAGGCAAAAAATGAAATTACCATTATATCAGACGATGAATACAGGCTCAAAAGTGTAGTTGATATACTTCAAGGCAAACTGGTTAAAAGAAACGTATCTCTTAAAGCATTAGTCTATAGCAAGATAGAGCCTTCACTCTCTGGAACTGTGAAGCAGGTCATAAGTATTCAGCAGGGAATTCCGACTGAAAAGGCAAAAGAGATTGTAAAAATTATTAAAGACACCAAGCTTAAAGTTCAGTCTGAAATCCAGAAAGATCAGGTCAGGGTCAGGGCAAAAAAGATTGATGACCTGCAGGTAGTAATAGGGCTTTTAAGAGAAAAAGACATGGGGATACATATGGAGTTTGTGAATTACAGATAATCTTACTATCTAACCCTCCAGTTTATTGTATAATATCGCATTATGGCTTTCTGGCATGATATAGAACGGGATTATAAGGCTATCTTTGAGAGAGACCCGGCAGTAAGAAACGGGCTTGAAATTATCTTTGCATATCCCGGATTCCATGCGATATTTCTTCACAGGATTAACCATTTCCTTTGGAACATAGGCATTCCTGTTATCCCAAGATTTCTATCACACATAGGAAGATTTCTCACAGGCATTGAGATACATCCGTGTGCAAAGATTGGTGCGGGTTTTTTCATTGACCACGGCATGGGTGTAGTTATAGGAGAGACATCTGAGATAGGGGAAAACGCAACTCTTTATCAGGGAGTTACACTTGGAGGCACGGGCAAGGAAAAAGGTAAGAGGCACCCTACGCTTGGCAATAATGTAGTTGTTGGGACAGGGGCAAAGATCCTCGGTGCGATAACAATCGGAGATAATGTTGCAATAGGCGCTAATTCAGTAGTGCTTAAATCCATTCCCGGAAACTCAATTGTTGTAGGTGTTCCGGGAAGGGTAACAAAAAAGAGAATAATAAGGATGACAACAGAGGAAGGTTTGATAGAGGTGATGGATCATTTCCCTGACCCTTTATTAGAGAGGCTTGAAGAGCTTGAAACTAAGGTCACTGAGCTTGAAAAGGATATTGAGGCAATGGAAAAACAAAAAGAGAGAGATAAGGTAATGAGGGTATACAACACGCTTACTGGAAAGAAGGAGGAGTTTATTTCCATTAATCCCGGCAAGGTAGGCATGTATGTATGCGGGATAACTGCTTATGATGTATGTCATCTGGGGCATGCAAGAAGCGCTATAGTTTTTGATGTCATGAAGAGATATATGAGATACAGCGGATTTGAGGTAAGGCATGTCAGAAACATTACTGACATTGACGACAAAATAATTAAAAGGGCAGCACAGGAAGGTGTCTCTACTGTGGATATTGCAAAGAAATATACAGAAGAATACTACAGAGATATGGACAGACTCGGGGTAAGCAGGGCTGATGTTGAACCAAAGGCAACCGAGCATATCCCTGAGATGATTGAGATTATAAAAGGGCTGATTGAGAGTGGATATGCATACAGTGTTCATGGGGATGTATATTTCAGGGTCAGCAGGTTTTCTGATTACGGGAAACTTTCAAGAAGAAGCCTTGATGACATGATGGCAGGGGCAAGGGTTGAGGTGGATGAGAAAAAGGAGAATCCGCTGGATTTTGCATTGTGGAAGGCGTCAAAACCGGGTGAGCCGTGGTGGGACAGCCCATGGGGAAAAGGAAGACCGGGCTGGCATATAGAATGCACTGCAATGTCGATGAAGTATATGAAGTATATGGGAGAGAGTTTTGATATTCATGGAGGAGGCGCGGATTTAATCTTTCCGCATCATGAAAATGAAATTGCGCAGTCAGAGGCATTTACAGGCAGGCCTTTTGTAAGATACTGGCTTCACAATGGGTTTATTACTGTTGACAAGGAAAAGATGTCCAAGTCTTTGGGGAATTTCTTCACGATTAAGGAGATTCTTGATAAGTATGACCCTGAGGTTGTGAGATACTTTCTACTTTCAACCCATTACAGAAGCCCGATAGAGTTTTCTGATGCGCAGTTAAGTGAATCTGAGGTCTCTATTGATAGATACTATTCAACTGTATTAAGGGTCAATGACTTCTTAAATGAGCCATCAGCCATCAGCCATCAGCCATCAGCCATTAAAGTGGTTGAAGAGTTTGAAAAACAAATATCCTCTTTGAAAGAAAAATTTATGGATGCAATGGATGATGATTTTAATACTGCACTTGCACTTGGACATATTTTTGAACTCATAAGGGAAGCAAATAAATTTCTTGATGCCAAGCCAAGAGGGCAGAAGGCAGGGGAGCTTGTTGCAAAATCAAAAGAAGTTTTAACTGAATTAGGCAATATTCTTAATATATTTAACAGGACGCCGCATGAATGGTATATCTCGCTTATGAAAGTAAAAAATGTTGGTTTTACCGAAGGGGATATTCTTAATGAAATAACCAAGAGGCACGGGGCAAGACAGAAGAAAGACTGGGCATTGGCAGATAAGATAAGAAATGAACTGGAAGAAAAAGGTATTATCCTTGAAGATAAAAAGGATACAACAAAATGGAAAATTAAGGTTGGTTGATGGAGATAGCAGAAGCTCTGAGGCTCGTTCAAGGGAAAATTGTAAACTCTGCACTCAGGGCTGGAAGGAATCCCGCTGAAATAAAAATAATTGCGGTTACTAAAACTGTAAGTATTGAACATATTCAGGAGGCAATAGACGCAGGATTAAGGATATTTGGGGAAAACAGGGTTCAGGAAGCTCAAAAAAAAGTTACAAGTTGCAAGTTGCAAGTTGCAAGTAAAGACAAAGACTCGTTACTCGTTACTCGTTACTCGTTACCTAAGATAGAATGGCATTTAATAGGAAATCTACAGAGAAACAAGGCAAAGTATGCGGTTCAGTTATTTGACCTTATTCATACCATTGATTCCATCGGAATTGCAGAGGAAGTCAATAAACAGGCTGAGAAGATAGGCAAAACCCAAAGGGTTCTTGTTCAGGTTAAATTATCTAAAGAGGAGACAAAACACGGGGTTTCAGAGGAGGATTTAATGCCCTTGCTTGAAATGATAAGTAATTTGAGAAACTTAAAACTTGAAGGGCTGATGACCATGCCTCCTTTTTTTGATGACCCGGAAAAAGCAAGACTGTATTTCAGGAGATTAAGAGAATTAAGGGATAATATTAACAAGTTACGAGTTACGAGTTACGAGTTACGAGACTTATCTATGGGTATGTCCAATGACTTTGAAGTTGCAATAGAAGAAGGGGCAACTATGGTAAGAGTCGGGACGGCGATATTTGGGGTGAGAAGATAAGTGTTCTATGGCTTATAGAAAAAGCGGTTGTTTTGATATAGAATAATAACCTAAAAGATGCTTGAGTAAATTATCTCGACAGCACTAATTAAGCAACCCCCGTTAGAAAGGACGGGGCTTTCTAACGGGGTAAATTAAATGCTAAAGTCCTACGTTAAAAAAATATTTGAAGTTGCGAAAAGAGGCGATGCAAGGGAAGAAAGTTATTACTCCTGTCTTGAAGAACTTTTAAATGATTATGCTGATTCTATCAACAAAAAACAGATTTATATTACTACCCTTCCTAAAAAGACTGATGCAGGAAATCCTGATTTTAGAATATGGGATGGGAAACAACACATTATTGGATATATTGAGGCTAAATCACTACATGAAGAAGACTTAACCCATATAGAGCATTCTGAACAGCTTGAAAGATATTTAGACATTTTCCCTAATCTTATACTCACAAATTTTTTTGAATTCCGTCTTTATCGTGATGGCAATTTAATTGATAAAATTCGGATTGCAAGACCATATGTGATTCACAAGCTCGGTACAGTCCCTCCTGTTGAAAAAGAAAAGGAATTTTTTGCTCTTCTCGAAAAATTCTTTTCTTTTTCTTTACCCAAAACCTATTCAGCAAAGACCCTTGCAGTGGAGCTTGCAAAAAGGACAAGGTTTTTAAAAGAACAGGTCATTATTGAAGAATTAAAAACAGAAGAGACTCCCCCCTTTAATTCCCCCCTTACCAATGGGGGACTGAGGGGGGTGTATGGTTTTTATGAAGCATTCAAACAATACCTCATAAGTGGCCTTTCAAAAGAAGATTTTGCAGACCTTTATTCTCAGACTATCACATACGGGCTTTTTGCTGCCCGAACACGCTCGGAAAACAGCTTTAACAGAAAACTCGCATATGACAGGATTCCAAGGACGATTGGAATATTAAGGGATGTTTTCAGATTTATTTCTCTTGGTGAATTACCTCAACAGATGGAATGGATAATTGACGATATTTCAGAAGTTTTAGCAGTTACGGATGTTTATAAAATACTTGATGAGTATTTTCATAAACATAAAGGTAAAGACCCGATTGTACATTTCTATGAAACATTTCTTGCTGAATATGACCCTAAGACAAGAGAAAAAAGAGGCGTCTATTATACCCCTGAACCAGTAGTTTCTTATATTGTTCGTTCTTTGCACCATATCTTAAAAGAGCATTTTAATAGAGCAGATGGCTTTGCAAATGATACAGTCACAGTATTAGACCCTGCTGCAGGAACACTCACTTTTTTAGCTGAAGCTGCTAAGTTGGCAGTGAACGAATTCTCTTTAAAATATGGCGAAGGAGCAAAAGAAAATTTCATTAAAGAACAAATCCTTAAAAACTTTTACGCCTTTGAATTAATGATGGCGCCGTATGCAATAGGGCATTTGAAAATATCCTTTCTCCTTGAAGAACTTGGTTACAAACTTCATGAAGATGATAGATTCAAACTCTACCTGACCAATACCTTGGAAATGGAAGAACTTGCGCAGACAGAACTTCCCGGAATGGCTTCTCTTTCTGAAGAGTCACATCTTGCAGGCAAAGTCAAAAAAGAACAGCCTATTTTAGTGATACTCGGAAATCCACCCTATTCTGTAAGCTCTGCAAACAAATCTGACTTCATTGAGAAAGAGATGGAACTATATAAAAAAGATGTCCGTATTGAGAAAAATATCCAGCCTCTTTCAGATGATTACATTAAGTTTATTCGCTTTGCGCACTGGAAAATAGATAAAGCAGGTAAGGGTATTATCGGAATGATTACCAACAATTCTTATCTTTCAGGATTAATTCATCGCGGAATGCGTAAAAGTTTGCTTGAAAGTTTCAATGAAATTTATATCTTAAATCTTCATGGGAATAGCCGAATTGGAGAGAAATGTCCTGATGGAAGTAAAGACGAAAATGTCTTTGATATTCAGCAAGGAGTTTCAATCGCATTGTTTGTTAAGAACGACTCTGTCATTGCGAGGAGCAGAGCGACGAAGCAATCTCATGAGATTGCCACGCCTTCGGCTCGCAATGACATTACTACTTGCAAAGTTTTCTATCAGGATGTTTACGGACTGAGGAAAAAGAAATACGCATACTTGAATAAATATTCTACTAACTCAACAAAGTGGATAGAGTTAACACCGACCGATACTTATTATTTCTTTGTAAAGAAAGATTTTTCTCTACAAGCAAAGTATGATAAGTTTTTGTCTATTCAGGAAATATTTGTTCAATCCTCCAGTGGTGTAAAAACCCATCGTGACCATTTCATAGTAGGATTTACAAAAGAAGAAGTTAAACAGCGAATTAGAACATTTACCAGTAATTTACCAGATGAAATAGTTACTCAAGGATTGAACTTAAAAGATACGAGAGATTGGAAGGTAAAAACCGCAAGGGAGAGTCTAAAGAAAATTGATTGGGGAGAATATGTTAGACCATACTCGTATCGCCCTTTTGATAAAAGATATATTTGTTATCTATCAAACCTGATTGATAGAGGTTGTGACAGATGGGATTTGATGAAGAACTTTTTTAAGGAGAATATTGGGTTAGCAACAACAAGAAGGATGCCAGAAATATTCGGTGTCTCCACTTTTGTATGCAATTATGTTGGAGACATACATATAATCGGAGACCAAAACTACTTTTTCCCTCTTTACCTCTACAAAACAAAAGAAGATAATCCTTCAAAGAAACGCTCTTTTAGCACTTTAATGATGCTCTTTGAGCCGGAAGCAGATTATTTTGTAAAAAAGCCTAATCTATCTCCAGCATTTGTAGAAAAATTAACCAAAGAGTTTAAGAAAACACCAACCCCCGAACAAATCTTCTTTTACATTTATGCCATTCTCTACTCAAATATTTACCGTATAAAATATGCTGAATTCTTAAAGATAGATTTTCCAAGGATTCCTTTTACAAAAGATTATAAATTGTTCAAGAAAATGGGTGATTACGGCGAAAGACTTGTTGATTTACATCTGCTAAAATCATCAGCGCTTGATTCACCTGTTGCAAAGCTGCAGGGCAAGGGTGATAATAAGATTGAAAAAGTGTGGCTGTCATTGCGAGGCAAAGCCAAAGCAATCTCAAAAGACGAGATTCTTCGCTACGCTCAGAATGACAAATTAGTGATTTACATCAACCAGAATCAGTATTTTGAAGGGCTTTCAAATGATGTCTGGGGATATCAAATTGGCGGTTATCAGGTTTGTGACAAATGGCTAAAAGATAGGAAAGGAAAAAGATTATCACTTGAGGATATAAAATATTACTGCAAGATTGTTACTGCTTTGAAGAAAACAATTGAAATCCAAAAAGCAATTGATAATGTCTATCCGGAAGTAGAAAAGGAGACTTTATCTTTATGATAGGTTTCATAGGCGGGGGGAACATGGCGGAAGCGATGATTAAAGGCATGTGTCAAAGTGTCAAAGTGTCAAAGTGTCAGAGCAAAATACTTGTCTCTGAACCGAGGGAGGACAGGAGGAAGTATCTTGAGCAGAGCTATGGGGTGAAAACAACCTCTTCAAATAAAGATGCGGCGTCTTTATGCAATATTATAATCCTTGCCGTTAAACCGCAGAATATGGAGACAGTACTTGATGAGATAAAAGATTTAGTCAATGAGGATAAAACAGTGGTATCAATAGCCGCAGGTATTACACTATCATATCTTCAATCAAAATTAAAAACAAAAAAACTCATCCGGGTAATGCCTAATACACCTGCACTTGTACAGGAAGGTATGTCCGTTATCTCCTTATGCGAATGCTTTTCTGACACGGATATATTAACCGTAAGAGAAATCTTTATGTCTATAGGAAAAGTTATCACCCTCCCTGAGAAATATATGGATGCTGTCACTGCCCTTTCAGGAAGCGGTCCTGCCTTTATTGCCTTTTTCATTGAGGCAATGATAGAGGCAGGAGTAAAAATGGGTTTAAACAGAGACAATGCCTCTGAGCTTACGATACAAACGCTCATTGGCACAGCAAAGCTTCTTAAGACAGGTATGCCTGCAGAAAAACTCAGAGAGATGGTAACATCTCCCGGGGGAACAACAGCAGCAGGTCTTAAGGTGTTTAATGAAAAAGGACTTAAGGATATTGTTGTATCTGCGATTGAGGCAGCAACAAACCGGGCAAAGGAACTTGGAAAAACAAATTAATATTTTATCCTGAATTTTAAGGGAGTCTATATGTTTATATTTGCAAATCTATTAACAGCTTTAGCAAAGATACTTGATATTGCGCTTACAGCCTATATGTGGATAATAATAATCGCAGCACTTATTAGCTGGGTAAATCCTGATCCATACAATCCAATTGTGCGATTCTTATATTCGGTCACAGAGCCCGTTCTAAGACCAATAAGGAGAAGGATCGGAATAGGCATTGGTGTTGACATATCGCCGATGATAGTGATTTTAATAATTCTCTTCATTAAATATTTTCTAATAGCGTCTTTAATTGAAATGGCTTTTAGAATGAAAGGAGCAGCATGATGCATGATACACGATTCATGATTCATGATAAAAGCTTTTCCATCTTGTATCTCGGACCGAGTCGTTTCCGACTTGCTACAGGATTGCCTTATTTCTGTCATTCCGCACTTGATGCGGAATCCAGTTATTTTTTTCTGGATTCCTGCTTTCGCAGGAATGACTAATAACAAAAGCGTAATAAAGTTTTTAAGATACCTTGCAGCTTGCTGCAGGCAGGCTCATTAGGTAAAGGAGGTTTGGATGAGAATTACACCACTTGATATTCAACAGAAGCAGTTTTCTACAAAGTTCAGGGGATTTGATACTGAAGATGTAGATTCCTTTCTTGAACTTATAAGGGAGGAGATGGAGGAACTCCTAAGAGAGAACGCTAATCTAAGAGAGGATGTGAAAAGGTTTGACAAACAGCTAAAGGATTATAAAAACATTGAAACAACCCTCAGAGACACCCTTATGATAACCCAGCAGATGGTTGAAGAGTATAAAAATAATGCAAGAAAAGAGGCAGAGCTTATAAAGAAAGATGCAGAATTAAGGGCAGATGAGATATTAAAAGATGCACAGGAGAAGGTCATCATGATACACGAGGACATAACTGACCTCAAGGGGGTAAGAAGACATTTTAAAGAAGAATTAAAACGATTAATAGAAAACCACCTAAGGATGGTTGAGTTTGATAAAGAAAGGGAGGAAGAGACCCCTACCGAGGGCTCGTAGAGATGAAGTTTAAGGCACTTAAGGGAGTACATGATATTCTGCCTCCAGAGACCTATATATGGCAGCACATGGAGGTTGTAGCTAAGGAGGTATTCAGAACCTATGGATATAAGGAGATCAGGCTGCCTATAATTGAGCCGACAGATATATTTATCAGGAGCATAGGTGAGACAACAGATATCGTTGAAAAAGAGATGTATACATTTCAGGATAAGGGTGGACGCAGTGTTACCCTGAGACCTGAGGGTACTGCACCCTTTGTCAGGGCGTTTATTGAGCATAATCTTTATAATGAGCCTTCCCCACAGAAATATTACTATATCGGCCCGATGTTCAGATATGAAAGGCCACAGGCAGGCAGGCAGAGACAATTCTACCAGATAGCCGTTGAGGTGTTGGGCACAGATGATGTAAAAGTAGATGCAGAGGTCATATCTATGCTTTCAATATTTTTTAAAAAAATCGGCGTAAAGGACATTGAAATTGAGGTTACATCAATTGGTTGTGGGAGGTGTCGTCCTGAATACAAAGTGGCTCTTAAGAATTTTTTAAAGGATAAATTAAATATTTTTTGCGATGACTGTAAAAGACGATATGATATTAATCCCCTGAGAATACTTGATTGTAAGGTAAAAACATGCATTGATGCCCGTGAGGGCTCACCCTCAGTAATAGAGTTTCTATGTAAGGATTGTAAGGTGCATTTCAATGATGTTAGGTATTATCTAAGGCTCTTAGGTATTGAGCATATCATAAACCCAAATTTGGTAAGGGGGCTTGATTATTACACACGGACTACATTTGAGGTAAAAAGCCCACTGTTAGGTGCGCAGAATGCGGTAGCAGCAGGTGGCAGATATGGCAGCCTCGTTGAGGAGTTTGGTGGTCCGCCTGTTTCTGGAATAGGTTTTGCGGTTGGGATAGAAAGGGTTATTCCGCTTATTAAGGGATTGCCTAGTATCTGGGGCGGGCCTGATATCTTTCTTTGCTCATTAGGTAAGGAGGCGGAAGAAAAAAGCCTTTTACTTGCTGAGCAGTTGCGTGGTGAAGGTCTGTGGGTTGAGCTCGGATATGACAAGTCTTCCCTTCGGAGTCAGATGCGCAGGGCTGACCGCATTGGAGCTAAAAATGTTATTGTTGTGGGAGAAGATGAGTTAAAAAAACAGAGGGTTATAATAAAAAATATGAAGGACAAAAATGAGGTTGAGGCTGCTTTTGATGTTAAGGCGATAATAAAGACAATTTGAGAAGAAAATAAATCTTTAATAAGGGATAAAAAACCTCTTTAGATCAAAAATATATAAATCTGCTTTTATGTTACAATAACCGTATGAATCCCCCTTTAAACTGCACAGGTATAATCCTCGCTGGAGGAGAGAATAAACGTATGCCTGAGCCAAAGGCTTTTTTAAAGATAAATGGAGAGTGTATTATAGAGAGAGGCATTAAAATCATGAGACAACTATTCAATGAGATATTTATTATTACAAATCAGCCTGAGGCTTATTTTTATCTTGGGGTACCATTGTTTGGTGATACCTATAATGTGCGAGGACCAATGACAGGGATATTCACTTCCTTTGTAAATTCATCGCACCCATGGGTTTTTGTCACTGCATGCGACATGCCATTTATAAATGAAGAACTCATAAAATATATGGCTTCAAAAAGAGAAGATTACGAGGCAGTTGTACCAAAATCCCCCCGTTCTATCTTTAATCCCCCTCTGTCCCCCTTTAATAAAGGGGGACAGAGGGGGATTTTTAAAGGAGAGCAAAGGGGGGATTTTGTAGAGCCTCTTTTTGCATTTTATTCCAGTCGGTTAAGTAAACGGATGGAAGAAGCGATTCTCAGCGGCAAGACAGGGCTAAGGGATTTTTTAAAGGATAAAAAAGTGAGATATATACCCTCGGTGGAGATAGAGGGCATTGACCCTGAAGGTAAATCTTTTATAAATCTCAATACCCCTCAGGATGTGAAATTTTATTTGCATCCTGAAACCATTTGCTCCCCTAAAAAAGGGGCACAGGCTCCTGGATTATGTGGTTTACAGGGGAATTAAAAGGAGGATAATGATGAATGAATGGATTATCGTTGGAGTGGTAGCTGTAATAGTAATCTTTGGTGTTTCAAAACTGCCTGAGATAGGTAAAGGCATTGGAGAAGGGATAAAGAACTTCAAAAAGGCACTCTCTGGACCATCTGAGATTGATGTAACCCCAAAGAAGAAAAATGAAGAAGTAGAAGAAGCTAAAGAAAATAAGTCATAGGTGAAATCCACTATAACTCGTGCAGAGATTGATTTAGTTGCCCTTTCTCACAACTTAACAGTTGTTAAAAAAAAGACAAAAAACAAGCCGTCTATATTAGCGGTAGTAAAGGCTAATGCCTATGGACATGGCGCTGTAGAGGTAGCAAGGCATCTTTTAAGAGAGGGCGTTGCCATGTTTGCCGTAGCCTTTACTACCGAGGCAATAGAGCTTAGAGAGGCAGGTATAATCGCCCCAATTCTTGTATTCTTTGATAGAGATAATATAGATTCATACATAAAATATAATCTCACACCTACTGTATTTGACCTTAAAACCGCAGAGAGGCTTTCAGTAAAAGCTCATAAGCACAACCGCAAGATAGCAATACATATTAAGATAGACACAGGTATGGGGCGCGTTGGGTTTAGTGTCAAAGACGGCTTTCAATCAATCATTAAAATTTCGCAGATGAGAAATATTGAACTTGAAGGCATCATGAGTCATTTTGCAGATGCAGAGCTTCAAGACAGAGAGTTTGCCTTGAGGCAGTTAAAGGATTTCACGCAGCTTATAGCATCCTTAAAAAAGAAGAAT
This sequence comes from Nitrospirota bacterium, assembly GCA_016208965.1. GTDB lineage: Bacteria > Nitrospirota > Thermodesulfovibrionia > UBA6902 > DSMQ01 > JACQXB01. The sequence continues at coordinate 53,371 of JACQXB010000016.1, forward strand.
ATTGACTTTAAATTTTTTCATATCTCAAATAGTGCTGCTATTTCATTGTTTCCAGAGGCACATCTTAACATGGTTCGCCCCGGCATAATGCTCTATGGTTACGGACCAGCAAGAGAGAGCTTGAAACCAGTTATGAGCCTTAAGAGTAAGATTATACTTACAAAAACAGTACCGTCTGGAACTCCTATAGGGTATGGTATGACCTTTATTACAAGAAGAAAGAGCACTATAGCTACTGTGCCTGTTGGTTATGCAGATGGATATAATAGAAAACTATCAAACTGTGGAGAAGTACTTATAAATGGCAATCGCACACATGTGGTTGGCATGGTATGTATGGATACCATCATGGTTGATATTACTGAAATAGGGAATGCCAAAGTTGGTGACGAGGTGGTATTAATAGGTTCGCAGGGTGGCGAGAGGATTACTGCTCAGGACATTGCTGATAGGATAGGTACTATCCCGTATGAAATTTTAACATCTATAGGTCAGAGGGTTAGAAGGGTTTACTAAGCTTAAAGGGATTTAAGAGCTTATCTGCCTCTTTCTCTTTTAGAATACCTTTTTCAATTACTATCTGTTTTATGGTCCTACCTGTTATATATGCCTTCTTTGCAACCTTGGCAGCTGATTCATAACCAAGTATAGGGTTAAGTGCTGTTGCTATAGCAAGGGTTGATTCTGCGAATTTTCTACAATTCCTTTCATTTGCCTTTATACCATTGATACATTTTTTATTAAATGCCTCAATTGCATTTGAGAGTATATCTATTGAGAAGAGCAGATTATAAGCTATCAACGGCATCATGACATTAAGTTCAAGCTGTGATGCCTGTGTAGCATAGGTAATAGCTGTATCATTACCTATAACCTGAAAACACACCATATTGAGCATTTCAGCCATAACAGGATTTACCTTTCCTGGCATTATAGATGAACCTGTTTGAACTGGGGGGAGGATTATCTCCGCAAAGCCTGTCCTTGGTCCAGAGCTTAGAAGCCGTATATCATTGGCTATTTTTGTAAGGGTTACAGCGAGCCCTCTAAGGGATGCGCTTAGTTCAAGTGCAGGATATACATTCTGGATGCCCTCAAAGGAGTTTCTTGCTTTCATGAACTTTATGCTTGTTATTTTTCTTATCTCTTTAATAACTCTATCCTGAAACATGGGATGTGCGTTTATTCCTGTGCCAACTGCGTTCCCGCCAATAGGTAAATATAGTAAGGAGCGGGATGCCTTCTGTAGCCTCTGTATATCATTCCTTATTCCCTCAGCGTAGCCGCTGAATTCCTGGCCTAAAGTCATTGGCACGGCATCCTGTAGATGGGTTCTGCCTGCCTTGAGGATTTTATTAAATTCCTGAGATTTTTTTAATAATCCTTGATACAGCCTTTTTAGGTTTGGCACAAGCCTCTCTTTAACTGATTCAAATGAAGATATATATATAGCAGTTGGGATTGTGTCATTAGTTGATTGAGCCATATTAATGTGGTCGTTTGGGTGAATAAGCCTGTAATTACCCTTTTTACTACGAAGAATCTCTATTGCCCTGTTTGCTATTACTTCATTTATATTCATATTCTGCGATGTTCCTGCACCTGCCTGGTAGACATCAACAACAAACTGGCTATCATGCTTCCCTCTGATTACCTCTATTGCGGCTTTCTCAATTGCATGCAGGACTTTCTTATTCAGCAATCCAAAAGATGCATTTGCCTTTGCAGCTGCGAGTTTAACGGTTCCCTGAGCCCTTATAAATTGTCTCTGAAGCCTCAGCCCGCTTATCTGAAAATTTTCCACGGCCCTTTTTGTCTGGGCGCCGTAATATGCATTATCAGGTAGAGTTACTTTTCCTAATGTGTCTTCTTCAATCCTCAACTTCCACCTCTAAGGAATAAAACTTAGTCTACTATAACACACAATATAAAGTTAAAAAATCAGAAATTTCAGGTTACATAGAAGATACCATAAGGTCTCTGCGGTTAAGAATTGAGCAGCTTATCAAAAGGAAAAGTTCTTAAAAATTCTAAGAAACTCTCCACTGTATGTGATGACTCCTTTGCCCTACGGCGGAGCATTAAAAAATCTCTTAAAAATTTATCTTCTTTAAAAGTGGCTGTTTTTAAGGTACCATAACGTGTTTCTTTCTTAGCAGCCCATTTTGAAATAATGGATACCCCAAGCCCCTTTTCAACGGCGGATTTTATAGATTCTGTACTTCCCATGATAAGGGCTATTTTTATATTTTGTGGATGTACCCCGTGTTTTGTAAGGTATTTCTCTATCATTTGTCTTGTACCTGATCCCTCTTCTCTGAAGATAAATGATTCTTTAGATAGCTCGAAGATAGAGACACTTGCCCTCTTTGCCCATGGATGATCGGGTGGCATAATGAGAACCATCTCATCAGAGACAAGTTTTTCGGCGATGAGCTTTTGTTTATTGATTTCCCCCTCAATAAATCCAACATCAACGCCTCCTGCGTTTAGGCAATCACCGATTGTTTTTGAATTACCAATGAGAAGGTTAACTTTTACCGTTGGGAATTTCTTTTTAAAATTAAATATTGCACTGGGTAAAACATAATTTCCTATTGTGGAGCTTGCACCTAAGGTTATGTCGCCCTTTACAAACCCTGTAAGTTTTCCCATTTGTTTTTCGGCTTCTGTGTATAGCGAAATAATTTCTTTTGCATATTTGTAAAGTGTTTCACCTGCTGAGGTAAGTGTAATGATACACCCTGAACGATTAAACAACCTGGTCCCATAGGTGTCTTCAAGTGCCTGGATCTGAAGACTGACAGCAGGCTGTGTAAGGCGGATTATCTCTGATGCCTTTGAGAAACTCTTTGTCTCTGCAACCGTACAGAAAACTTTTAGTTTATGGTCATCCATTTTTTTTATTAAAAATACCATAAATATTAACTATAAGTCAATTATCGTTTTATAGTGTTGACTTTTTAGCATTGAGTTATTTATTTTAAATCGTACTTGTAAATATTAATAATTTAAGGAATTGCTATGGTAAAGGTAGGTATAATCGGGGGCTCAGGACTTGATGATCCAAAAATTCTAAAACGGGCAAGTGAAGTTGAACTGGAAACCCCCTATGGTTCACCATCATCCCGCCTGAGATGCGGAATAATTGAAGGTGTTGATGTAGTTATAATAGCAAGGCACGGCAAGGGGCATACGATACCACCATCCAAAGTGAATTTCAGGGCAAATATATTGGCATTGAAAGAACAAGGATGCACACATATTCTCGCCTCTACAGCAGTAGGCTCTCTTAGAGATGAGATAAAACCGGGGCATCTGGTATTTCCAAGCCAGTTTATAGACCATACAAAAAAGAGAGGGACAACATTTTTTGACAAGGATATGGTTGTTCATACACCGATGGCAGAGCCGTTCTGCCAAAACCTTATAGAATTGCTTGCCTCATCTGCTGAGGATAAAAAAATTCCTTATCACAAAAACAAGACAGTTATTACAATAGAAGGTCCAAGGTTCTCCACTAAGGCAGAAAGTCATATGTTTAGAGGCTGGAATGCAGATATTATAAATATGAGCACGGTGCCAGAGGTTAATCTTGCCAGAGAAAAGCAAATACACTATGCGGCAATTGCCATGTCAACAGATTATGACTGCTGGCGTGAAGGAGAAGAACATGTGACATGGGAGATGATCCTTGAGACCATGAAGAAAAACGCAGATAATGTAATAAATTTGTTTTTAGATGTTATTCCAAAAATAAAAGAATATAATGATGTCTGTGTAAAATAGCTCAAAATAAATTAAAAATAAAAAAGCAAAAATTAAAATGACAAATAAAAATTCAAAAATGAATAATATCTTCTAAGATGTTTTTACATTTTAATATGTCATTTTGATTTTTTATCTTTAATCTTTTATTTTACTGGCTAACAATTTAAATCTACTTCAACTAAGACACGGAAAACCATAAATAACTTAGTAAAGGAGAATAACACATGTCTATTAAATCCCGAATCAGAACCATTCCAGATCATCCTAAAAAAGGAATCATGTTCAGGGATATAACCACACTTATTAAAGACCCTGTTGGGTTCAGGCTTGTCATTGACACTTTTACCCAAAGATACATAAGTGGCGATATCAAGTTTGACGTCATAGTTGGCATAGAGGCACGCGGCTTTATTATTGGAGGTGCATTGTCTTATACACTCGGAAAAGGCTTTATCCCTGTAAGAAAACCGGGCAAACTCCCTGCAAAAGTAATAAGCCATGAATATGAACTTGAATACGGTAAAGACAAGATAGAAATACATGAGGACTCCATAGGGAAAGGCACAAAGGTTTTGCTCGTTGATGACTTGCTTGCAACAGGAGGGACAGCTTTGGCTGCTGCTACATTAATCGAAAAACTCGGCGGCGCAGTAACAGAGATGGCATTTATAGTGAACCTTCCAGATGTCGGCGGATACAAGAGATTAAAGGATACAGGATACAGTGTATTTTGTCTTACAGAGTTTGAAGGGGACTAAACAGAGTAAAATCCGAAATTCAAAGCACTAAATTCCAAACAAATCCTAATGTTCAAAATCCAAATATTCCAGACATTGCTTTGAATTTATGTTATTTGAGTTTTGATATTGTTTAGAATTTAGAATTTTGGGTTTAGAGCTTAAATTTATACATTAATAAGGGTCTCAAAATTGAATGGACATTGACCTGAAAATCTCCCCTCGCCCCTCTTTACCAAAGAGGGGAAATCCCTCCCTCTAGCAAAGGGATGTTAGGAGGGATTTTATAAATCAGTATATTTACTATTATGAGACTGTTATTAACGTAGGACTTAGACAAACTTAAACTTTGGGAGGATGAGATTTGAATATAGTAGTTTGCATAAAGCAGGTTCCTGATACAGCAGAGGTAAGGATTAACCCTGAAACAAATACGCTTATCAGGAAAGGAGTGCCAAGCATAATTAATCCTTATGACCTTCATGCACTTGAGGCAGGACTTGAGATAAGAGATAAACTCGGTGGAAAGGTAACCGTCCTTACTATGGGACCGCCACAGGCAGAAAACTCCCTAAGAGATGCGATATCAATGGGAGCTGACGAGGCAGTTCTTCTTACTGACAGGGCATTTGCTGGCTCCGACACACTGGCAACATCTTATACACTTTCCAAGGCAATTGAAAAGATTGGTGCAGATATAATCTTCTGTGGCAAACAAGCAATAGATGGAGACACAGCACAGGTTGGCCCTGAGATAGCTGAATTTCTTGGTATTCCTCATATTGCTTATGTGAAAAAAATAGAAGTGGTAAACCCCGTTAGAAAGACCCCCTTTTCTGACGGGGTAAAGGATGGTTATATCAGAGTCCACAGGCTTATGGATGAAGGATATGATATTGTGGAATCATCGATTCCTGTTCTGCTTACTGTTGTTAAGGAACTGAATCAGCCACGACTGCCGTCTCTTAAGGGGAAAATGGCTGCAAAGAAGGCTGGGATAAAAAAGATGGGGCATTCTGAGATATCTGCTGATGAGAATAGACTGGGACTGAAAGGCTCACCTACACAAGTTAAAAATATCTTTGCACCAAAGATAAAGTCAGACAGAATAATGCTTGCAGGTTCATCTGAAGAACAAGTGAGCAAGCTAATAAAAGAGTTAAGGAAAATTCGAATGCAATAGCGAGCATTCCGTGAGCGGATATAATTAATTAGTTAATTCCTTACATTCAGATTTTCAGAGGGAAGATAAATGCATATGAGCTGAAGGCGAAGGAATATGATAAATGAGAAAATCCTTACATTGGATTTCCAGAGGGAATACTAAATGTATATAATTATAAGACCTGACAAGTGCAATGGATGTGAAAACTGTATTTCTTCCTGCCCTTATGATGCCATTACTGTAAGAAGCGGTGTAGCAGTTATTAATAACGAGTTATGCCAGCTATGCAAGGCATGCCTTGACGTCTGTCCTGAAGGTGCAATAGTAGAGGTTGAAGACACTCCGCAGCCGTCAGGCATCAGCCATGAGCTATCAGCCTATAAAGGCGTGTGGATTTTCGCAGAACAGAGAGATGGAAAAATCGCCTCTATATCTTATGAACTGCTTGGCGTCGGGAAAAAGTTATCAGAAGAACTTGAAACAGGGCTTTCGGCAGTTCTTTTTGGAGCAGATGAATCAGAAGCAAAGGAACTTATAAAATGGGGGGCTGACAAGGTATACCTTTGCAATAACCCTACATCTATTAAGTTTAATGATGAGATATACTCTCTGCTCTTTTCAAGATTAATTGAACAGCATAATCCTGCAATCGTCCTTGCTGGTGCAACCACTATCGGGAGGTCATTCATTCCACGAGTGGCAGCAAGACTGCGAACAGGGCTTACAGCTGACTGCACATCACTTGAAATAGATAAAGAGACAAAAAATCTACTCCAGATAAGACCTGCATTTGGTGGAAATATAATGGCAACAATTCTGTGTCCTAACCATAGGCCCCAGATGGCTACTGTAAGGCCAAAGGTAATGAAAAGGGGAGAATATGTTGCAGGTAAAACAGGAGAAATCATATATGTTAAGGCTGATAACCTTACCTCAAGGACAAATGTTATAGATACTATAAAAGAGGTATCAGAGCTTACTATAAATTTACACGAGGCCGATGTTATCGTTGCTGGAGGCAGAGGACTTGGAGATGCAAAAGGCTTTAAACTCCTTGAAGGACTTGCAGGTGCAATGGGTGGTGCCATTGGCGCATCAAGGGCTGCAGTTGATGAAGGCTGGATTTCTTACAGCCACCAGATAGGACAGACAGGCAAGACCGTTTGTCCTAAGGTATATATTGCCTGCGGAATCTCAGGGGCAGTACAACATCTTGTAGGGATGCAATCATCAGATATTATTATTGCAATAAACAAAAATCCTGAGGCTCCGATTTTTAGTGTAGCAGCTTATGGGATAGTTGGAGACTTATATGAGATTGTGCCGCTGCTTACAAAAAAGATTAAGGAAATAAAAGGGATAACGAGTCTGTAGAATAAGTCCCCGGTGAGTTAAACCGCTTTGTTTTTGGGGGGTCTCTTAATCCTTCCCGCACCCGAGATCGTTCAATACAGCGCATTTTAAGCATTCGTTTTTTTGATCGTTCAGTCAAAATTTTTCGGTGAGGCCTTTTTCTACAGCCTCAACGTCTGAAATCAGCGGCGGCGTTTCAGCGTGTCCGCTGGATTGATTTGTCAGGCATGTTAAATTTTTTTATGCAAAGACCAATCGGCCTTTAGGCTGGGGGATGTGGCGTCCTAATTCCCTTGCAGTTGTAATCCACTCTTTAATAATTACTTCAACATTAGCAAGTGCTTCCTTGTAGGTAGCGCCATCTGCTGCACAGCCCGGTAACTCCGGCACCTCAGCAATAAAAGCCTTATCTTCTGCGCTCCAGTAAATAATTACTTCATATTTACCCATTTTATTCTTCTCCTAATTTATATTTTAATACTACACCACGGACCTGTTTAACTTGATAAGGTTTGGCTTTAGCACCTTTAGGCTGTAAATTGAGTATCTCTTCAACTCCATCCAGTGTAAATATATGATGACTTCCACGTATTCTTTTGTCAAAACCTAAATGTTTCAATAGACCGCATAATCCCTCAAAAGGAATATTTGCATCAGAAGTGCCTCTTAAAATCTGCAGTAAAAGTTTTTCATGCTTACCCATCTAATAAATTATAATATATGAGTTGTTTTTTGTATATCCATTTATTAAAAGCTGATTATCAAGAGAAAAATATACAAATTCCAAGTCCTGCCTCTAATTTGTTGTATTAGTCCTCATTCATTAAACAAGCGGGGGGTTGTCCCTGTATTTTGCCTCTGTATTTTGCCTGTATTTTGCTGTATTTTCCTGTATTTTCTCCCCTGTATTTTCTGCTGTATTTTCTGTATTTTCTGTTGAGGCTCCGATTTTTAGTGTAGCAGCTTATGGGATAGTTGGAGACTTATATGAGATTGTGCCTCTGCTTACAAAAAAGATTAAGGAAATAAAAGGGACAAGAGAGGCAATGAACTACCCAAAGAGATAGAGGGGGTTCAAGACAGGAGACATCTGCCCACTTTAATTAAAAATACTTTGTCCTAACTTGGAAATGTTTTATGAGTTTTTAGACAGGCTCTGTGGAGCTAATATTTCCGAATATTTCCCTGAGATGCTTCCTCACTCTTCTGCGGGCCAGATGTCCCATTTCCAGAGAATGTTGGCTAGTGGGTCTTCGGGCGGCTTCCGCCCAAAAACGGTTCCCAGATAAAGGCGGTTACCGTCGCATCTTAGGTGGACAATACCCTGAATTGACCGTTCGTAAAGCTGGATATTTCCGGTCTTAAACTGCTTCTGCTCCTCTGCTGACAGCGGACTATAGCATGCAGCAAGCTCGGTGGAGAAAACAGCAGGCTTTTCGTGCTCAGAGTAACGAGTGATTGTTCCCATGAGCACAGCTCGAGGGTGACCATGGACATCATTCCGGTCGTCTCCAGACGAGATAACAGCAGCATCTGGTCTGACAATTTTTAAAAACGGGAGAGAGAAGTGCTGGCTGCCGTGATGCGCGGCTTTGTAAACATCCGCTCGAAGGATATTTTCAGGCTGTTGACCACCCTGGCGGTAGAACTCAAGAATGTCGTCCATCGACTCCGTGTTTAAATCTCCGGTAAGAAGTATCCGCCGCTCGCCGTATTCCAACAGAAGGACAATAGAATTGCCGTTGACCGTAGTTCCTACGCTTCCATAATAACCATAGGAAATCTTGTCTTTCTTTCTGCGCGCCGCTGGCCAGAGGACCCTGATTTTCATTGACTTAGCAGGGTTATTGTAAGGGGGAAGGTATTCGTCAGTTGCATCGAGCCGCTTGAATACAAAACCTTCCTCAGGCAGGTCAATCCGGCCTTTCCAGCGCTCCAGTTTCTTCATCTTGTCAATCACCTTCGGCAAGTTCTGTTTCGCCTTCTCAACTGCCTTGATTATCTTTTTCATCAAACTTGCCAATTCCGGCGAATCAATGAGCTTGGGACGGTCGACCAACCCGTAAATTCGATCACCGACCTTAGGACCCGGGTCTTCCGATTTATTTTTACGCCTAAAAAGCCCATTGTGGTAGAAACGTTTGACAGCGATATTTGGGTCCTCCAGTATCGGGATCAATCCCTGGGTATGATCAGCATCAGAATGAGTCGCCACAATTGCATCGAAATCAATAAAGTTATCCGGCTTATCAAGACGGTATTTGTTTCTGATAAAATCGTGGGCCTCATTCCCTTGGCCGCCATCAATCAGGATCCGACGGTCTTCAGGCGTCTGGATGAGAATCGAATCGCCCTGGCTAACATCAATGAAGAAAAACTCCAAAAACCGGTCCCAGCTAAAGTGACTGCTATCAACATAGCCCTTTCCTCCGCGGTAGCTAACATTAACCATTTCTTGCTCAGGAATCTTATCATCCAGAATCTTCATCCATTCTCCCATGAACAAGTTGGCAATTCTCTTTTTGCTACGGGGATGGCGGCTGTCATAAACCTGCACTAAAGGCTGGGAAGCGTAAACATAACGGGGAAATTTTGGGTCGCGTGTTCCATCAAAAGCTATTGTAGGCATGATTGCCCTCCTTTTTAAACTGACAGAAAATTAGAAAAGTTAGGGACAGTATTCCTATTCCAGTATTAGACATTATCAGACAGGCTTTTCATAAGACATGCGCAACAACCAAGACATTATCTACTTCCCAATCAGCACGACAGTGCTTCTCGCATTGGCAAAATAGCAGTCTGAAGGTTCTATCAATATCTCCCTGCCCGCATAGAGAAAGTCATCTCCGCTTTTAAGGCTTGTATCAATTGCCCTATACCACTTCATTCCGTTATTAAGTATGGGTATCTTGATTGATTGCGGATTAAAATCAGCATTCAGGATAATAAACAAATGATAATCGCCCACATCTGATTTTTCTTCGCCGCCGTCAAGCTGATAGCAGATTGTGCGAAGCTCAGGGTCATCCCATGACGGTTTATTCAGGTCTTTACCGAACCATGAGATATCAGGAATATTATCCGCATCCAGATCTTTTCCAAGAAAGAATTTCCTCCTCTGAAGTATCGTATATTTCTTCGTGAATGTAATAACCTTCTTAAAGAAATCAAGGATGTCAGCATTTTTATTTAAATAATCCCAGTTGAACCAACTTATATCATTGTCCTGACAGTATGCATTGTTATTGCCATTCTGAGTCCTCATGAATTCATCTCCTCCCAAAATCATAGGTGTGCCTGATGAAAAAAGAAGATGACATACATAATTTTTTACGAGCTGTCTCCTTAAACTGATGATATTGCCATTTTCGGTCTCTCCTTCAACCCCGCAGTTCCATGAATTGTTGTCATTTGTGCCGTCACAGTTGTTTTCGAGATTTGCTTCATTGTGTTTGTAATTGTATGAGACAAGGTCATACAGCGTAAATCCGTCATGGCAGGTTATAAAATTTATGCTGTTGTATGCAGACCTGCCGTCGTCTCCGTAGAGGTCGGCAGAACCTGTTAATCTTGCTCCCATATCCCTTACCTGTCCGGCGTCACCCTTCCCGAATTTCCTCATCGTATCCCTGAACCTCCCGTTCCACTCGCACCAGTCAACAGGAAAATTTCCGACTTGATATGTTCCGAGATCCCAGGGCTCGGCAATCAATTTGATTCTGTTTAAGACAGGGTCCTGTGATATTGCATCGAAGAAAGATGCTGATTTCTGGAACATTCCTTCTTCACGGCCAAGCACTGATGCAAGATCAAACCTGAAACCGTCAACATGCATCTTTTCAACCCAGTACCTCAGAGAATCCATGACAAACCTTATCACATGGGTATTCGAGAGATTAAAACTATTTCCGCAGCCGGTGTAATTCATATAATAGCGGTAAGGCTCATGGGGCGTTCCGGTTAGGCAATAGTAAGTCGGGTTATCTATGCCCTTAAAACTTATTGTCGGGCCAAGCTCATTTCCTTCGCCTGTGTGGTTATAAACAACATCCATTATCACCTCGATGCCTGCCTTGTGAAGTTCGCGCACGAGTGTCTTGAATTCGTTGACCTGACAGCCCGGGAAACTATTTGTGCCGAAAGATGATTCAGGGGCAAAAAAACCGATTGTATTATATCCCCAGTAATTGGTTAATCCCCTGTCAAGAAGAAAGTCATCAACGTAAAACTCCTGAAGAGGAAGGAATTCAACGGCATTTATACCAAGGTCTTTCAGGTATGGGATTTTTTCTATAAATCCGGAATATGTGCCGGGGTTTTTAACAAGGGACGACCTGTGAGCTGTAAACCCCTTCAAATGCACTTCATAAATAATCAATTTTTCAAGCGGAATGCCAGGAGAAGTGTCACCCTGCCAGTCAAAACTGTTATCCACTATAACTGCCTTGGGTACTATACGGGTATTATCCCGCATGTCTAAAGAGAGGTCTTTATATGGAGAGTTCGGATCATATGGCAAAAGCAGGTTATCAATATCCCTGGTCTTCCCTGTCAATGCCTTCGCATAGGGATCTATCAGGAGCTTGCTTTCATTAAACCTGAACCCGTAGGCAGGATTGTAATCGCCTCTGATCTTATATCCATAAAATTTCCCGTGCCCGAGTCCATGAACAAATGTATGCCATACATACTTTGTGCGGGTTTCAAGCCTTATAATATCTGTCGGCTCTTTATCAGGCCTGTCGAAGAGAAGAAGAAACACTTCACTTGCGTGTTGAGAATAGATTGCGAAATTGACACCACTGTCGCATAAGGTTGCGCCAAGCGGAAAATGTTTACCGGAAGAAATTTCTTTATCTGTCTTCGGAATCAATCTTGATTCCATTGGAATGACCCCCATTGTTTAGACACAAAGCACCTCTAATGTTAGTAGGGTCTGAGTTGTGTTATTTTCTTTCCTTGCCACCAGTGATTCATATTCATTCGGTGAACAATACCCCAACGCTGAATGCAGCCTTTTCTCATTATACACTGCCTCGATAAAATAAGGAACACGTTTTTTTCACATCTGTTCTACCGATTTAGAAATGTCCTATTCTTACTGATTTAGAAATGTCCGCTTGCTGAACGTAAAGTGGCATGAAGGGTTTGGTCTCCACTATTGACATCCGACTTAAATATATCCCTTATTATTTTAAATGGATACATGTGGCAATAAAAAATACCCTCAGTGTAAGAAGCCTGCTGGATTTTTAAGCAATTCGTGGTAAACTCCTTGTAACAGATGATAGGAAATAGCATGTCTGTCTCTAAAAAAACAAACCCTGGGAAATTTAAATTAATCTCTGACTTTAAACCCAAAGGTGACCAGCCAAAGGCTATAGGGAAGCTTACAGAAGGAGTCTTAAATGGGCTTAAGCATCAGGTTCTCCTTGGTGTTACAGGCTCAGGCAAGACATTTACCATTGCTAATGTCATTGCAAATATAAATAAGCCAACCCTTGTGATTGCACACAACAAGACCCTCGCTGCCCAGCTTTACGGAGAATTCAAGACATTTTTCCCTGAAAATGCAGTAGATTACTTTGTGAGTTACTATGACTATTACCAGCCTGAGGCGTATATCCCTTCAACTGATACATACATAGAAAAAGACGCATTGATTAACGATGACATTGACAGGATGAGACATTCAGCAACAAGGGCTGTACTTGAGAGAAACGATACCATTGTGGTTGCCTCGGTTTCCTGTATCTATGGTATTGGCTCACCTGAAGATTATCTGGAAATGCACCTCTTTATAGAAGAAGGCATGCGAACTGAGAGAGATGCTTTTTTAAAAGGGCTCGTTGATATGCTTTATGAACGGAGTGAAGACCTGAAAAGAGGGACATTCAGGGTAAGAGGAGATATTGTTGAGATATTCCCTTCTTTTTCAGGTGATAACGCAATAAGGGTTGAATTCTTCGGTGACGATATTGACGGGTTATACGAATTTGATTCATTAACAGGCAAAGTTTTAAGACGACTCTCAAAGATTGCCTTGTATCCAAACAGCCACTGGGTTACCCCAAGACCGAGAATTGAAAGGGCACTTGTAACAATAATTGATGAGTTAGGAGAAAGGATTGATTTCCTTCTAAAACAGGGCAAACAGCTTGAGGCACAGAGGATTGAGCAGAGGGCAAGGTTTGACATGGAGATGCTTAAGGAGTTTGGGTACTGCCATGGTATAGAAAATTACTCAAGGCATCTTAGCGGAAGATTGCCTGGTGAGCCGCCGTTCTGTCTCGTTGATTATTTCCCTCAGGATTTTTTGTTGATAATAGATGAATCGCATGTAACAATCCCCCAGATTGGCGGGATGTATGAAGGAGACAGGGCAAGGAAGCAGACACTTGTTGATTTTGGTTTCAGGCTTCCATCGGCACTTGATAATCGTCCGCTTAAATTTAATGAGTTTGAGCACAGGGTAAATCAGGCAATCTATGTATCTGCAACTCCTGCTATATATGAAATTGAAAGGTCAAACCACAGAATCGTTGAGCAGATAGTCAGACCAACAGGACTGATAGATCCGGAGATAGATTTAAGACAAATCAAAGGGCAGGTGGATGACCTTTTGGGTGAGATTAAAGAAAGGGCAAAGATGGGGGAAAGGGTTTTAGTAACCACACTCACAAAAAGGATGGCAGAAGACCTTACAGAGCATTATCAGGAATTGGGGATAAGGGCGAGGTATCTCCATTCAGATATTGATACACTTGAGAGGATTGAGATTTTAAGGGACCTGAGGCTTGGGAAGTTTGATGCTCTTATAGGGGTAAACCTCTTAAGAGAAGGGCTTGACCTTCCGGAGGTTTCGCTTGTTGCAATACTTGATGCAGACAAAGAAGGCTTTTTGCGTTCAGGCAGGTCACTTATTCAAACTATAGGCAGGGCAGCGAGGAACATAAACGGAAAGGCTATATTCTATGCAGATAGAGTAACAGGTTCAATGAAGACAGCACTGGATGAGACACTGAGAAGACGTGAACTACAAAAAGAGTATAATATAAAACACATGATAACTCCTCAATCAATCAAAAAAGAGATAACCAATATATTAAGCTCAATTTATGAGGCTGACTACTGGACAGTGCCTGCAGTTGCAGAGGAGGCAGTTGAGTACGGAGACGAATCAGTACTTAAGAAACTTGAATCTGAGATGAAAGAGTCAGCAAAAAGACTGGATTTTGAAAAGGCAGCAGAGATAAGGGATAGGATTAAGGCTATTAAGAATAAACAGCTTGAGAGAGGGATAAAGGCTTAATATGGATCCTTTTAAAAAAATTAACATCATTGAATATCGTGATGGGACGTTTTCTGAGACAACGGATAGTGTTGCCTCTGAAAAGCTCCTCAGAATATTCTCAAATAACAGGGAAATCCTTAGCCTTCTGTGCACTCCTACAATGGTCAAAGAATTGGTTGTGGGTTTTGGTCTTTCAGAGGGGCTTCTAAAGGCTGAAGGCGAGCAACTACTGGGCTGGTGCTCTGAGAGGATAGAGATATTCTGGAGAGATGAAGATATAGAGGTCAATCTTCCTATAGATATCCCAGAGACTACTGCTACCCTTACATCAGGATGCGCCAAAGGTGTGACATTTATATCCAATGAGAAGCTTACTGAGGTCAGCAGTGATTTAAAAATTCACATAGATATGATATTTGAGCTATTCAGAAATTTTCAGAGAAAATCAGAGCTCTTTATGGCAACAGGCGGGGTACATAGCGCAGCTTTATGTGATAAAAACGGGATAATTGTATTTGCTGAGGATATTGGCAGGCACAATGCAGCGGATAAAATAATAGGCTATGCCTTTTTAGAAAATATCTCAATGAACGACAAAATCCTACTTTTAAGTGGAAGGCTGTCCTCAGAAATAGCCCAGAAGGCTATAAAGGCGTGTATTCCAATTCTTGTAAGCCGTGCAGCACCAACAGACAGGGCTATAGAGATTGCAAGGAAGCATAGCCTCACAATGATTGGATTTCTGCGAGGGCATAGACTTAATATTTATAGCCAACCCGGAAGGATTCAAGTGAAAAACTTGATGCAGGATTCATGATACATGAGAGGCTTTTGCAAAAGTCGTCATTCCCGTGCAAACGGGAATCCAGAAATTTTTGCAACATATTAAAAAGACTGGATTCCCACTTTCGTGGGAATGACAAACTCTTCTCTTTTTATGACTTTTGCAAGAGCCTCATGATTTAAATTTTTTTATATCGTGCATCTTGTATCATGAATCTTGTATCTCGTATTATGCTACTTCACAAGTTGAATCAGCTTGAATATAGGCATATACATTGCGATTACTATAAATCCAACAGTACCGCCGAGAAACATTATAAGGACCGGCTCTATCATGGCTGTAAGATTGGCAACTGCAGCATCCACTTCTTCGTCATAAAATTCTGCAATCTTACTAAGCATTGACTCAAGTGCGCCTGTTGATTCACCAACTGCTATCATCTGTGTGACCATGGGGGGGAATATCTTTAACTTGGATAGTGGTTCGGCAATGGTTTTACCTTCGGTGACAGCTTTCTTTACTTCAAGGACTGCCCGCTCAATAACCGTGTTGCCGGCTGTCTTGGCTGTTATAGCCAGACCATCAAGTATAGGGACTCCGCTCCCTACAAGCGTCCCAAGTGTGCTTGTGAATTTTGCGATTGCAACTTTTATGAGCAGTTTTCCAATGATTGGGAGTTTTAGTAATATGGCGTCTATGACATTTTTGCCTTTCTCTGTCTTCCTGAATTGTACTATGAAGATTGCAAATCCGATGATACCGCCAAGCAGCAAGACACCGCCTGTCCCCCCGAGGAAGTTGCTTATGGCAACTACTATCCTTGTTGGGAGCGGCAATATCCCTCCAAGCTGTGCAAACATTCTTGCAAAAGTAGGGACAACGACTATCATGATTATTGCAACAACTATTATAGCTGCAGCTATGATAAACGAAGGATATATCATAGCACCCTTGACTTTTCTCTTCAGCTTCGTTGACTTCTCAATATACAGAGCAAGTTTGCTTAGGATTGTGTCAAGGATACCGCCTGCTTCACCTGCAGCTACCATGTTTGCATATAGCTCACTAAATACCTTTGGATGCTTTCTTAATGCATCAGCAAATGTGGAGCCTCCTTCAACATCAATCTTTACTTCACCAATGGTTTTTGCGAGCGATTTATTTTCTGTCTGTTTTGAGAGGATGTCTAATGCCTGAATAAGCGGCAGTCCTGCATCAATCATAGTTGCAAACTGTCTTGTGAATACAACAATGTCTTTGTCCTTTATTTTAGCGCCAAAGTCGATTTTAAATAAGGCTTTTGGCTTTGGAGAGATGGCTGTCGGTATTATGTTCTGCCTTCTCAGGTAGGTAACGACCTCTTCTTTTGTGTTAGCTGTGAACTCGCCTTTCTGAATAGTCCCTTTCGTGGTTCTTCCTGCCCATCTAAATACTACAGACATTTTACCTCCTTTCCTCTGCGGTAGAAGTCTGCCGCATCATGTTAAGCATTTCATTAACGATTGGTGACTTGCGTAAGGCATCTTCATAAGAAATCAATCCCTTGCTGTACAGGTCAAATAAAGATTGATTCATTGTCCGCATCCCAAACTTTTCCTGACCTGTCTGCATCATAGAATATATCTGGTGTATTTTGTCTTCTCTTATAAGGTTCCTTATGGCGGGTGTAGGAATAAGTAATTCTACTGCCAGCACTCTTCCCTGTCCAGTTTTTGGGGGAATGAGCTTCTGGGAGATAATTGCTTCCAAAACAAAAGAAAGCTGAACCCTTATCTGCTCCTGCTGATGCGGTGGAAATACGTCTATAATACGGGTTATTGTCTGAACCGCTGAGCTTGTATGAAGCGTTGCGATGGTTAAGTGCCCTGTTTCTGAAACGGTAATCGCTGCCTGTATGGTTTCCAGGTCCCTCATTTCCCCGATCATGACGACATCAGGGTCCTGCCTCAAGATATACCGAAGGGCATCTCTAAAAGAAGCGGTATCAGAAGGAACCTCTCTCTGGTTTACAAGACATTTTTTGTGTGAGTGAAGATATTCAATAGGGTCTTCTATTGTTACTATGTGCTCTTGCCTTTCGTTATTTATTTTGTCAATCATTACTGCAAGAGTTGTTGATTTACCGCAGCCTGTTGGTCCTGTTACCAGTATAAGCCCGCTTGGTCTTTTGATGAGTTCATTAAGAAAATCGGGAAGCCCCAGTTCCCTGAATGTTTTTATATTAAACGGGATAACCCTGATAGCCGCTGAAACTGTACCCCTCTGAATAAATATGTTTGCCCTGAATCTGCTTAAGCCTTTTACGCCAAAAGAAAGGTCAAGTTCATTGTGCTCTTCAAATTTATGCTTCTGGGAGTCAGTAAGGATACTGTAACAAAGCGTCTTTGTATCCGCAGGAGTAAGCACAGGTTCATCAAGGAGCATTAATTTCCCGTCAACTCGTATTCGTGGAGGCGACCCTGATGTTATATGCAGGTCAGAGGCCTTTCTGTTAATCATTATATTTAATAGGTCATATAGTTTTGCCATAACTCACTCCCTCTCTTAATCCCCAAATGTTACCCTTATGACTTCCTCTACCGAGGTTATCCCCTCTTTTAGCTTTGTTAACCCGCTCATTCTTAATGTCTTCATTCCAAACCTGACTGCAGCTTTTTTAACCTCGCCAGCAGAAACACCTTCAAGGATTAACTCTTTAAGCTCATCCTTAATAGGCATTACTTCATAAAGGGCAACTCTCCCTTTATATCCTGTATTATTGCATGCAGGACAACCCTTGCCGCGGAAGCATTCAATCATCTTTGCCTCATCCTCTGTAAAACCAATATTCATAAGTGCGGGTACGGGGATATTTTCCTTCTCTTTACATTTCTGGCAGACCTTCCTACAGAGCCTTTGTGCAAGTATCAGCAGTACTGATGCAGAGACCAAAAAAGGCTCAATACCCATGTTCAGGAGTCTTGATATTGTACTTGGTGCATCGTTTGTATGAAGGGTGCTAAGGACAAGGTGTCCTGTGAGTGCTGCCTTGACAGCAATCTCTGCTGTTTCAAAATCCCTGATTTCACCGACCATTATAATATCAGGGTCCTGCCTTAAAAATGACCTTAACGCTGATGCAAATGTAAGTCCTATCTCTTCTTTAACCTGCACCTGATTTATGCCCATAAGGTTGTATTCAACAGGGTCCTCTGCTGTTATGATATTTACGCCTATTGTGTTAATAGTGCTTAATGCAGAATAGAGTGTTGTGGTTTTACCGCTTCCAGTAGGCCCTGTTACAAGAACCATGCCATAGGGAGAATATATTGCCTCGTTAAAGGCATTAATCTGTTTTGGCTCAAATCCTAATTTCGTAAGGTCAAGGACGAGACTGCTTTTGTCAAGGATCCTCATAACGATTTTTTCGCCGAATATTGTGGGTAACGTTGAGACACGAAGATCAACTTCCTTGTCCTTTATTCTTAATTTTATTCTGCCGTCCTGCGGAAGTCTTCTCTCTGCAATATCAAGTTCTGCCATAATCTTTATTCTGGAAGAAAGGGCAGCCTTCACTTTTAGCGGGGGCTGCATAACATCATAAAGCACACCATCCATCCTGTAGCGGACCCTGAAGTTTTTTTCGTAAGGTTCAACGTGAATATCGCTTGCCCCTTTCATTATTGCTTCGCTCAATATGAGGTTAACGAGCTTTACTATGGGCACTTCCTCAACAGCCTGCATCAGCTCGTCAACATCTAATTTCTCTTCAGTTTCATCTTCTACCAAACTTAGAAGGCCGCTTTCGGTCTTTTTCAGATCATCCATTGCAACCTGCAGGGCATCTGTCTTGCCGTAGTATTGCTCTATATTTGTTCTTATAGCAGCCTCTGAGGCAAGGACAGGCTCGACATTATAGCCGGTAAGGAATTTGATGTCATCTACCGCATAGACATTGGAAGGGTCAGCCATTGCAACAGTAAGCGTAGCTCCATTTTTTGCAATAGGGAATATTTTGTATTTCCGTGCAACATCACGGGGGATAAATCTTGTAAGGGATGTGTCAATTTTATAATTGGTTAAGTCTACTGCAGGGACGTCAAACTGTTTGCTTAGGAATTCCATTAACTTTTCTTCACTTAATGCTCCGAGCTTAACAAGTATTGAATCGAGACTGCCTCCTTCTTTTTTTTGTATATCAACAGCTTTTTTTAGCTGTTCTTCTGTTATTATCTTATTGCTTACAAGAGACTGACCAAGCTTTACAGTCATGCCTTTAACTTAGCCAAAATCCTGTTAAAAGTCAACTTTTCTTGTTATATATTTTCTGAGTTCTTCTGAAAAGAAGAGGATAACGCTGAACAGAGATAATATAAGCCATATCTCAGGACCTATTGGAGAAGTTCCGAATATGGCATTACCCCAGGGGTGATAGACGATAAATAACTGCAGTAGTATCTCAATGGCTATCCCCCAAAAGATTAACTTATTTGAGAAAAATCCGAGGGTAAATACAGATTCCTTCATTGAGCGGCACGCAAAAATATTGGCAATCTGTGTGATTATTATTGCGGTAAGGCATGCAGTTGTTGCCTGCATATATAATATATTGCCTAATGAGAGCATTTCCCCCCATTGCCACCCGCCTGATTTAAGGACATAGAAGAAACCAAAAAGCCCTGCAACTGCCTCTATCGGTCCAAGGAAAAAGTATGCCCTGCTTAATGTAGGGAAATTAAGGAGCCGCTCTTCTGGGCTTCTTGGAGGCTGCTTCATTATTTCTGGTAATGGCTTTTCTGCACCAAGTGCAAGGGCAGGGAATAAATCTGTCCCGAGGTCAACTGCCAATATCTGGATTATGGTAAGTGGAAGGGGGATTCTAAAAATAACATAAGCAAGATAAGGCACAATCTCAGGGATGTTTGATGAGAAGATATAGCTTACAAATTTCCTTATATTTTCATATACAGTCCTTCCTTCCTCTATGGCATTGACAATAGTTGCAAAGTTATCATCAAGAAGGATTATATCTGCTGACTCCTTTGCCACATCTGTACCGGTCATACCCATTGCAATACCTACATCTGCCTTTTTTAAGGCAGGGGCGTCATTTACACCATCTCCTGTAACAGCTACTATCTCTCCTTCGTCTTTAAGCACAGAGACTAATCTCATCTTATGTTTTGGAGACATCCGTGAAAATATAACCTCTTTTCCCTTAATCGCATCCCTCAGCTCCTTATCAGTCATCTTTAAAAACTCATGTCCCTCTATAATTACAGGATTTTCCCTCACAAGCCCTATCTCCCTTGCAATTGCCTCAGCTGTGCGACTACTGTCCCCTGTAATCATGATTACCCTTATTCCAGCCTCTCTGCACTTCTCTATTGCCTGAGGGACCTCGGGCCTCGGGGGATCTTCAAGACCAATTAATCCTGCAAATACCATGTTTTTTTCAAGTAATGAGTGATGAGTGACGAGTGATGAGTTTTTCTCTTTTAACTTGGCACTTGAAACTTGAAACTTGAAACTGTTTTCAATTTCTTTAAATGCAAAGGCTAAAACCCTTAAACCCTTACCTGTCATAGAATTATAAGTTGTTATCAATTGCTCTCTTATTGTATCAATAGGCATGGTCTTTCCATTTATTAAGACTCGGGTGCATAGGGGGAGTAGTGTCTCCATTGCCCCTTTTGTATGAGCAATAAATATAGAAGTTAAAAGTTGTCCCGATGCTTCGGGATCACTTTTCACTATTTTATCTACAGTTGTCATCAGCTTTTTGTCAGAATCAAATGGTATCTCAAGTATGCGCTCTGCATTTACATCTCCAAGCAGTTTTAATCCTGTCTCAAGGAGTGCTGTCTCTGTTGGGTCGCCCCTGTATCCCCCATCAACTATCTTTGCATTATTACAAAGAACCGCAATCCTCAGGAGTTCACCTGCCTTTTTTATATTTTCATCTGCTATATCCATTGCCCTGCCATCAAACCATATCTCTCTTACTGACATTATATTTTGCGTTAGTGTGCCTGTTTTATCTGTACATATAACTGTTACAGAACCAAGGGCTTCAACAGATGTAAGCGTCTTTATAAGGGCATTCTTCTTTGCCATCCTCTGGCTGCCCATTGCTAAAGACAGTGTGACAGTTGGCAGAAGCCCTTCAGGGACATTGGCAACTATAATCCCTATTGCAAATATAAAATTCTCCCAGAATGACCTTCCGATAAAATGCCCAAGTGCAAAAAATACAACCCCCATCAATGTAGCAATTACAGCAACAACCCTTGTGACCTTTACTATTTCCCTCTGAAGGGGGCTTAACCCTGCTTCAACTGCATCGGTCAGATGTGCGATACGGCCAAACTCCGTACTCATACCAGTAGCAAAGACAACCGCTTTCCCTGAACCACTCATTACTGCTGTTCCAGCAAAAGCAATATTTGGGCTCTCTATTAACTCACCATCAAACCTATCTGCATTTCTTGGGAGGGATTCTGATTCTCCTGTAAGCGGGGCGTTGTTTACCATTAACCCTGATGCCTTAATTAATCTTGCATCTGCAGGCACCCTATCGCCTTCTGATAAGGAGATGATGTCTCCAGGGGCAACCTCTGCTGCAGGGACTTTCCTCTCTTGCCCGTCTCTTAAGACCATTACATAAGAAGGCAGCATTTTTTTCAGCGCCTCAAGCGCCTTCTCAGCCCTATACTCCTGAATAAATGTAAATATTGCATTAATAACAATAACACCCACAATTGCAAGGCCGAGTGTAAGCATGCCTTCCCCAGGATGTAGATACTCTGATAGGAAACAAAAGAATGAGGCAATCCATAATAATATCGCAAGGAAGTGTGTAAACTGCTCAAGAAATTTTTTTACTAAAGACTTCTTCTTTACTTCCTTTATCTCATTTCTGCCAAACTCAGAAAGTCGGCTTTCAGCCTCTTTTCCGGTAAGTCCTTTCTCTGAAACAAACAGGGATTTAAGGACATCTTCTGGCGGGATATTATGTATCTTCATCTGAAAATAAATCCTAAATCCGAAATCCTAAATACTAAACAATATTCAAAATCTAAATTTCCTAATATTCTAAACTGGTTAGAATTTATAATTTGTGACATTAGAATTTGTTTAGAATTTAGATATTAGAATTTCGAATTTCATAATTTTCATATTCTCGGTTTAAAAATAATCAAATCGCAGGGGGTTTCTCTCAGTACCTCTTCTACAGGATTACCTTTAATGGCTGCTCCAAGCAGGCTTCTGCAGCTTGCTCCCATTATGATAAGGTCATGCCTTTTTGTAAATGCCTCTATTGTAATCGCCCTGCCTGTCCTGCCCGTTACGATGTCTATTTCGTAAGGGGTCTTATATTTCTCCATTTTTTCTGTGAACCTAAGTATGTCCTGGGGCATTTGTTTTTCAAGTTCGCCCCTTGTAAGATATATTTCTCCATGGAAGAATTTTTTTATTGGCTTGGGTGTGTGAAAGACAAAGACCCCTGAACCAAAGGATTTAGCGAGGCTTGAGACAAAAAATGCCTTCTCCTCTATCTTCCAAAAACCTGTTTTTAATGGCACAAGGATTTTTTTAGGGTGTATCTTCCCGATATGTGCTACCCTTACAATTGCAACTGAACAAGGGAGTTTCAATAATAGGCTTCTTGCAACAGTGCCTTCATAAAACCTGTGTCTGACATCCTCTCTCCTCGTTGAGGCAAATACAATATCTACCCCCTCACTTTTTACAAGCTCCTTTATCCTTGTAACAGGGACTCCTGTCTCAGTAATAATCTCTGCCTCAATATTCATATTGCTTGCCTGAAGGAATAATCTCTTAAGTGCATCTTCAGCCTTATCAAAGCTCTCGCGAGACAACCCCTTTTTTGCTATAAAACAAAGATATAGTTTTGCATTGCATTCCTTGGCAAGGTGTATGGCATACTTAGCGGTAATCTCGGAATTCAGGTACTCATTTACTGCTGAGAGGATTTTTTTATACATAGGGAAATTATAGACGCAAAAGTTAAAAGTTGAAAGTTAAAAGTTGTTAACTTATCACTTATAACTTTTAACTTGTTATTATGGTGCGAGAGGGGGGAGTTGAACCCCCACGGTTTTACCCACTGGATCCTAAGTCCAGCGCGTCTGCCAGTTCCGCCACCCTCGCATATTTATAATATAAAATATTCGGGACGCCTCTGCTCTACGAGTTGTAGACCAGTTCCGCTAAGGGATTTTGTCCAAGTTTACCTCCATTAATTTTATTCATATTTTAGCATATTTTAATAATGGTTATAAATGGTTGACAGGCATAAATTAGGACTGCGAGTTTTATTGTTCATTGGGTCTGAACTTTAACATTCTTGTAACATTCCTGTAACAAAAGTCTGTATAATAACTTCAGCATGAAAAGAAACCTCTCAAGAAAAATCAAGGAGGGTGTGATAGAGACAACCTTGTTTCTTAGTGCCCTTTCTTCAATATTAATTACAATTGGCATTGTAATTATTTTAGCTTATGAGTCTTTGGGATTTTTTAAAGAGGTTTCAATAGTAGAGTTTCTTACAGGCACACAATGGACGCCCCTTTTTGCAGAGCCAAAGTTTGGCATTCTTCCTTTAGTAAGCGGTACACTGCTAATCACTATGATAGCACTTATGGTTGCGCTTCCATTGGGGTTGATAGTAGCAATATACCTGAGCGAATATGCACCACACAAGCTAAGGGAAGCAATAAAGCCTGTGCTTGAGCTATTGGCTGCTATTCCAACGGTTGTTTATGGTTACTTCGCTCTCCTTTTTCTAACCCCAATACTGCAAAAATTTATACCTGACCTCTCAGGTTTTAACGCCCTAAGCCCTGGCATAATAATGGGCATAATGATAGTCCCTTATGTGAGTTCAGTCAGTGAAGATGCAATGAAGGCTGTTCCAATGCACATCAGGGAAGGTTCATATGCAATGGGAGCTACAAAATTCCAGACAGCGTTCAATGTCATTATCCCTGCTGCATTCTCAGGCATAGCAGCAGCATTTATTATGGGAATATCAAGGGCAATTGGAGAGACAATGGTCGTTGCCATAGCAGCAGGTATGATGCCAAACTTTACAATAAATCCATTAGAGCCTGTTCAGACGCTGACATCTTATATTGTTCAGGTAAGCATTGGAGATGTACCTCACGGGACAATTGAATATAAGACAATATTTGCTGCTGGTATGACACTCTTTTTAATGACACTGTTTTTTAACATAATAGGTTTCTGGTTGAAAAAGAGGATAAGGGAAGCATATTAAAAGTTGCATGTCTCAAGATGCAAGATGCAGGTAACAGAATAAAAGTTGCAAGATACAAGTTTCAAGTCACAAGATGCAAGTTGCAGAACTCTAAAACAATGGGGGCTTAGAAATGGAAGAAAAAAGTTTTAAGAAACTGACTGTTTGGCAAAAAGTTTATAAGTTTGTTCTCAACATATATAAACAAACCCAAAAGTTTCCATCTTCTGAATTATATGGATTGAATTCACAAATAAGAAGGGCTTCTGTTTCAATTTTGGCTAATATAGCTGAGGGTAGTGAACGACAGTATAAAAAAGAGTTTGTGCAATTTTTATCTATTGCAAGAGGTTCTCTTGCAGAAGTTGAAACATATTTAATGTTAGCAAAAGATTTAGGATATTTTAAAGAAGAAGACTTTATTGAATTAGAAGAACAAAGAAAAAAAATCGGGAGACTATTGCGGGGACTATATAAATCTTTATCTTGAAACTTGCAACCTGCAACTTGAAACTATATCATGAAGAACATTAAGAGACGAATAGCGTTTAACAAGTTCTGGGATTATGTATTCTGGGTAACCGGGCTTTTATCCACCCTCGTCGGGCTTGTGCTTCTTTTTACACTGATTGTGGATTTATTTCTTGATGGTTCAGGACGATTAAGCTATAAATTTTTTACATCATTTCCATCAAGATTTCCTGAAGAGGCAGGGATACTTTCAGCATGGGTAGGAACTTTCTTTCTGATGATTGTAACTGCATTCGCCGCAATACCTCTTGGAGTTGCAGCAGGTATATACCTTGAGGAGTATGCAAAGAAAAACTGGTTAACAGATATCATAGAGATTAATATTGCAAACCTTGCAGGTGTGCCTTCAATAATCTATGGTCTTCTTGCGATGGGTTTATTTGTATATTTTTTTAAGTTTGGTGAGAGCATCCTTACAGGAGGGCTTGCACTTGCATTGTTAATACTCCCCATGGTCATAATGGCAACAAGAGAGGCTATACGGGCAATCCCTAATTCAATAAGAGAGGCTTCGTATGCACTCGGCGCCACAAAGTGGCAGACTGTATGGTGGCATATAATCCCATATTCTACAGGTGGAATCCTCACTGGAATAATAATCGGGCTTTCAAGGGCTATTGGAGAAACAGCACCGATAATCACTGTTGGTGCACTGACATTTATAGCCTTCCTCCCCACACCGCCTATCACATCAGGGTTTCCGTTTATATCATTTAAATGGCTTTTTGACCCTTTTACTGTTATGCCAATACAGATATTTAACTGGGTGTCAAGGCCGCAAGCTGAGTTTCATATAAACGCAGCAGCAGCAGGAATAGTATTGATGATAATGACATTGCTTATGAATGGCATTGCCATTTATATTAGATACAGATTCAGAAAGAAGATAAAATGGTAATAACAGCAGTGAATAGTATTTAGTGAATAGTAGTCAGTAAAAACTATTCACTGTTCACTATTCACTTGAATAGGGAGAGATTAATGTCTGTCATAATATCAGGAGAATTAAAGGCTGAGGTTAAAAACCTTAATTTCTACTATGGCGATGTTCATGCGCTGAGGGATATTAACCTGCCCATAGAGCGCAGGAAAGTTTCCGCGCTTATAGGGCCATCAGGCTGTGGGAAAACGACATTTCTCAGATGTTTTAACCGTATGCATGACCTGTATCCGCATAACAGGTATGAGGGCAAAATAATACTTCATCCTGACAATATTAATATTATCTTGCCTGAAATAGACCCGATCGAGATAAGGATGCAGATAAGCATGGTCTTTCAGAAACCTAATCCCTTCCCGAAATCCATATATGAGAATGTTGCATATGGTCTAAGGGTAAGGGGCATTAACAAGAGACAGCTACTAGATGAAAAAGTGGAAAAATCCCTTAGAGGCGCAGCACTGTGGGATGAAGTAAAAGACAGGCTCCATAATCTTGCGTTTGACCTCTCCGGTGGTCAGCAGCAGAGGCTCTGTATAGCGAGGGCGCTTGCCACGGACCCGAGGATACTCCTTTTTGACGAGCCAACTTCTGCACTTGACCCAACTGCAACTTCAAAGATTGAAGAGCTTATTGTAGAATTAAAAAATGAAGTTACAATAATAATCGTCACCCATAACATGCAGCAGGCAGCGAGGGTATCTGACTATACAGCCTTTATGTATCTTGGAGAGATAATAGAGTTCGACAAAACCGATAAGATATTTACTGCACCATCAAATAGGCTCACGGAAGAATATATTACTGGAAGGTTCGGGTAATGAAGAAAATTAAAAATCCCCCTGCATCCCCCTTTTACAAAGGTATGAACCAGAGCGGTTCATACCAAAGGGGGAGATTCTTCATATTCCCCTCTTTGAAAAAGAGGGGCGAGGGGAGATTTTAGAGGAGGTAACATGGCAACTATATTTGATAGAGAACTTGGAAAACTGAAAGAAAAGGTTTTAATAATGGGTACAATGGTTGAGACTGCTATAAGAGATGCTGTTGCATCCCTCGTTGAAAGAAATTCTGAATTAGCAAGAAAGGTCATAGAAAAGGACTACAAGATTAATGCACTTGATGTAGAGATAGACGAAGAATGTATAAGGCTTCTTGCATTAAGACAGCCAAGGGCAGGAGACCTCAGGTTTATAACAACTGCGATGAAAATAACCACAGACCTTGAAAGGATGGGAGACCTTGCAGAGGATATTGCAGAGAGGGCAATAGAGCTTAACGAAGAGCCAATGCTTAAGCCATATATTGACATACCGAGGATGGCAGAAATATCTCAGGGAATGCTTATAGATGCACTTGATGCACTTATAAAAGGTGATACAAACCTTGCAACGGATGTAATAAAAAGAGATGATGAAGTTGACAAACTGAACCTGCAGGTCTTTAATGAGCTCCTGTTTTTCATGATACAAGACCCAACAAATGTATCCAGAGCCACAAGGATAACTTATATCTCAAAATATCTTGAGCGCATTGCAGACCATGCAACTAATATTGCTGAGATGGTTATTTACTTGGTTGAAGGCAAGATAGTAAGGCATATAACCATTGAATAACCCCAATAACCGCATCCGACAAATTGAATTATTTTGAAATTTCCAATTTAATAATGATATGTTATGGAGATGCCAAAAAGGCTGATGATAAGTGCAGGTGAGTCATCCGGTGAACTATATGGCGCTTTACTAAGCAGAGAGCTTAAAAGGGTATGGCATGATGTTGAGATAATAGGGATAGGCGGAAGTCATATGAAGAGTGAGGGGGTAAGCCTGATAGCGACTATTTCTCATGTTATGGGTATTACAGAAGCAATAAAACATCTATTTATAATCAGAGAAACTTTCAAAAAGGCTAAACAGACTTTAATTGAACAAAGACCTGATATCCTTATATTAATAGACTACCCGGATTTCAACATAGCATTAGCAAAACACGCGAAATCATTAGGAATCCCTATCCTTTACTATGTAAGCCCACAGGTCTGGGCATGGCGTAGAGGAAGGGTAAAAAAGATTACAGGACTTGCAAACAAGATCGCTGTGCTTTTCCCTTTTGAAGCAGATATATATAAAGATACAGGACTGCCTGTTGAATTCGTAGGACACCCCATTACAGAGACGATTAATATTACTGAGACAAGAGAGGAACTAAAGCAAAAACTTCAGCTTAACCCTGCTAAGTCTGTGATAAGCCTTCTTCCCGGAAGCAGACCTTCTGAGATAAAAAGACATATGCCAATTATCAAAGGGGTTGCGGAAAGGATTTATAATGAACTACCCGGGTATCAGATAGTCATTCCACTTGCCCCTGAAACTGAACTTAAAGAAGAGATACCGGGCTATATTACTGTTCTAAAAAACCTCACCCCTCAAGCCATTGCCTGCTCTGATGTATCTGCAGTAGCCTCTGGCACAGCAACACTTCAGACAGCGCTACTTGGAATACCAATGGTTGTGTTCTATAAGGTTTCACCATTAACATTCTGTTTTGCTAAACTCTTAGTGAAGGTAAAATTTATATCCATTGTGAATATTCTATCTAAAAAAGAGATTGTGAAAGAATTGATTCAGAGAAAAGCTACCACACAAAATATCTTCTTAGAGATAAAAAAAATTATAACGGACAATAAATACAGAGAAGAAATAATATCTAATTTAGACAAGATTAAAAACCTCTTTTCGGGAAAGACAGCCTCTACCCATGTAACAAAAATAGTCGGGGAGCTTGCAGGATGGAACACTACAGGCGCTTACTAAGTTATCTCAAGCCTTACTGGTGGATAATTGCAATAGCCACTGTATTCAGTTTAGGGACATCTGCAATTACAGGCGCCATGACGTGGTTTATCAAGCCCATAATAGATGGTGTAACTAAAGACACCCACCAAATAAAATTATACCTCCTTTTATATGTATCATTTTTTATATCTAGAGGGCTCTTTTCCTTTGTCCATTCTTTTTTGATGCGCACTGTTGGTGCAAAGGTGGTAAGGAATGTAAGGGATGAGATTTTCAAAAAACTCATCACCCTTCCAATGAATTTTTATGTTCATAGGCCTTCAGGAGAACTCATATCAAGGGTAATAAATGATTCCAATGTCCTGCAAGGGATTCTTGGATATGCTGTAAAAGATATCTTTGTTGAAGGACTAACCTTTGTTGTCCTTCTAACCATCGCATTTATAAGGCAGTGGGACCTCGCACTGTTAGCCCTTATAATAATACCTTTCTCATTTCTTGTTATTGATAAATTTGGTAAAAAGATGAGAAAGATTGCTCAGAAGACACAGGAGCAGATATCAGGGCTTGTTGTAAGACTTACAGAGAGTATATCAGGGATTAAGATGATAAAGACATTTATGCAGGAGAAACTTCATATAGATAAATTTAATGAGGAAAATAAGAAATATTACAGTATAGCCATAAAGGGTGCGCGCACAATGGAGTACTCAACTTTACTGCACGAAATTATCACAGGGATAGGCATAGCGAGTATTTTATTCTATGGTTTTTATCTGGTAAATATAAAACAGATGACACTCGGTGAATTAATCTCTTTCTCTGCAGCAGTGGTTTTGATATATACACCAATAAAACGACTCGGTGGTGCTAACAATAGCTTACAGCAGGCACGGGCAGCTGCGGAGAGGGTTTTCTATCTTATTGACCAGGCCCCCGAGGCAGAGGGGACATTGGAGTTGCCAGCAATAAAAGATGGAATTTCCTTTAACAATGTAACATTTATTTATCCAGAAACAAATAAGAAGGTTATTGAGGATGTTAGTTTTCGTGTAAAGGAAGGGGAAGTTATAGCAATAGTTGGTCGAAGCGGTGCCGGGAAAACCACGCTTATGGATATGCTCCCAAGGTTTTATCGCCCTACAAATGGAAACATTACAATTGATGGTATAGACATTAATGATGTTACGTCCAAATCCCTTCGGAATAACATCGGCATCGTGAGTCAGGACATAATATTATTTAATGAAACTGTTAAGGATAATATTGCTTTCGGCAGGAACGATGCAACAGAGGAAGAAATTATAGGGTCTGCAAAGGCAGCCTATGCCCATGACTTTATAATGGAGATGCTAAAAGGCTATGACACAATAATAGGTGAAAAAGGGGTAAGACTTTCAGGTGGACAAAGACAGAGAATAGCCATTGCAAGGGCATTGCTTAAAAACCCTCCTATCCTTATACTTGATGAGGCTACATCATCCCTTGATTCAGCCTCTGAAGTGGTTGTGCAAAAGGCTTTAGAAAACCTTATGGCTAACAGAACAACTTTTGTTATTGCTCATAGATTATCCACTGTAAGAAAGGCTCACAGGATATTGGTACTTGATAAGCACAGAATTGTTGAGATAGGCGCCCATGAAGAGTTGATAGAAAAAGGCGGTATATATAAACTTCTTTATCAATCCCAGTTTGAGAAAAATGTTTCTGCTGTATAATTTTTTCTCTGCAATAGCGATTTTAATCTATCTACCATGGCTTTTATTAAAAAAAGGACCGGAAAACAGATTCAGATATATAAGTGAACGGCTCGGCTTATCACAATATTCAAACACAGATATATGGATTCACGCGGTCTCTGTAGGAGAAGTAATAGCATGCATTCCTTTTTTAAAGACACTTAAGGAAGAATTCCCTCATATAAAAATTGTATTCTCTACCACTACATATACAGGGCAAAAAATTGCCCGCGAAAGATTCCCTGATGCAGACAGGATTATGTATATACCATGGGATACATGGCTTTGTATTAACAGGGCAGTTAGGCTCATAAGGCCCAAAATATTTATAACAGTAGAAACAGAGCTATGGCCGCAGCTTTTTAAAAAGCTAAAAGAGGCAGAGGCATATATAGTGATTCTTAATGGAAGGATTTCAAAGGAATCATTTAAAGGATACAACCGCATAAAACCACTTATAAAGAGGGTCTTATCTTATACGGATTTTTTTTACATGCAGGGGAGCGACGATGCATATAGAGTCACGACGCTCGGTGCAAACCCGGAAAAAGTAGCTATTATGGGAAATTTCAAGTTTGATATAAACCTCCATAAATCCCAAGAATCATCTGCATGGACAGATGGTATCGGAGGGCATATATTAGTGGCGGGGAGCACCCATAAAGGTGAAGAAGATATCATGCTTGATGCCTATGAGAATATCAAGAAGACAATCCCTGATTTAAAACTTATCCTCGCACCAAGACATCCTGAGAGATTTCAGGAGGTAGAGGAAGTTATAAAGAAAAGGGGTCTTAATTTTATAAGACGTTCAGAAATTAGTCAGGGGGTAAGGGTCATGGACCAAGAATTGGAAGACATTATATTACTTGACACTATCGGTGAGTTATCAGCAGTCTATTCAAAGGCAACTGTTGTCTTTGTTGGAGGAAGCCTTTTTCCTTATGGAGGGCATAACATCCTTGAGCCTGCTTACTGGGCAAAGCCGATTATCTTTGGTCCATACATGGATAATTTCCCAATTGCAAAAGAATTCTTAAAGCAAGCTGCGGCGTTGATGGTCGAAAACACCTTAGACATAGTAAATGCAGTTAATGAACTCTTAAAGAACACAGAAAAGGCAAATCAGTTGGGACAGAGGGCAAAGGTAATCGTTCAAGGCAACATTGGCGCAGTTGAAAAAGCCCTTGGGCTCATAAGGGGTTTACTTTCGGAGACGAGATATCGTGGGGCTACTTAGCACAATCTACAGCTTAATCCTTTCAGGCAGAAGTCTATTCTACAAGACAGGCCTCAAGAAAACAAAAATACTTCCAGCGAAGGTCATAAGCATTGGCAATCTTACATTGGGGGGGACAGGGAAAACCCCTGCAGTAATAGCATTGGCAGAGGAGATAAAGAGGCAAGGGTTTAATCCGTGCATTCTGACAAGGGGGTATAAGGGAAAGACAAAGGGACCGTGCTTTGTAAAAGCCAGTAACGAGTTACAAGTAACAAGTAACAAGTTAAAGAAAAAAAATTCCAAAGACTCGTTACTCGTTACTCGTTACTCGTCACTGTTTGGTGATGAGCCTGTCTTGATGGCTGAACGGCTAAAAAATGTCCCTATAGTAAAATGTGCGGACAGATATAAAGGCGGTATTTTTGCCTTAAACTCGTCACTCGTCACTCGTCACTTCTCGCTCGTCTTTATTCTTGATGACGGCTTTCAACACATATCGCTCCACAGGGATATAGATATACTCCTTATTGATGCAACCAATGCTTTTGGAAATGGAAAACTATTTCCTGAAGGCATACTAAGGGAACCATTAAGGGCAATAAAAAGGGCACATGTAATAGTGCTTACAAAAACAGATGCAATTAGTGATGAAACATTCATGTCTCAAAGAGACACAAAAGACAATGAAAATAATCCCCCCTCACCCCCCTTTAGTAAAGGGGGGATGGGGGGATTTCCAGGTGAAATAAATGTTATAAGAACAAAGATAAGACAATATAACATAGATGCGCCGATATATAATGCATTACACAAACCCGAATCTATTATAAGTGCAGACGGTACCATCAAAGACCTGAGCTTTATAAATCAAAAGAAAATATACGCCTTTTCAGGCATTGCCAACCCACCACATTTCAAGACCATGTTGTTATCAATGGGTGCGAATGTGATAAGATTTAAGACATTCAAGGATCATTATAAATATAAGCAACAGGATATAGACGAGATAATAAAAGAGGCAGAAAGACTGGAAATTATTACTACAGAAAAGGATATGGTGAAGCTTAAAAAATTTAAACTGCCAGAAAATTTCTATGCCCTAAGGATTGCCTTTTCAATTGAAAAGGCTTTCTATAATTATATATTTGACAACATCACACTTCCTACTTCTTAGTTTTCACTTTTCACTTTTTAGATGGGAGGCTATATGCTAAAGACCATTAATATCAGGACAAAGGCAAGGACAGAGTTTGTTGATATCACCTCTGAGGTACAGGGTGTAGTCAATGACTCCAATATAAAAAACGGTATATGTTATTTATATGTCCCTCACACAACAGCAGGCATTACAATAAATGAGGGCGCAGACCCCTCTGTTGTAAAGGATATCCAGACAGTCCTAAATAAATTAGTACCACATAATCTAAGCTATTCCCACATAGAAGGGAACTCGGATTCCCATATAAAATCTACCCTTGTTGGGATATCTAAATCTGTGCTTATAGATAATGGAAGACTCCTATTAGGGACATGGCAGGCTATTTTTTTCTGTGAATTTGATGGCCCAAGGAGTAGAAGTATTCATGTTAAAATATTAAAATGTCCAGACAAGACCTTATAATAGAAGGGGCAAAACAGAATAACCTTAAAAACATAAACCTAACACTACCACATAATAAGGTCATCACAATTACAGGTGTATCAGGTTCAGGAAAGTCATCATTAGCATTTGATACAATCTTTGCTGAGGGTCAGTGGAG
The DNA here is from genome assembly GCA_016208965.1 of Nitrospirota bacterium. Taxonomy (GTDB): domain Bacteria; phylum Nitrospirota; class Thermodesulfovibrionia; order UBA6902; family DSMQ01; genus JACQXB01. Next base: position 86,727 of record JACQXB010000016.1, read on the forward strand.
ATTTATTGAATCACTTTCCACATACGCACGGCTTTTCCTCGAAAAACTCGACAGACCACAGGTTGAAGCAATCCACAACATCCGTCCTGCAATTGCACTTGAACAGCGAAACCCTATAAAGACATCCCGCTCAACAGTAGGCACAATAACTGAAATCCATGATTACCTGAGATTACTTTATTCAAAGATATCAAAACCACATTGCATAAAATGTGGCAAGGCTTTAAGGCTATGGGATGCCTCAGCAGTAGTTAAAGAGCTTATTGAAAGGCATTACGGACACAGGGCATTGATAATCTTTGAAAGCGAAGAATCACCAGAAAAGCTCAAACAAAGAGGATTCCATAGAATATTGGTTAATGGCGAGGTAATTGAGATTCAAGATTCAAGATTCAAGATTCAAGATAACAATTCAGACTCTAAACTCGACATCGTCCTTGACAGACTTATTATCAAAGACGAACCAAGATTGTCTGACTCTGTTGAGATTGCATGGGAAAAAGGCAATGGTAAGATGAAAGTTGAAATCGTAGGCACATCTCCTGAAACACTGATATTTTCATCAAAGCTAAAATGCTTTAACTGTAACGTAGAATTACCATCACTCCAACCCCTTCTTTTCTCTTTTAACCATCCCCTCGGGGCATGTCCGCAGTGCAAGGGTTTTGGTGATACCTTAATATATCATGAGGACGCTATTGTTCCTGATAAAAGCCTCTCACTTGAGGAAGGAGCAATAGAGCCATGGAGCAAGCCATCATACAGATGGTGGTATAGACAATTTGAAAAATGGGCAAAAAAGAAAAAAGTAAGGCTTGATATGCCATATAGAGACCTGCCTCATGAAATAAAAGAGTTAATCTTCAAAGGTAATCACGATTTCTACGGACTTAATGAATTTTTTGAAGAGTTAGAAAATAAACGATATAAACTCCATGTAAGGGTATTTTTAAGTAGATACAGAAAGCCTGTTACATGCAGACTTTGTAACGGACAAAGGCTTAAACCAGAAGCGATTGCCTTTACTATAGGAGAGCTTAATATAGCAGGGCTTTCAAGGATGTCTATATCACAATTAAGTAATTTCTTCTCAAGCCTCAAACTTTCAAAATATGAAAAAGATATATCCTCAGAGATACTAAGGCAGATTAATCTTAAGATAAATTTTCTCCTTCGGGTTAGGCTTGGGTATCTCACCTTAAATAGACAAACAAAGACACTTTCAGGTGGCGAATCACAAAGGATAAATCTTTCAAATCAGCTTGCATCAAGACTTACTGCAACACTCTATGTGCTTGATGAACCAACTGTGGGGCTTCATCCAAGGGATATAAGCAGGATTACAGAAATAATGAAGGGGCTCGCAGATATAGGAAATACAATTATAGCGGTTGAACATGACAGGACAGTTATTGATTCTGCTGACTGGATTATTGAGCTTGGTCCTGGTGGAGGCGAAAAAGGCGGCAGACTCTTGTTTTCTGGATGGAAATCGGACTTCCTGAAAACTAACACACTAACTGCGAATTACTTAAAAAACATAGAATTCATCTCTGTTCCAGGGTTCAGGAAAAAAGGCAGCGGTAAAGTGCTTTCTGTAAAAGGTGTATCAGGAAATAATCTTAAGAATATAGATATAAATATCCCCCTTCAGACAATAGCCTGTATCACTGGTGTATCAGGTTCTGGGAAAAGCACACTCGTAGAAGATACTATTTATAATGCCCTTGCAAGGATTTTTAAAGTAGAGTTTAAAACTCCTCAGCCCTTTAAATCAATTGATGGTATTGAGTATCTAAGAGGGGTAAAAATCATAGACCAGCATCCAATTGGGAAAAGCCCAAGGTCTAACCCTGTCACATATTTAAAGACGTTTGACCCTATAAGAAGACTATTTTCAGAACAACGTGAAGCCAAATACCATGGATACAGTATAGGACACTTTTCATTTAATACTGAAGGCGGCAGATGTGAAGCATGTAAAGGCGCTGGTTTCCAAAAACTTGAGATGTATTTCTTTGAAGACCTGTATATTAAATGTGAGGAATGCGGAGGCAGAAGATATAAGCCTGAAATATTGAATATTACTTACAATGGGAAAAACATATATGATGTGCTCGAGATGACGGTTGAGGAGGCACTGGAGTTTTTCACCCGTATGCCATCTATTATAAATAGGTTGAAACTACTGGATTCCATGGGAATTGGGTATCTAAAACTCGGGCAACCTGCCACAACCCTTTCAGGTGGTGAGGCACAGAGGCTTAAGATATGCTGTGAGTTAAGTATTTCAGGAAGAAGAGACTACATCTATATCCTTGATGAGCCATCAGTAGGGCTGCACCCACATGACATAAAAAAACTTCTTAATGTCTTAAATGAACTCGTAGATGCAGGGAATACTGTTTTGTTAGTTGAACATAACTTAGACATAATAAAATGTGCTGACTGGATAATAGACCTCGGTCCTGAAGGCGGAGAAAAAGGTGGAAGGATTGTAGCAGAAGGGCCCCCAGAGGATATAATAAAAGAGAAGAAGTCTTATACAGGCAGACACCTTAGAGAGTATCTTAACGGATGAGCAGAAGGCTATCATGGCAAGCATATCGAAAAAATAGACATAGAAAGTTGTCATTGCGAGCAGGTCCCTCGCTTGTCATTGCGATGCCGAAGTTTCGGCAGAAGCAATCTCGTTTGTCGCTCGGGATAAACTCCGCAATCTGACACAAAGTGTCATTCTGATGCCGAAGTTTCGGCAGAAGAATCTCTTTTGAGATTGCCACGTCCCGAAATGTCGGGACTCGCAATGACAAA
>JACQXB010000043.1 GCA_016208965.1 Nitrospirota bacterium
GCAACTGCTGTCGTTGTAGCACTCACTTCATTACTGTAAGCAGAGTCTCCTACTCCGTTATATGCCTTTATTCTGTAGTAATAGGTTGTCCCTGCGAGTAATCCTGTATTAGAGTATGTGGATATATTTGCCCCAACAGTTGCAATTTGATTATATATCCTACCAACACCGGTCTTGCGTTCTATCTTAAAACCGGTCTCATTATTAGAATTGTCTGTCCATGAAAGGTTTATCTGGCTTGATGATATGGCTACTGCACCAAGTCCTGAAGGTGCACTTGGAGAAACAACGTTCTTTGCAATAACAAGACTTACGGCTGATATCTTTGTAACTTTACCTGTATATCCTGATTTTATTGTAAGACCTGCGAGGGTTAGGTTTAAATCCCATGTAGAGTTTTTTATTGATGTACCATCAATAATTGCGTCATCTCCATATTGAGGCACTATATTGCCTGACCAGTTAGCAGGGTTTGATGTAAGATTGTCTAATCCTCCACCACTCCATGTAACAGTTGCAGCGCTAACACTGCTGCTAAAACCTGCCAATAACATAACAACTAATAATGAAATAAATATCGTCTTCATGCTTTTATGCATTTTCTTACTGGATTCCTGCCTCCGCAGGAATGACACCTTTCACCCTCATCTGTCATGTTGAACTCGTTTCAGCATCTCTTAGTATCCTGCTAATTTCCTACTGACTCCTTGCTATTAAATCTTTATTCTTTAACTACCTGACTTCTACCTTAAGTTCCTCAATCATCTTTTGCTGTTCCTTCACTGCCTCTATCAAAACAGGGATTAACTCTGTATAGGCAACACTTTTTTCTCCATCAGGGCTTTCTTTTTCATTTTATCACTCCTATTTCTTATTTTTCTTCACCTTTTAATCCAAGGTTTTTTCTTTCTTCCTTTAGTAATTTTAAAAAGATAGGTCGCTTTTTCCTATCTGAGAGATTGCCATCTCAAGCGCCTTCATCTTATCCTTGCTTATCACTTCCTTGCTCATCATGCCTCCTTTGCAATCAGCGAAATGCTTTCATTGAGAATATTTTCTATAAAATTATTTCCTTCTTTGAGCAGTTGTTCTATCTCAGGCTTAGTATAAACTAAAACATCCACAGGGACTTGAATATCAAAATACCTCCTGAATTTTAAACTTCTATGGAAAATGTCTTCAGAAGAATCTGAAACAATAATTATGATATCAACATCGCTTTTTCCTGTATCCTCTTTTTTCGCAATAGACCCAAACAATTTTATATCAATAAGCTCGCTGTTTTCCTCTTTTATTCTTATTGCAGTTTCGTTCAGAACCTTGAATAATACTTTTTTATCTATTGATATTAGTTTTACAGAACCCAAAGACCTTTTCACAAGCATGCAATGCCTCCGATGCTATCTTCTCGTTATAATAATCAGACGGCTTCCCAATGCTAAATCCATTTGGGTATCGGGTTGGGATATAAAAGGTATCAAGCAGCTGAGCCTGTTCTATAATTTCATCAGGGACGTCTACTGTATCTTTCAACAACTTCAATTTATTGGTAATAGAATGTCCCCACGCATCAAAGCCCAACTTCATGCAGAGCGCTTTTGCAGCCTTTTCTGCTGATTGCTGAGAGGTAAAGTACGCCCAGTCATAATATCCATGCCTGATATCCAGCTTCGCCTTCTCTATATCCCTTTCAGCCTGTTCAAGCCAATCTTTATATCTGTTCACATCCCCGCTCCGTTCTAAAATCTGTAGTGTATTTTAACATTTCCCCTGATTTTCTCCATGAAACACAATTTGAGACTGCTGAAAAACCACACATTTTAAGTGTCATTGCGAGGAGTCCCGACAAAATCGGGACGACGTGGCAATCTCACGTCCAATACAAAGACTTTTTCTCGTATGCTTTATCATGTGGTCCGATATCAATAAATTTAATTGTCTCATCCGCGCATTTTTTGCAATCATGGCAACATACTATCTTATCATCGTCTTTTGCCCTGCAAACCTTGCAATATAAATAAATAATAAGAAAATTCTTCTTGACAGAACAACTATAATATCCTCTGAAATTACCCTTTGAAGGTTCTCCGAGAGCAACAGGATTTTCTATGAGCATGTCAACCTTCTTCTGGATTATCTTTTTTATGGAAGTGTGCTTTTTCAGGGATTTTACAAAAACATTGCTAAACAGCGCTTCCATCAAAAGACCTCGTCATACTTAAACCACTTCACCTTGCCGTTTCTAATCCTTGAAATCGTATCTAAAAGACTCTCTTTGAAATCCGGGTCGGTAAGAATTACTTCCGTGGGTTCTTTGTCCTTAGTGCGTTTCAGGTTCAATACAAACTGTGTAAAAATCTCTGATATGGTTGTTCGCTGTTCTTCTGCGTAAGTCTTTACATATTCTATTAAATCCCTGTCAAGTGTTATGTTGACTTTGCCTTTATGCATTATAATTCACCTCCGGCCTTTTCTCATATTATACGCCTGTTATGCGTCTTGTCAAGACTGCGGATGTCTTAAACATCTCTGCCAAAAGGAATCTCGCTCAGTTTAAAATGTTCTGCTCCGCCAGGTTTTAGTTCACTCTTCATCAGAGTTATATTGATAACTCCTATTTTACCAAAATCCACCTCCTTTAGTGTAATAAGTTCTTTTATCAGCGCATCCTTGTTTCTCATGGATTTCACCCTGCCGATTGTAAGATGCGGCGCGAACTGTTTATCATCTTTTTCGAAGCCAAGTCCTGCCATTGATTCATCTATATCATGCTGTAGTTTTATTATTTCTTCTGAATCATAAACCCCAAGCCATATAACCTTCGGATATTTTATATTTGGGAATGCGCCCGCGCCCGATATCTGCAGATAAAACCTATCATGCGCCTTAGCCAGAGAAATCAGTCTTTCATTTATACTTTTCAGTCGTTCTTCAGTCGTATCTCCTAAAAATTTCAGGGTCAGGTGGAGGTTCTCAGGCCGAACCCACTTTACATCCACCCCTGCTGCCTTCAGTTTTTCCACATAAACATAAATGTTTTTTTTAAGTTCCTCTGGCAACTCCACCGATATAAAACACCTTAATTCCATTCATCACCACCGATTTTCCGTTGAACTAAAACAAGAGTCTCCATAACTGTATACAACCGTTAGAATAAATCGCTGCCAAGATATCATCCACCATAATACCCATGCCTCCTGAAAAGGCGCTTTCTGCTTTTCTTATCGGAGGCGGCTTTAGGACATCAAAAAATCTGAAGAGGATGAACCCTGCAATAAGATAACTAATGTCTTTTGGAATGAATAAAATACTCAGCAAATATCCACAAAATTCATCTATAACTATATGCCTGCTGTCTTTACCGAGGGTCTTTTCAGCATTATGGGAAACCAATAACCCTAATAAGAATGCAGTTAAAAAAATTAAGAGAAGCGCTAAGTCCCCGGGTTTTAAAAAAACAACAAAGAGAAAACTTACGGCTGTGCCAAAAGTCCCAGGGGCAAAGGGTATATAACCAACTAAGCTAAGAGTAGCTATTGCATTTTGAATTCTGTTAATCAATCCCCCTCTGAAATCCTTAGTCTTGACCCGAAAATACCCCTCTTTGAAAAAGAGCTTGCTATATTACAGAGAGGGGTTAGTTTATAATTTATAGAAAAGGCTATACTCTTTCTTGGAATGAACCAATCAGCGAGTTGGTTTAAATTCAAACCAAAGAAAGGAGTCCCGAAGGGTCGGGAAAAGATGTTA
>JACQXB010000044.1 GCA_016208965.1 Nitrospirota bacterium
ACAATTACCTGAGGGGATGGAGATGGTGATGCCTGGTGATAATGTAAGTATAACGGTTGAGTTAATAACGCCGATAGCGATGGAGAAGGAATTAAGGTTTGCGATAAGGGAAGGCGGAAGGACAGTAGGGGCAGGGGTTGTGATAGAGATTATTGAATAAGAAAGCGTATAAGCGAATAAGCTAATAAGCGATAAGTTTTAAGCTTAAAGCTAATAGCTAATAGCTTATTAGCTAAAAAGCTTATCGCTAAATGGAGTGAAACGATAATGCAAGATATAATTCTTTTACAATGCAGTGAATGTAAGAATAAGAATTATTCTACTACCAAGAACAAGAAGAATACTCCTGACAAGATTAATATAAAGAAATATTGCAGGCATTGCAGGAAACATACAATGCATAAGGAGACAAAGGCATAAAATCAAATTCAAAATTCAAAATTCAAAAATCATCCCGAATAGTCGGGATACATTTTGCATTTTAATTTTTGATTTTTGTATTAGGCCAGTAGCTCTAACGGCTAGAGCATCGGACTCCAAATCCGAGTGTTGGGGGTTCGAATCCCCCCTGGCCTGCCATTGAGCTATAAGCTATGAGCTATAAGCTATAAGCTAATGATTAATAAAATAAAAAGTTTTTCACGAGAAGTAAAAGTTGAATTAAAGAAGGTGGTATTCCCTACCCGGGAAGAGGTAATGGGGTCTACAAAGATAGTAATTATAACGGTATTAATAGTAGCATTATTTCTTGGAATAGTGGACCGTGGGCTTTCTAAGTTGATAGAGTTAGTTCTGAGATGAAAGATTATGACAAAAAACTGGTACGTAGTGCATACATATTCAGGGTTTGAAGAGAAAGTAAAAACGAGCATTGAAGAAGGTGCAATTAGAAAAGGGCTCAAAGAAAAGATTGCCCAGATATTTATGCCTACTGAAAAGTTAGAGGAACTTAAAGGAGGGAAAAGGAGGAAAACCAACAGGAAGTTTTATCCAGGATATATTCTTATTGAGATGGAGCTTGATGATGAGACATGGCATCTCGTAAGAAGTACTCCAAGGGTAACAGGCTTTATAGGAGGAATGCGTCCTACTCCTTTAAGCAACGAGGAAGTAGATGTTATCATTCAACAGATAGAAAAGGGACCTGCACCGAAGGTTAAAGCCCAGTTTAACAGGGGAGACAGTGTTCGGATAATAGATGGACCTTTCATAAATTTTAATGCTTTTGTAGATGAGGTAGATGTAGATCATAATAAATTAAAGGTTATGGTAACTATTTTTGGCAGGCAGACTCCTGTTGAGTTGAACTTTTTTCAGGTAGAGAAGGCATAAAATAAAATTCAAAATTAAAAATTCATCCCGAATAGTCGGGACAAAATTGTGGAAGAAAATTTTTAAATTAAAACAAGAATTCCTTAATTTTACATTTTGATATTTGCATTTTGATTTTTTAGGAGGTATAAATGGCTAAAAAGGAAGTAAAAGCGCAGGTAAAACTTCAGATTTCAGCAGGGAAGGCAACACCTGCTCCACCAATAGGGCCTGCGTTAGGGCCACATGGGATAAATATAATGGAATTTTGTAAGGCTTTTAATGCCCAGACACAGGCAATGGGTGATACAATAATCCCTGCAGTTCTTACGATATATAATGACAGGTCATTTACATTTATTTTAAAGACCCCACCTGCTTCAGAACTTCTTAAGAAGGCAGCTGGTATAATTAAAGGCTCAGCAACACCAAACAAAGAGAAGGTAGGCAAGGTTACTTTGGCTCAGGTTAGAGAGATTGCTAAGACAAAAATGCCTGACCTTAATGTCTTTGACTTTGAGAAGGCTGTTAACACTATTGAGGGAACAGCCAGAAGCATGGGGATAGATGTAATTGAAAATTGAGAATCAAAAATTTGAATTATTAAGATGGGGGAAGACAATGAGCAAGAAACACATAGATAGCGTAAATAAGGTTGATAAAACAAAGTGCTACACCATTAAAGAGGCTGTCGATATGGTTAAGCAACTCGCTCATGTAAAATTTGATGAGACAGTTGATCTGGCTATAAATCTTGGAATAGACTCCAAAAAATCAGAGCAGATGGTAAGGGGCACACTGGTTCTCCCACACGGGCTTGGGAAAAAAGTTAGAGTGGTTGTTTTTGCGAAGGGTGAAAAGGCGAAGGAGGCTCAAGAGGCTGGGGCTGATTATGTTGGCGCTGAGGACCTTGTAGGGAAGATAAACGGTGGATGGATGGATTTCGATAAGGTAGTCGCCACACCGGATGTAATGAGTACTGTCAGTAAGCTGGGTAAAATTCTTGGCCCAAGAGGTCTTATGCCTAATCCAAAGACAGGGACTGTAACATTTGATATAGCTAAGGCCGTTAAGGATATAAAGGCAGGAAAGGTGGATTATAAGACTGAAAAGGCAGGTGTTGTTCATGTATCAATTGGTAAGGTATCCTTTGATAGTAAAAAACTTATTGATAATGCGAAGGCCGTCTTAGATGCTATTATAAGGGCAAAACCATCTACTGCTAAGGGTACATATCTTGAGAAATTATCTATCTCATCTACTATGGGCATGGGTATTTCTGTGGATGTTTCTAAGGCAACAGTGGCGAAGTAAATATTTCTTGATTTTTCAAAGAATGGAGGTGTTGAATCTGAATAGACAATTAAACAATAAAACTTCTTCAAGCACGGCAAGGGAATTAAAGGCACAAATGGTTTCAGAACTACATGAAAAATTTTCAAAGGCAAGGGGGATGATATTTGCGAATTACAAGGGGCTTACATCTCAGGATGTTTTTGATTTAAGGAAGACACTAAGGACAGCAGATTTAGAATATAAAGTAGTTAAGAATACCTTAGCTAAAAGGGCTGCGGAAGGCACTCCTGTTGAAGCGGTTAAAAATATCCTGATGGGTCCTGTGGGGATTGTCATTGGATATGACGACCCTGTGATAACCGCAAAAAAAGTTCTTGAATTCGTTAAAACAAATAATAAATTTGAAATTAAAGGAGGAGTCATTGAAGGGAAGGTTTGCAAGGCAGAGGATGTTAAGACTATCTCTGTGCTTCCTTCAAGGGAGATTCTCCTGTCAATGTTTATTGGGGCACTGCGGAGTCCTTTAAGTAAGCTCGCAGGTGCGATGAATGCAACCCTGTTAAAATTTGCTTATGCCATGGGGGCATTGAAAGATAAAAAGTTGAAAGTGAAAAGTGAAAAACATTTTTAACTCATAACTTTTAACTCTTAACTTAAATTAAATAAGGAGGATAAAATGTCTATCACAAAAGAACAGGTTTTTGAATTTATTGACAAGATGACCATTCTAGAAATATCGCAGTTTGTAAAGAACTTTGAGGAGAGATACGGAGTTACAGCTGCAGCTCCAGTTGCCATGGCTGTAGCTCCGGGAGCGTCTGCAGCAGCTGCCTCAGCAGCGGAAGAAAAAACAAGCTTTGATGTGATCTTGGCTTCTGTAGGTGAAAAGAAGATTCAGGTCATAAAGGCTGTGAGGGAGATTACAAGCCTCGGTCTTAAAGAGGCTAAAGACCTTGTAGAGGGTGCTCCAAAACCTGTAAAGAGTGGCGTATCAAAGGAAGAAGCTGAAGCAATTAAGTCTAAGCTCGTAGAACAGGGAGCAACGGTAGAGGTAAGGTAAATAAAGAATTGAGGTTAAGCTTGAGGTTTAGAATTCTCTTAGTCTTAACCTTAACCTTAACCTACTTTAAGTAAGGAGATATATGGCGAGAAGATTAAGAGCAAGGAGAGATTTTGGCAAGATACCACAGATACTACCGATACCGAATCTTATAGAGATTCAAAAACGTTCTTTTGAACGATTCCTACAGAAAGACATTCCTCCTGCTAAAAGGGAAGATATAGGACTACAATCTGCATTTAACAGTATTTTCCCTGTAGTGGATTACAACGGGACAGCATCTATTGAACTTGTGGAGCATATTATAGGCGCCCCAAAGCACGACCACAGAGAAAGTCTTCAGAAGGGTATTACATATGCAGCTCCGCTGAAGGTAAGAGTTAAATTGAACCTATGGGAGGAGAATGGAACTGACAAAAATATCTTGAAAGAGTCGAGGGAGCAGGAAATCTATCTGGGCGAGCTTCCACTTATGACCGATACAGGTACATTTATAATAAACGGAACAGAGAGAGTTGTTGTAAGTCAACTTCATCGCTCTCCTGGGGTATTTTTCAGCCATGAAAAAGTTGGTGGGAAGGTTTTATATTCAGCTCGAATAATACCTATGAGGGGCTCATGGTTTGACTTTGAATTTGACACAAAAGACTACCTTTATGTGAGGATTGATCGGAAGAAGAAATTGCCTGCCACTATAATCTTAAAGGCCTTTGGTTACAGCGATGGAGAGATATTGAAGATGTTCTATCCCATAGAGGATATAAGGATAAAAGGGGGTGTTGCAACCCGTCAGATGAGTGATGTGCTGGTTGGGATAAAGGCATTCCATAATATATATGCCCCTAGAACTAAAGAATTGATTGTCAAGGAAGGCGGTAGGATAACAAAAGGTCTTTTCAAAAAGATGGAGACTTCTTATGTCAAGGAGATACCCCTATCAAAAGAAGAAATAATTGGTAGGATTACACTCACAGATATTGTAGACCCCGAGACAGGAGAGATTATAGTAGAGGGCAATGAAGAAATTACCAATGGAACTATAGAAAGGATATTTAATTTAAAATCAGCGGCTCTCCAACTCCTCTTTATCGATGGGATTCGCTATCTGCCTTCTATAAGGGATACAATTTCTTTGGACAAGGCAGGAAGCCCTGAAGACGCTCTGATAGAGATTTATCGAAAATTAAGGCCAGGTGAGCCCCCAACAATAACTAACGCAAAGAGGCTTTTTGAAGGATTACTTTTTGACACAAAACGATATGACCTCTCTCCTGTTGGAAGACTTAAACTTAATACACGTCTTGGGCTTGATATCCCTAAGGAGACGAGGATTTTAACTGATAAAGATATTATAGAGATATTGCGTTATCTTCTAAACCTGAGAGCAGGCAAGGGAGAGATTGATGATATTGACCATCTTGGTAACAGAAGGGTAAGGACTGTAGGAGAGCTCCTTGAAAATCAGTTCAGGATAGGGCTGGTGCGAATGGAACGGGCTATTAAGGAGAAGATGGCTCTCACACCCTTTGAGGAAGCCATGCCGCATGACATTGTAAATGCAAAACCTGTTATGGGTGTTATCAAAGAGTTTTTTGGTTCAAGTCAATTAAGCCAGTTTATGGATCAGACTAATCCTTTATCTGAGATAACTCACAAAAGGAGGCTCAGTGCACTGGGGCCAGGAGGGCTCACAAGGGAAAGGGCAGGATTTGAGGTGAGAGACGTACATCCAACCCATTATGGCCGTATCTGTCCCGTAGAGACCCCGGAAGGTCCAAATATAGGTCTAATAACATCTCTTGCAACATACGCCAGAGTGAATGATTTTGGTTTTATAGAGTCGCCTTTCAGAAAGGTAGAAGACAGCAGGGTAACAGAAAAGATAGAGTATTTATCTGCTATAGAGAGTGAAAAATTTGTAATTACACAGGTAACTATGTCTCTTGACGAAAAGGGTCGCATTGTTGAAGATACCGTATTTGCAAGGATTGGTGGAGATTTCAAGATAGTAACTCCAAAAGAAGTTCAGTATATGGATGTTTCTCCAAAACAGATTGTAAGTGTTTCAGCCTCGCTTATACCATTTCTTGAAAATGACGATGCCAACAGGGCGCTCATGGGCTCTAATATGCAAAGACAGGCTGTTCCTTTATTGCGAGCCGAGGCACCAATAGTGGGAACCGGGATGGAGGCTGTTGCTGCGAGAGATTCTGGGGCTATAGTTACCGCTAAAAGACCGGGTGTGATCGAATCTGTAGACTCTTCACGGGTTATTGTAAAAACAGAAAACAATGATGTGGATTTATATAATCTCATCAAGTTTTATAGGTCAAATCAAGCTACATGTATTAATCAGAAACCTATATTCAGAACAGGTGAATCAATTAAAAAGGGACAGGTAATTGCTGATGGTCCTGCTACAGACTTGGGTGAACTTGCACTGGGTAAAAATATTCTTGCTGCATTCATGTCATGGGAAGGATATAACTTTGAAGATGCTGTAATTATAAGTGAGCGACTTGTAAAAGAGGATATATTTACCTCAATACATATAGAGGACTTTGAGATAGAGGCGCGGGAGACTAAACTAGGACCTGAGGAGATAACCAGGGATATTCCCAATATGGGAGAAGAAGCACTTCGCAATCTTGATGAGAGCGGTATTATAAGGATCGGTGCATATGTGAAACATGGTGATATACTTGTGGGCAAGGTTACGCCAAAAGGTGAAACTCAGCCGACACCTGAAGAGAAACTCTTAAAGGCAATCTTTGGAGAAAAGGCAGAAGAGGTAAGGGAAAGTTGTCTCTATGTTCCCCCAGGTATAGAAGGCACTGTTATAGATGTAAAAATATTCTCACGAAAGGGTGTTGAAAAAGATAAAAGGTCAAAAAGCATAGAAGATGATGATATAAATCGTCTGCATCGCGACCTTGAAGAAGGGGTTAGGATATTAAAAGAAGGCAAATGCAAAGAAATGAGGAGCGTTCTTCTTGGTCAAAAGGCAGCAGAGGATATAAAGCTTCCTAAGAAGAAGGAGATATTGTGTGAGAAGGATAAGAAACTGACAGAAGAACATCTTGAAAGTATCTCTGATACATTCCTCGGCAAGATAAAGATTATAAATGCAAAGGAAATGGAACGGCTCAAACTCATAGAGGAAAAGGCAGAAAATTTTATAGATATGCTTAAGAAGGATTATAGTGAAAGAATAGAGAGACTGAAGAGGGGTGATGAACTCCCTCCCGGGGTTTTTAAAGTAGCAAAGGTATATATTGCCATGAAGAGGAAAATTCAGGTTGGAGATAAGGTAGCAGGAAGGCATGGCAACAAAGGGGTTATCTCCACGGTGGTGCCAGAGGAGGACATGCCGTATTTACCTGATGGTACCCATGTTGATATGATTCTTAATCCACTCGGGGTTCCTTCAAGAATGAATGTAGGGCAGATTCTCGAGACTCACCTTGGCTGGGCTGCAAAGACATTGGGTATTCATGTTGCAACACCTGTATTTGAGGGTGCAAAGGAATCAGAGATAAAAGAGTTATTAAAAGAGGCAAAGCTACCACAAAGTGGACAGATTACCATGTATGATGGGAAAACGGGTGAACCATTCAATAGGCCCGTTACAGTGGGCTATATGTACATGATGAAGCTTCATCATCTCGTAGAGGATAAGATACACGCACGCTCTATTGGTCCCTACTCGCTTGTTACTCAGCAACCATTGGGAGGAAAAGCACAGTTTGGTGGACAGAGGTTGGGAGAGATGGAGGTTTGGGCGCTTGAGTCTTATGGTGCAGCGCATAACCTTCAAGAATGTCTTACAGTTAAAAGTGACGATGTCAGGGGGAGGGCAAGAATGTATGAGGCTATAATTAAAGGTGAATCTCACCTTGAACCAGGTGTGCCTGCCTCTTTCCATGTTTTAATTAAAGAGCTCCAGAGTCTTGGGCTTGATATTGAATTATTAGAGAGAAGACCCTCTGAGAAAGAGGAACCTGAAAAAGGGAAAAAGAAAATAGCCAAGCATAGACACTGATTTTTTATAAATTTTTGAGTCGTTGAATCACAAAAGGGGGAAATTAAGTGGGAGACATTTATTCAATATTTGAAAAGCCTAAGAATCCAACTGATTTTGAGTCTATAAGGATAAAACTCGCTTCTCCTGAAAAGATAAGGGCATGGTCATATGGAGAGGTAAAGAAGCCTGAGACTATAAACTATCGTACATTCAAACCTGAGAAGGATGGGCTCTTCTGTGCCAAGATTTTTGGTCCTGTAAAAGACTGGGAATGTATTTGTGGAAAGTACAAAAGGATGAAGCACAGAGGAGTAGTCTGTGATAAGTGCGGCGTTGAGGTTATTCAGGCAGAGGTACGACGTGAAAGACTTGGGCATATAGAGCTTGAAACTCCTGTTGCGCACATATGGTTTTTGAAGGGTGCGCCATCAAGGATAGGAGCGCTCTTAGATATGACTGTGCGGCATCTTGAGAAGGTACTTTATTTTGAGAGTTACATTGTTGTTGACCCAGGGGATACCCCCTTGAAGAAGAAAGATCTCCTTACCGAAGAGGAATACAATAAGAAGCGACAGGAGTTTGGCAATAGATTTAAGGCAGGTATTGGTGCAGAGGCTATAAAAGAGCTTCTCAGGAATGTGCCCCTTGAGGCACTTGCTAAGGATTTGAGAACTAAGATCCGCGGGGCCTCCTCAGATGCCGCAAAAAGAAAATCCACAAAGATGCTAAGAATAGTAGAGGCATTCAGAAAATCAGACAATAAGCCTGAATGGATGATTATGGATGTGATTCCTGTTCTTCCGCCTGACCTTCGTCCACTTGTTCCTCTTGAAGGTGGAAGATTTGCCACATCTGACCTTAATGACCTATACAGAAGGGTAATAAATAGGAACAACAGATTAAAGAGATTGAAAGAGTTAAAGGCACCGAGTGTAATTATCCGCAATGAGAGAAGAATGCTCCAGGAGGCAGTTGATGCCCTTTTTGATAATAGTAGAAAGGGACGTGCGTTGAAGACTACAACAAAAAGACCACTTAAATCTCTTAGTGACATGATAAAAGGTAAGCAGGGACGTTTCAGACAGAATCTCCTTGGAAAGAGAGTTGATTATTCAGGAAGGTCAGTTATCGTTGTTGGACCAGAACTGAAGTTGCACCAATGTGGGTTACCAAAGACAATGGCACTTGAGCTCTTTAAGCCATTTGTATTTAACAAGCTTGAAGATAAGGGGCTTGCAACTACAATAAAGGCTGCAAAGAGGATGGTTGAAGAAGGAGAACCAGCGGTCTGGGATGCACTTGATGAGGTAATAAAAGAATACCCGGTTCTTTTAAACAGGGCGCCAACCCTCCATCGTCTTGGCATTCAGGCATTTGACCCTGTGCTTGTTGAAGGCAAGGCTATAAAACTACATCCACTGGTATGTACTGCATTTAATGCGGACTTTGACGGTGACCAGATGGCAGTACATGTTCCTCTATCTATAGAGGCTCAGATAGAGGCAAGGGTATTAATGATGTCTGTTGGGAATATACTCTCTCCAGCGAGCGGTAAGCCCATTACCGTGCCCACACAGGACATGGTCTTAGGCATTTACTACCTTACAAAGGAAAAAATGCATGCCAAAGGCGAAGGAAAGATATTTTCAAGCCCAGAAGAGGTAAGAATCGCTTATGATGCAAAGGAAATTGAAGAACATGCAAAAATAAAGGTAAGAATGAGCGGTAATCTTGTTGATACTATGGTAGGTCGTGTTCTTTTCAGTGAAATTCTGCCAGAAGGGGTTCCATTCTCAATGGTAAATAGAGAGATGAACAAAAAAGAGATTAGCAAACTGGCTGAGTTCTGCTATAAGAGGGCAGGGAAAAGGGCAACAGTTGTATTTCTTGACAACATTGAAAAATTAGGATTTAAGTATGCAACAACCTCCGGGATATCGATTTGTATAGATGATATGCATATACCTTCACAAAAAGCCGCTTTAATAAAAGCAGCCGAACAGGAGGTAATGGACGTAGAGAAGCAATATGCAGAAGGACTTATAACCAATGGAGAACGATACAATAAAGTTATAGATATATGGGCGCAGGTGACCGAAGGGGTTGCTGACGAAATGATGAAGGAGTTAGGTGCGGAAGGTGCAAAAAGGCATGAGAAGATTTCCGAAGATGTGCTTAAAGAACGTCGTTCTTTTAACAGCACCTTTATGATGGCAGACTCGGGCGCGAGGGGCTCTACTGCTCAGATAAGACAGCTTGCTGGAATGAGAGGACTAATGGCAAAGCCCACTGGAGAAATAATAGAGACACCAATCACAGCCAATTTTAGAGAAGGACTTACACCATTTCAATACTTTATTTCAACACACGGGGCAAGGAAAGGATTGGCAGACACCGCATTGAAGACAGCCAATTCAGGTTATCTCACAAGGAGACTTGTTGATGTAACGCAGGATGTAATTATAAGAGAGGATGATTGTGGTACATCCGATGGAATATATGTAATTAGCCTTGTTGAGGGTGGTGAGATTATAGAGCCTTTAGAAGAGAGGATATTCGGAAGGGTTGCTGCAGAGGATGTTAAGGATCCAATTACAAAAGAGATAGTTGTCCATAAAAATCATGAAATAGACGATGGTCTAACACAGAAGATTATAGAGGCTGGGATAGACAGGGTGAAGATTCGTTCTGTTTTAACATGTCAGTCAAAACATGGTGTGTGCCGGAAGTGCTATGGTATGGACCTGGGAAGAGGTGAGAAGGTTGAGATAGGAGAGGCGGTTGGAATAATTGCTGCTCAGTCAATAGGGGAACCAGGAACACAGCTTACAATGAGAACCTTCCATATAGGGGGTACCGCAACAAAATTAGTAGAGCAGACAGTGCTTGAGGCAAAAAATAGTGGAACGGTTAAATTCATTGACCTTTCAATAGCAAAAAACAGAGAAGGGGCTTTTGTAGTAATGAAGCGGAATGGTGGTATTGCTGTTGTTGATGCAAAAGGAAGGGAAAGGGAGAAGTACTCTGTTGTATATGGTGCTAAGCTTAAAGTTTTAGATGGACAGAAGATAGAAGCGGGACAAAGGCTTGTTGAATGGGATCCTTATTCGACCCCTATAATCACAGAGGTTGGGGGAAGGATTGCTGTAGGTGATATCGCAGAAGGAGTTTCAGTGAAAGAAGAGGTTGATGAGGCGACAGGCCTTTCACATAAAGTGGTTATTGAGTATCCAGCAGAGATGAGGCCCCGTATCTCCATAAAGGATGAGCACGGTAAGGTTACCTTAAAAATCCCAGGGACAAACAACCTTGCCAGATATTTACTTCCTGTAGGGGTGCATCTACTTGTAGAGAAAGGATGGATAGTTTATCCTGGTGATGTTATTGCAAAGATACCAAGAGAGACTATGAAGACAAAGGATATTACAGGAGGGCTGCCAAGGGTTGCTGAACTATTTGAGGCAAGAAAACCAAGAGAGGTGGCGATTGTAAGCGAGATAGCTGGTGATGTTGAGTTCAGGGGATTCCATAAAGGTATGAGGATAGTAGTTATTAAAAGTGGAACTGATACAAGGGAATACCACATACCAAAGGGCAAGCATGTAAGCGTGTATGAAGGTGACTGGGTTAAGGCAGGGGAGCCATTGATGGACGGCTCGGTTAATCCCCATAGCATTTTAGAGATATTAGGACCGAAAGAACTCCAGCGATACCTTGTTGATGAAGTGCAAAAGGTTTATAGACTTCAGGGTGTTTCAATAAATGATAAACACATAGAAATTATTGCCAGACAGATGATGAAAAAAGTAAAAATTGAAGACCCTGGTGATACCGATTTCCTTGTTGGCGAACAGGTAGATAAATTTACCTTTGAAGAGGGAAATAAACGAGTTAAAAAACAAAAGGGTAAACCTGCTCAAGCAAAACCACTACTTCTTGGTATTACAAAGGCATCCCTCACAACAGAGGGTTTTATCTCGGCTGCATCTTTCCAGGAGACCACAAGGGTTCTTACCGAGGCGGCTATCAATGGCACTGTGGATGAGCTTAAGGGTCTTAAGGAGAATGTTATCATGGGAAGGCTTATTCCTGCAGGAACAGGCGCGAGAGATTATGGGGATACATTTATTGAGGCGATAGAGTAATTGATACAAGATACACGATACATGATAAAAATTCTTGTATCCTGTATCGTGTATCTTGCATCTTAGAGTTAGCATGAAGTTCATCGTTGATTCAATGCTCGGCAGGCTTGCCAGGTGGTTAAGGCTGCTTGGTTATGATACACTTTATTATCCTGATATAGAAGATAGTCTTCTTTTAAGGATTGCAAGAGAAGATGATAGAATACTCCTAACAAGAGATACCCATGTTATAAAGGTGCGAGGTTTAAAAAAATATTTTTTACTGAATGAGAATAAGACATTTAAGCAGGTCAAGATAGTAATTAATTCATTAAATCTTAAGGATTTCTCTATCATGAGTAGATGTGTTATATGTAACAACACCATTACTGAAATCCAGAAAGAAGGTATAAGAGGCCTTGTGCCTGAATATGTATATCAAACCACTGCGGTATTTAAACGATGTTCAGGTTGTGGTAAACTCTACTGGAATGGAACTCACCCGGAGAAATTCAAAAAAAAATTATCGGAAATTCTCGCGTAATGATGCTTGCTTAAAAAATATTTTTTATACTATAATTCTATTTTGACAAAGACTAGTTATAGATATTTATAATGGTTATTGTGCAAAACTTTTGATATCCTAATATTCTAATTTCAGGAGGTTTTTATGAAGTTAGCGGTTTTTGTAAGTGAGTTTAAAAATACAGTTGATACCATGGACAGGCTGAAGGCCGAGAAATTAGGCATAATACTTGTAGAAAATGGTGTTTACCATGCAGCCGTCAAAGAAGGCGGCAATCCCTCACCACTTCTTAAGAAATCTGCTAACTTCTATGCACTCTCAGAAGACCTTGAGACAAGAGGGCTCAGTGGCGCTAATGTTGCAAGTAATGTTAAGGTCGTTACATATAGCGACCTGGTGGATTTGATATTCAATGACTATGAAAAATTAGCCTGGTTATAGATATGTAATCAGTTATAATTTATAACAGGAGGTAAGAAAATGGCTACCCTTACGATTGGTATTTTCTCTTCACTTATTGGGTCTATGTCTTTTGATTTTGCATTAAAGCTCGCAGAGACAGCAGCAAACAAAGGGCATAAAGTAAATCTATGGCTATCAGGAAATGCTATAGGGCTTGTAAAAAACAATCAGAAACATCTGAAAGATTATTCCACTGGAGAGAAACCCCTCAAGGCATTATTAGAAAAAGGTGTAGAGGTATGCACGTGTGAGGCATGTACACTGGCAAGAGGTATTCAGAAAACCGATGCTATCGGTGGAGTACAATGGAATGCCATGCACTGGTATCTTGCAAAGATACATCACAGTGACAGGGTATTACATATAGGAGGGGAATAAAATGGCAGATACAAAACTGGCTTTCATAGTTCAAAGACCACCGTATAAGAGTGAAAACCCGAAACTTGCTGTAACACATGCCATATCTTACCAGACCGTTGAGATACTGCTTGAGGATGGAGAAACAGTTACACCCACCCTCTGCTTTATCGGTGAAGGGGTTTTAGCATGTCTTAAGGGCCAGAAGGCAATGGAGCACTACGGAATAACAAGCACTGAGATGCATGTTAAAAGTGCGCTTCTTGTAGACCTAAATGTTTTAGTTTGTAAGGAAGACATAGATCGCTTCGGTATTACTGAAGACAAAATCTTAGACGCCGATGATATGGGAGCTGATAAAAAGATACAGGTAGTGCCGTATGATGCTATACAAAAGGCAATAGAATCAGCAAACCATGTGCTATTCTTTTAGATAAAATTCAGTATAATAAATTATACATAGGAGGGAAATTATGGCTGATTTAAAATCCATGACACCAAACGAAACCATTGATGTTCTTGGAAGGGTTTGTCCTTATCCACTGGTACTGACTAAAAAAGCCATGGAGAAATTACCCGGCGGCTCTGTGCTTAAAGTTCTTTGTGACGCCCCTGCATCTGCTGAAGATACAATCCCACGATATTGTGAGAAGCAGGGATTTGAGTTTGAAGCGGTTAAGCTTGATGATAAGGGTTACTGGGAACTATATATCAAGAAACCGTAGAAAACACAGATATTCACTGATTACTTGCAGATGATCACAGATAAAAAACAAAGTAGAGAGTAAGGCTTCGCTTACCTGTAATAAAGACAAAGAAGACGTCCCGAAGTGTCGGGACGTCTTCTTTGTCTAATCCCCTTTTCTAACCCTACTTATATCTCAGTAACAGTTATAGACTGGGTAGGGCAGACCTCTACGCAGCTTAAACAGTAAGAACAATCTGATGCTTTATACGGGTCTGACTTTCCATCAACTATCCTGAAGACCTCTACAGGGCAGATATTAACGCACTCCTCACATCCATCACATTTTTCTGCATCAACAGTAACAATATACACTTTTCCTCTTCCCTCCTTTCATGTGTAATTTTACATAAAACTTATCTTTTTTAATATATAAAAATAGACAACCGTTATTCAACCCTTTGAGATGGGAACAATAGTTACAAGAAGATTTTAGTGTTCTAACTCTACACCTGCTGTCTCTTCCCTCACTGTAACAGCTATCTTGTAAAGTGCAGTAAGTATTAGAAATCCGATTGCCCACACACCAAGAACAATAAGTGTCTCAGGTAAGGTAGGCCAGTATTCTGTGACCTTTTCAAAAGGATTTGGGACGAACCCACCAATAATTAATCCAAACCCTTTATCTATCCATAAAGACAGAAATACTGCAACACAGGCAATTGCCAGCAATGTTTCGTTCCTTCTTATCCGTGGGAATATCAATAATCCAAGTGCAACTATTGCAAGGATACTTGAAATCCACATCATCGGAACAAGCTTCTCATGCCCCTCAAGCCCGGAATAGAGATATTGGAAAGGATGCATATGACCCGGGATGTTGCTGTAAAAGGCTGTAAAAAATTCAAACCCGAGGAAAAGCACATTTGCAATCATAAAATAGGTAACAATCTTTCCAAGTGCCTGTATAGCCTCTTTGCCGGGGTCAAACTTTGTTACCTTCCTTATAATCAAGGCAAGGATAATGAGTAAGGCAGGGCCTGAAGAGAATGCAGATGCTAAGAATCGCGCTGCCATAATGGCTGACAGCCAGAAGTGTCTTCCCGGAAGACCTGCGTAAAGAAATGCTGTAACTATATGAATGCTCGGCGCCCAGACAATAGAAAGATATATAAATGGTTTTATCCATTTTGGCGGTGGAAAGCCTTTGCGGTCAGCACCTAAAACAGTCCATCCTACAATAAGATTGAGAACAAGATAACCATTCAGAACCATTGCATCCCAGAAGAGAATAGAATTGGGTGTTGGGTGTAATAACACATTCAGGATTCGCATTGGCTGCCCCATATCTACAAATATGAATAAGAGGCACATCATCACAGAAGGGATAGCAAGAAACTCACCCAGAATTGTAATCTTACCAAACTGCTTATAATTATGGAGATAATAGGGTAGGACTATCATTACTGCAGAGGCTGCTACACCAACAAGAAACGTGAATTGCCCTATATAAAAACCCCATGATACATCCCTGCTCATGCCTGTTATCCCTAAGCCAACCCTGAACTGATAGAGGTAAGAGATAACGCCTATCCCGATAAGTACAAGCAAAAATGTCATCCATAACCAGTATTTTTTGCTACCGCTTAATGCCTTCTCAAGCATTTTCATTACCTCCGATTATGTAGTAAACACTCGGTCGTGTCCCAAGTTCGTTCTTGCGCCGAATAGCATAATGCGAGCTGAGTATCTTTCTTACATCCGAGTTTGGGTCATTCATGTCACCAAAGACTATTGCGCCATTGGATACCTCAACGCAAGCAGGCATAAGACCTTTTGCAAGTCTTTCTATGCAGAAATTGCATTTTTCTACAACACCTTTTGTCCGTGTTGGATATTCTTTATTTTCCTCTTTAATAAAATGCTGAGGGTCTTTCCAGTTGAAACTCCTTGCTCCAAATGGACAAGCTGCCATACAGAACCTGCATCCAATACAGCGATGATAGTCCATCTGGGTAATGCCCTCTTTAGTTTTAAATGTTGCCTTTGTGGGACACACCCTTACACATGGCGGATTTTCACAATGGTTACAAAGCAGAACAAAAGGCTTGTGTTCTAAAGCCTCCGGCATATGTTCTGTTTCCTGCCCGGGGAATGTATGCTTAAAGGTGTCTGTCCATATCCATTTGATTTCATCCTTTGGATTTCCAAGGTCAGGCACATTATGGATTCTGTGACAGGCATCTATAACCTTTTTAAAATTTTCATCAGTTTTGAACTTACTTACATCAATAACCATGCCCCATCTCTTTGCTGTTATGGCACCTGAAGGAGGTAAATACTCTGAAGCCTCCAGAATGTTATCCTTAATTACATTAAGAGCCGATACACTACCCAGCCCGGACATAATGGAGACCCCTGCTATTTTTAGGAAATCCCTTCTATTAATCATTTCTTTGCCTCCTTTGGTGCAATATGGCAATCCCAGCAGTAAGGCTTTGCGCCTGCATAATTATGGCATTTATCACAAAACTCTTTCTTGTTTGAATGGCATTTCATACATGTGTTTTGAAGGCTTATAGTATATTTCTCACCGTCCTGAGCAACATAGATTCTATTGCCATCTCTAACTGCCGAATCCCTCCAATCATTAAGCAATTGCATATGTTCAGCCTTCATGAACTCCTTAGACTCTACACACTTTTTCTCCTTTAATTCATTGATAACTGGTGTGTCAATTTTGGGTTCAGGTTTAACAGTTGCCTTACCTATATTACTGTAAAAAGGAAAAGTCGCAACTGCCAAGAATATAATTAGCCCTAAAAGAATTTTCCACCCGTTATACATTTTCTTTTGCCTCCTTTTCCGGAAGGGGTTCACTGCGTAGGGTGGTTGTCCTCTCCTTTTCGCCTTTCATAACAAGGGCGTTTCCTACCAACTCATGAACACCACAAACCTCTACCCCCGGAACCCAGTAATCCATAAGAGGTTTAAGGGCAGCCCTATCAATTGCGCATATATTTGCCAGCATGTTTATACCATAGTGTTTATGAACATGCTTCACTGCGTTAGCCCTCGGGAAACCGCCTCGCATCCTTAATTCCATATTCTCTCCGGCGTTCAGCCCCGATCCACTTCCACAGCAAAACGTCTGTTCCCTGATAGTGTTTTCAGGCATTTCATAAAAATGGTTGCATACATTCCTGATGATATGCCTTGGTTCCTCAAAAATGCCCATGCCCCTTGCGGTATTACACGAATCATGGAAGGTTACCTTCAGATAATCATTTCTGCTTGGGTTCAGATTCAGTTTACCGTGTTTAATAAGGTCAGCAGTAAATTCAGCAATATGAACTGCTTTTAAGGAGCTTGTATAATCAAATTTTGTGCCTGTTATCGGAGAGACAGGAGTTTCAAGAAAATCCGTAGGTCCATGCCATGTTTCCAGATACTGATTCCATACCCTCCACATGTGCCCGCATTCTCCTCCCAAAATCCATTTAACTTTTAACCTCTTTGCCTCAGCGTATATCTTGTAAGCAAGTTTCTTTGCCATTTCATTTGAGGTAAAAAGCCCGAAATTCCCGCCTTCTGCAGCAAGTGTGCTCCATGTATAGTTAAGTCCCAATTCATGGAAAAGCATCATATATCCCATGCAGGTGTAAGTACCGGGGTCGCCAAAAAGGTCGCCAGAGGGTGTGATAAAAAGTATTTCAGCACCCTTTCTGTTAAAAGTTGGCTCTATCTTGATACCTGTTATAGTCTCTATATCCTCTACCATAGACTCAATAATGCTCTTAATTGTATGAGGCTCAAGACCAAGATGATTCCCTGTCCTGTAACAATTTGCTACAGGACCCATAGTCCAGTCAGTGTTTAGGCCCAAGAGATTCAGAAGCTCTCTGCATATAATCGTAATTTCAGCAGTATCAATACCGTAAGGACAGAAGACTGAACAGCGGCGGCATTCGGTGCATTGAAATGCGTAGTACCACAACTCTCTTAGGACATCAAAAGTAATTTCTCTGGCTCCAGCGAGTTTGCCCAGAAGCTTCCCGCTTGTTGTAAAGTAATTTCTATATACTGACCTTAAAAGCTCTGCCCTCAAAACAGGCATATTCTTTGGGTCGCCAGTGCCGAGGAAAAAATGGCACTTATCAGCACAAGCACCACATCTCACACATATATCCATAAATAGGCGGAAAGAGCGATACTTCTTAAGCCGCTCAGCAAACCCCTCCAGGAATATTTCTTTCCAGTTTTCAGGTAGTTTCCAGTCATCCTCTATCGGTTTCCACTCCCTCGGATTTGGCATATCAACAGCCTGAAGATATTTGGGCCTTGTACCAAAACACCAAAAACCATCTTTGAATTCAGCAGGGGTATTCACCCATCTCTTTTCAGGAGGCTTGTAGTTTATTTTGGAAAGTTCATCTGGAGTTGGAAGTTTTGCCATATTCTTTACTCCTTTTCAACTGGTATCCCAGCATTTTTCATCTTTTCTCTAAATTCATCCTCGTACTCCTCATAGGTACGAGCCTTGACAGGGTAATTCCATGGATTGATGTGTCTTACCATACGATTGTTATTAGAGAGGTTCCTTGTGGGACTGAGAAATACACCACCCATGTGCATCAGCTTACTAAATGGAAAATAAGCAAGCAGGACACTAATGAGGAACAGGTGGATATAGAATATAACATCAATCTTTTCTGGAATCATTGGATTTAAACTGACCAGCCCCATGGTCAATTCCTTTACACTAACAACGTCTATTTTCAGGAAATATCTCATCAGGATACCCGTAGAGGCTATTGCTATGATTAAAAACAACGGGAAATAATCAGCAGGTAGTGATATATAACGAATCGTTGGCAGTAAGAACCTTCTCAGTAATAGGAAAAGTGCCGCCAGAAGCAATATTGAACCTGTTATAAGAAATGTTGGGGCGCCTATCTGTAGAAAACCATCAAGGGTTTCTACAAAATGAACAGGAGATGGAACAGGCTGGAGGAATAACCTCAGATGTCTGAATGAAATTGTAAAGAATGAGACATGGAATGCCAGAGATCCCAACCAGAGCCACTTACTTGAACCATAGCCAAGCCTTCCATCTCTTAATTCAGCTTTAGTGTTCCTGAAAAGGGAACGGAAAAGAAACACCTCAAGTATCATTCTCACTGTAGCACCTAAAGCAGTGGAAGGGTTTTCTATTTTATTTTGTTTTACCCATGGAAGGGATTTCTGTTGTCCGCAGGTTGTTGGTATGCGAAATGGCACAGGTGAGGTACTCCACTTTAGCATACGATAAACAAACCCCAGAAGGAATGTTAAAATAGCAGCATAAGGAATAACAACACCAAAGAAAATCTGAAGATTCGCAGCCTTAATACCTGCGTAGGCAAGTAAAACAAGTAGAATCACCATCACAAAAGAAAATAAGGCTCCCACCTTGCTCACCTCTCTTCCATTCTATAGATTATGATTTGCCCTCTGCAATAACCTGAAGGTCATGTTTTTTACCTCGTTTGCTTTAAGCTCATATACCTTCTCTCTGCATTTCATATATAAATCAAAGCACAAGAGTGTTATTTCATCTATGTTAGACTCAAGTGCTAACAACTCATGGTAAATCACGCCCTCATGAATTTTATCTTTTAGTTCTTCTCTGATTGCTTTTTTCAGGAGCAAGATAAATGCAATTGCCCCGGATGGAGTAGAATCTTGAACCGCTCTTAGTTTGATAATATTATCAAGAAATGGAAAGGCACTTTCTATGTCCGTTCCTTCTATGACCGTGGAGAAAATGCCCTCTATCCCTTTTGATATAGTGTGGCTGATAGGATTAGCAAATGGGTCAGCCTGTTTTCTTAAGTGGTTTGAAGTCTCTTCTGGATAAGTCCCCAGTATCATATCAAACCACCTTTTTAAAATGGCGGTTTTCTTTGCTATAATAAGATCTTTCAGCCCCATTCTCCTCTCTCTGCTGTTCCCTCTGCCTTTAATAAGCCTTAGCGAAGCATCCCGAACGAGATCCTTTGCCCCCATGATTCGTGGCTCAGAATAATATCTCATGTCAGATTACTTGCTCCCGACCTTTCGGGAACAGTCTGCTTATTATGTTTGTATTTAGTTATACGCAGCCTGTTGGCTTTGGAAGCCCGGCGTACCTGCATGCTTGTTTTGCAGGTCCGGCAGGATAAAGCTCATAGAGATATTTTGTGTTGCCCTTTTCAGGCCCCATTGTCTTGGCTATCTCCTTAACAAGTATCTTAATCATGGGTGCTATCTGGTACTTCTGAAAATAGTCCCTGAGAAACCTGATTACATCCCAGTGTGCATCTGAGAGTTCAAGACCGTCGAGCTTTGCCATCTGGCCTGCTAAGGGCTCACTCCATACCTGCCAGTCATTAAGATAACCTTCTTCATCAACATCGTAAGTTTTTCCCTCAAATTCTAATGTTGGCATCTAAAACCTCCTTCTATAATTTTAGTGTGTATTTTACTTTGAATGTAGATAAATATCAACCTACTGCCTTTATAGATTTTAAAACCTTAATATAGAGACCTGTTTTTGGTCAAATAAAAAAAACTTATATATTTATAACCTTCTAAGCAATAAAGCTGCATTGACACCGCCGAAGCCAAAGGAATTTGAAAGGGTGATATTTATGTCCATTGTTTGAGTATTGCGTATAAAATTGAGATTACATCCTGCATCAGGATTTTCAAGATTTATGGTAGGTGTTATTACGCCCTTACTTATTGAAAGGGCTGTTATTATAGCCTCCACAGCCCCTGCTCCTCCAAGCATATGTCCGAGCATAGATTTACTGGCACTTACAGGGATTTTATACGCCTTTTTGCCAAAGACCTTCTTTATTGCCTCTGCCTCTGCTTTATCTCCAATGATTGTTGATGTGGCATGGGCATTGATATAGTCAATATCATTTACAGTAACCCCTGCATCTTTTAACGTCTTGTTTATTGCAAATGCTTCGCCATCGCTATTTGGCTTTGTTGGATGAAACGCGTCTGAAGAGGTTCCATACCCTATAATCTCAGCATAAATCTTGGCATTTCTTTTTACTGCACGGCTAAGTTCTTCAAGCACAAGCACTCCTGCACCTTCAGCTATCACAAAACCATCTCTGTCATTATCAAATGGCCTGCTTGCTCGTTCAGGTTCGTTATTTCTCCTTGAAAGGGCACCTGCTGCGCCATAGCCACCAACTGCCAATCTACATATAGGCGCCTCTGAACCGCCTGCGATTGCTAAATCAATTTCTCCACCCCTTATAATTTTGAATGCCTCACCAATGGCATTTGACCCTGAGGCACAGGCAGTTGATATGCCAATTGCAGGACCTCTTATACCAAATCTCATAGATATATAAGATGCCGCCATATTTATTGTGCTTGAAGACATGAGATATGCTGAAAATGGTTTATTATCTAAAGTATATCTCTCCATTGCCTTTTCTATGCTCATTATTCCCCCTCTGCTTGAGCCAATGATAACCCCAGCCGAGTTAAGGGTTGACAGTTGACAGTTGACAGTTGACAGATTTTGATCTCCTATCTTCTGACCCCTGACCCCTGGACCCTGCCGTATAAGTCCTGCATCCTCAGCAGCCATTATTGCTGCTGCTGCAGCATAATGAATAAATGGGTCAAGTCTTAGGATATCCTTTTTAGAGAGATAATCTTCTGGAGAAAAACCTTTTATTTCCCCTGCAATTTTGCTGGATAATCCAGAGGGGTTAAACTTTGTTATATAGCCTATGCCCGAAAGACCATTTGTTAAATTCTCCCAGGTAGTTTGTATATTATTCCCAAGCGGTGTAACCGCACCAATGCCTGTAATTACAACCCTTTTCATGCTAAAATATATTAGCACATGTTCATAAATTAAGAGATGTTCATTTTCAAAAACAGATGCAGAGCTTTTAGCAATACTTATTTCTACTGGCACAAAGGGCAAAACTGCTGAAGAAGTCGCCAAAGATATTCTCAATAAATTCGGTTCATTCAAAGGCATGGCAAACCAGCCCCTTGAGAAGTTTCTCGAGATTAGAGGACTTGGTGATGTAAAGATTATCAGGATTGCAGCAGCCTTTGAAATTGCAAGAAGGATTGTTAATCAGGTATTGGAAGAAAAAGAAGATGTCTAAGATTAAAGGCAAACCAGAAAGAATTTCTTCTCCCTTTGATACCACCAGCCACAAGACTGAACGCACTGCCAATCAGAAGTTTGTTGAGTGGATTAATCAGATAGTTAAGGAAAAGAATTTACCTATTGGTATTGCTGAACAAGAGACCGTAGGCGCTGATAGAAAACAACCTGATGTTGTTATATTTGAAAGCCCAAAGAGTGAGAGGGTGTTGTGTCTCATAGAGCTAAAGCCTCCCTATTTTAGCCCTTTTGATGAAAAAGAATTAAAAGAACCTGCACGGCAAAAGGCAACCAAAAGAAAAGCGAAATACTTTGCAACATCAAATTTTCAATGGCTCATCTGGTTTAACACAGAAAAAGTAAATAGAAATGAGCCTGAGGAAAGGCAGGTTGTTGACAAATTCCATCTCTCAGGAATTGAAAACCTTGATGATACTGAGGATTTAAGATTTAAAAATTCTATTCTAAAAGGCGTTGAAAGGTTTCTTGAAGAACTCAGTAGAGTCCATACAGGCATAAAGCCAGAACCATTATTGCCGATAGATGAATTTTTAATATTCCGACTCCAAGAAAAAATATACCGTCTTGCAAAATACTACAGGGCGATTATTAGAGACGAGGCTCATAAGGATGCTGCATTTTCAAGGAAACTGAAAAAATGGTTTATAGAGCAGCAATGGGCATTTACATATTCAGACAGAGACTTTGAAAAGGCTGCAAGACAGACCGCTTACCTGCTCATAAACAAGATTTTATTTTACGATGTCCTTCAATCAAGAAGACCAAGACAGCTTGACCCTCTTGCTATTCCTGATGCCCTTACAAAAGGCGGTCTTCTTCAGAAAAATCTTCAGGCTTACTTTGATGAGGTTCTTAAGATTGATTACGAACCCATCTACCGCACTGATTTTATTGACCAGATAGCATTTCCTGACAACAGGGCTGTTGTTGAGGAGATAAAAGAGCTTATCAAGGTTCTCAAGAGATATGATTTCTCCAAGATTGGCTTTGATATTATCGGAAGGATATTTGAAGGGTTAATCCCTCAGGCTGAAAGGCATAATTTAGGGCAATATTTTACCAATGCAGATGTAGTTGATATTATCTCAAAGTTCTGCATAAGGCATGAAGATGACAAAGTCCTTGACCCCTCTTGCGGCACTGGAACATTTCTTGTAAGGGCATATCAGCATAAAAAACTGATGAACCTCCGTAAACCTCATCAAGAAATCTTAAAGACCCTCTGGGGTATAGACATTGCCAAATTTCCCGCTCATCTTTCAACCATAAACCTTGCAGTAAATGACCTCTCAGTTGATGATAATTATCCTCAAGTACTTAATGAAAATTTCTTTAATCTAACTCCAATTGAAAAAATGGGTGGAGATGAGGCACGCAAAAAAGAGCTTAAAACCCTCAGCGGCAAAAAGTTTTCAATCCCTTATCCCAGAGTTGTTGACTGCATCATTGGAAATCCTCCATATACAAGGCAGGAAGAGATTACAGAAATCACAGGGCAGGAAAGTTATAAGGATTCAATGATAAACAAAGCCCTTCTTGAAGGCAAAAGAAAACTGGCTGATATTTCTAAGAGGGCAGGCATCCATGCCTATTTCTTTGTGCATGGGACAAAATTCCTTAAAGATGGCGGGCAGTTCGGTTTTATCGTCTCAAACTCATGGATGGATGTTGATTATGGCAAGGGACTTCAGGAGCTATTTTTAATGAATTATAAAATTGTTGCGATAATTGAATCAAAAGTTGAACGCTGGTTTGAGGATGCAGATGTAAATACCTGCATTATTATCCTTGAAAAATGCAAAGACCAAAAAGAGCGGGATGATAATCTTGTTAGATTTGCATATCTCTTTAAACCATTAAGACATTTCATCCCGCCTGCCCATGATATGTGGGAGAAACAAAAAGAGAGACTTGATGCCATAGAAAAGCTGGAAAAGACAATTCTCTCTCACAATGACTTTTACCAGAATGACGAACTCAGGATTTATCCTAAAAAACAAAGCGAGCTATGGGACGAAGGTTTTGACATAGAAGAAAATAAATACACAGGCTCAAAATGGGGCAAGTATCTCAGAGCGCCTGAGATATTCTTCAAGATTCTTGAGAAGGGAAAGGATAAGCTTGTACCTTTGAAAGAGATAGCGGATGTTAGATTTGGAATCAAAACAGGTGCTAATGAATTCTTCTATCTGACAGAAAATGAAATTAAAGAAAAAGGAATTGAGAAAGAGTTCTGGATGCACAAGGATGAGAAGGGTAATTGGGTGCCGAACAAGGTAACTAAAAGCCCTCAAGAATGTAAATCTATAATAGTTAAATCTGATACCCTAAAATATAGAGTTTTACTGATACATAAAGATAAAAAACAGTTAAAAGGAACACATATCTTGCGTTACCTAAGCGAAGGAGAACACGATGGGTTTCATGAGAGACCTACCTGTGAAAGTCGGAAGCCGTGGTACAATTTGGGTAATCAGCAACCACCAGACGGTCTTTGGTTCAAAGCTTTCAATGAGAGAGTTTTAGCTCCATTAAATACTTATAAAGTATTTTCAAGTGATAGATTTTATGCAATTTATTTGCATAACAAGACATACAAAAATAAGCTATTTTTCTATCTAAACTCTACCCTTGCTGCTTTAATAGTAGAATTGTTTGGTAGGGTAAACCTTGGAGAAGGCGCTCTTGATAATATGACTTATGAAGCTGCCGCTATGTTAGTGGTAGATGTCCGTAAACATAATATAGAAGATAGCGGGAACTTCAAAAGTTTTTTCGAGCGTCCAATTTCTTCAATTTTTGACGAATTAGGAGCTAATACTTCTGATGAAGTCTCTCTCGACAAAGTAAAACCTGATCGCCGTGAGCTGGATAAAATCGTGATGGGCGATATCCTTGATCTGACCGATGATGAACAACTTGAGGTTTATAAAGCGGTTGTTGACCTTGTGAAATCAAGAATAGAGAAGGCAAAAAGCATTGACAAAAAAGGAAAGACAAAAAAAGGTTTTGATATTGAGCTTTTAACAAGGACAATAAAAGAAAAACTTGGGGATAAGCTCCTCGGGAATTTTTACAGAGAAAAAATCCTTAACCAGAAAGACCTTAAAATAGTCAAACTTTTTCATCCTATAAAAGAGGTTGAGATTAAAAAAGACTTTTTGAAGGGTGGCGGATGGCTTCTCTCGTCAGGCAAAGACTTGATAGAGTGTCAGAGTGAGGTAGAAGCGGAGTATTTAAAGGTTTGGTTTGAGTCAGGGCTCGAGGAAATAAAAGTCCCACAGGATGAATCTTACATCTCAAAAATCCTTCCTGAACTCAAAGCACTCAAGGAAAAGATTGACCTGACAATCTCAGACCATATCTCCTCAATCACCAGCCAAAAGGTGCAGCAAAAGATTTTGCAGAGGTTGCAGGGGGAGTTGTTTGGATAAACTCGCATCATGACGCCGGGCATTCTGGACAAGGCGTTTAAGGCAGAATTGTAATCAGGCAGTGCAACACCCTAAAAAATAAGTTCTTTTACAATACTTCCCAGATATGCTACTTATAATAAGCATAATTGGAAGAGCGGAAAATTATCTTTAAAGTACAAGCTGTTATAAGTAACATCACATCCTGAAAAATAAACCTCTTTACATCATTTCCCAAATATGCTATATATAATAAGCATAATCGGAAAGAAAGGAAATTGTTCTTGCAATACAGAGAGTTACTAATCCCATATAACCCCTGGTGGGAAAATCCAGATAAGGCATTTGAGCGGCTCCCTTCATTTCACCGGCCAATATTTGATGAAATCTTCAGGGGGCTAAAAGAAATACCTCAAATAGTTTCTATAACAGGTCCAAGGAGAGTAGGGAAAAGTACACTCATTAGGCAAATAGTTAGAAAGCTTATTACCGAAGGAATAAAGCCTCATAATATTATTTATTACTCGATGGACGACCCCGCTCTATTACGCTCAGAAATTAATCATGATAAATTCCTCGATTCATTAATGGATGAGGCACGTAAAAAAGGTAGTAATAATTCAATATATGTTTTTTTGGATGAAATACAGAGGTTTGAGCGATGGGAACTTTTTCTTAAAAAATATTATGACCTTCATTATCCTGTCAGGTTCGCTATTTCAGGTTCAGCCTCATCACCAATATTTAAAAAAAGCAGAGAGAGTCTTTTAGGGCGTATAAAAGATTATCACATCCTGCCTTTCTCATTTAGAGAGTTTCTTCATTTTCATAATAAAGAAAATTCTCATCTAATAAGCCAATTCAATGAAATTTATAAAACAGGCAAAGCTGTAATGGGAATGTTTACAAAACATCCAGAATATGCAGAATTAGATAAAGTTACAATCCCAGGCATACCAGTTGAATTAAGGCAAAACATCGAGGAACGCCTTTCAAGATTTCTTATCGAAGGTGGATTTCCCGAAGTATGGACATTGCCTGACTGGGAGATGAAACAATCATATCTTTTTGATAACCAGGTAGAAAAAGTAATCTTAGAAGACCTTGTGTTAGCCGTAGAATTAAGAAAGCCGGAAATGCTCAAAAGATTTTATATTTCTTTATTGGAAAACCCTGGCCGGGAAATAAACTTCCAGCAGTTATCTCAAGATTTAGGAATTAATAGAGCTACTATTGAAAAATATTTTCCCCTCCTTGAAATGACAGATTTAATACGTCATGCTGAAAAGTTTACTAAAAGTCCTATTAAAGTAAGAAGGGGCAACATTAAATGTTATCTTGTTGACCTCGCATTAAGAAATGCTATCTTACGTATTCAAGAAAGTCTTTTAAAGGATGCACAGGTTCTTGGCCTTTATGCCGAAAATCTTGTGTTTAATGCTTTAAAGAAATGGGAAGGAACGGTTAATATCAGTTACTTCAAAGAAAAAGAATATGAGGTAGATTTCATTGTGCATGTAGGCGCCAGCAGGTATCTGCCAGTTGAAGTAAAGTACAAAGAAAAAGTTGACGATTCCGAATTACGGACAATCAGAAATTTCTGTGAGCGCCTTAAGTGTTCCACAGGAATTGTGGTTACAAAAAAGTGGGATGATTTTGGAGCTAAAGATAGGCTTTTTTATATGCCGCTTCCTCACTTTTTGCTCTTGTTTGACTAATAGAAAAACAGAAGATGGGCATCCTCTCCTCCATCACAAGCCAGAAATTATAGAACAAAATTTTGCAAAAGTTGCAAGGGGAATTGTTTAACTAAATGGCTGGAACATTCACTCATTGGATGATTATTGAGGAAGCTATGGAAAATTTTAGACTAAGAGGCTATTATATATAAAACTTATGAATAGCTTAGAGGCGTTATTATGAGAAAGCTAACACATCTTGACAAAAAAGGCCATGCAAAAATGGTGGATGTAACCGATAAAACATCTACCCAACGTGAAGCGATTGCAAGGGGTGCTGTTTACATGGAGAAAGAGACACTTAAACTTATTACTGATAAGAAAATCTCCAAAGGTGATGTGTTTGAGACTGCAAGGCTTGCAGGGATTATGTCAGCAAAAAAGACATCTGAACTTATCCCATTGTGCCATCCGCTAAACATTACATCGGTCAGTGTGGATTTTGATATTGATAAAAAGAAAAACAAAGTAAATATAGAGTCAAAGGTTAGGTGCACAGGGCAGACAGGTGTTGAGATGGAAGCACTGACTGCTGTTTCAGTTGCTGCCCTTACTATTTATGATATGTGCAAGGCTGTGGACAGAGGTATGATTATCTCTGAAATTATGCTTATGGAAAAACGAGGCGGTAAGAGCGGGACATGGAAAAGATAAATCCGAAATTCGAATATCGAAATACGAAACAAATTCGAATGTTCAAATGTTTAAAACCCGTCCCTGACAGGTTCAGGAATTCAAAACATACTTTTTATTGTTAGTATTTGTTATTTTGGTCATTTGGATTTTGGTCATTTGATATTGTTTAGGATTTCGTGCTTCGTGCTTCGAATTTTTATTTTTTCTCTCTCAGTTTCTCAAGCCCTTCTTTAGCCTTCTCATTTGTCGGATCCCACTTTAATGCAGTCTCAAACTGATGCTTTGCCCTTTTATTTATACCTGCTTGAAGATAAATTGACCCAAGACATACATAATAATTAGCATTATAAGGTTCAAAATCTATTGCCTTTAGTATGGATTCCTCTGCTTCTTTATGCCTTTGGGGTATATTTTTCAACGATAGAGAGAGATAATACAAGTAGGCTGCCTTTTTAGGATTCAGCCGTGTAGCCCATTGGAAGAAATCCACAGCCCCCCAGAAGTTCCCTTTTTTAAACTCAATAAATCCTCTTTTAAATTGTTCCTCCGCATTAACCACAGAAGTGTTTGCAGTATTTTTTTGCCATTTTCTCAGCAAGATTGAATCATAGTCCAGACGTTTAGCCTCATCACTAAGTACATCATAGGCAGCATTAATGGCAGTAATTATCGCGGTGAGTTTGTCTTTTATTGAGTCGTCTAATATACTGAGGTATCTATCCGGGTGGAAATATTTTACCATCTCTAAGTATTTCTTTTTGATTTCAGAAGAAGATGCTTTTACAGGTATAGCAAAGATTTCATAGTGGCTAAGAGATGCGGTCTTCTTATACAATTCGCTGACTTTTTCTATGAAGGCAGTTTTTTCATCTGTTTTAGTTTTTTCTAATTTATCGTTCCACTCATTCACAAGAGCATCAATTTTTATTTTCAGGTCAATGATGTTTCTTGGCAATAAATTTTCCTCAAAACTAAAAAATCCTTCTTCCCACAGAAAAGCGCCTGAAATAATCTTTTTTGTTTGAAGACTTAATGCATGAAAAAGTTCAGGAGGGGTTATGTAGCCTAATTCAAGGAGAATATCCCCGATTCGTTTATTTGCCATGGCAAGCAGCCCCACGGCTTTGGAATATTGTTCTGTTGTAATCCTTCCTTCTTTAAGAAATAGCCTGCCAAGCCTGTCGTCTTTTTCGCTTGGGGAAGCAGACATTGCATATCCGTCTTTAATGTAAATATGTTTAGATAGATTATTGTTGTGCAGTGTAAGAGTGCCTGTTTTTTTATCCTTGGAAAAGCATGAAAGTAATTTTGGCAGAGGGTAGTCTTTGAGGGTTCCCTTTGCAGGTATTTCGATTTCCATTATTTATACCTTTTTACCTCAAAGCGATAAAGCTCTATGTTTTCAGCAGAAGATATGCCTGTCTTTAGCATCGCTATTCTTATTTGTTCCTCAACCGTGTTTACCCCCTCAAGGTCTGGAAGTAGAAGCCCGCGTCGATTTTCGCTTTCTACTATTACGCCATATTTTTTGGGATTAAGCTCTTCATATCCTTCAACTTTTTCAGGCTGTGAAAGGACATCAACAGAATACTCAAGCTCTGAAAGTTCTGATGCATGTATAGGGGAGAACCGAGGATCCTGAGTAGCAGCGCTTATAGCATTTTGTATGATTTCGTGTGCAACATTTTGTGTAGTTGGAAGAAATGTCCCGATACAGCCTCTTAATTCGCCTCTCTTTTTTATTGATACAAAAGTGCCTGCCTTCTCGGTCATCTCAGGGGTAAGGTCTCCGGGAGGACTGATAAGCTTCCCTTCTTTTATATATGTTTCTACTGTGTTTTTCGCGAGTTTTACAAGAGGATGCATATTTCAAATTCAAAAGTTAAAAATAATCCCGAATAGTCGGGACAAAATTGTGGAAGAAAAAATTTTTTAAAATAACAGTTTCCTTAATTTTGCACTTTGCATTTTACATTTTGAATTTTATTTACTTCTCTCTCTTTAAAACATAGTCTGAAATAGTTAAGAAGGCTTCTTTTTCCATAGAGTCATTAAATATATCAAGTTCTGTCTTTGCCTCATGAAGGAGGGCACCTGCCTTTTCATAAGATTTCTCAATTGATTTGTATTTATTCAACAGCCTTAATATATATGATAGGTCTGAGTTGGTAAACTTTTCAGCATTAATTATTTCTTTTATTCTTTTTACCTCATCCCTTGCTGCGTCCTTGAGTAAGAATATCAATGGAAGGGTAATTTTACCTTCTTCTATGTCTTTGCCGAGACTTTTCCCGAGTATTTTCTCTTCAGCCATGTAATCAAGAATATCATCAGCTATCTGGAAAGCCAACCCCAATTTTAAACCAAAGGAGGTGAGGGCGTCTTCTTTTTTCTGAGAGATGTTGCCTAACAGCCCTCCGCCCTTGCATGCAGCCGACATCAGAATAGCAGTTTTACCATTTATTATCCTCATGTAGT
Source organism: Nitrospirota bacterium (assembly GCA_016208965.1). Lineage (GTDB taxonomy): Bacteria > Nitrospirota > Thermodesulfovibrionia > UBA6902 > DSMQ01 > JACQXB01. The sequence continues at coordinate 30,309 of JACQXB010000044.1, forward strand.
CTTCTTCTGATATATTGGGATCACCTTTTTTGCTGAGTTGCAGCAGTTCGCTTTCGCTCATGCCTGTGGTGGCAACTGTAAGTGCGTCCATAATTTTCTGGTTTTGAAGGGAATTAGCAAGCCTCAGTGCATTTGAATAAAGAAAATCACCGACAAGGACCACCACCTGATTGCCCCAGATAGAGTTGGCTGATGGCTGTCCCCTTCTCAAATTAGCACCATCAACTACATCATCGTGAAGCAGAGAGGCTGTGTGTATTGATTCAATACTGCAGGCAAGGATATTGCTCTTCTCACCGCTGTAGCCAGAAATCTTTGAAGAAAGTATTGCTAAAAGAGGACGAATGCGCTTACCTCCACCTACGAGGAGATGTTTCCCAACCGTGGAGATAGCAGGAGCAATAGTATTTAACGTTTCTCTTATTTTTTCTTCAGCTAATGCAATGTCTTTTTGATAGTATTTCCAAACGTCTTCTATAGTCATAGCAATAACAAATGCAAAATGTAAAATGAAAAATGCAAAATTAAGGAATTTTTATTTAATATTTAATTAAAATTTTTCCATAATTTTAATTTTTAATTTTTAATTTTTGAATTTTATACAAGTCCTTCGGTTTAAAAACACCTTTTTCCGTGATTATGGCAGTTATATATTTTGCAGGTGTAACATCAAAGGCAATATTTTTTACCTTTACTTCACGGGGTGCTATCCTGCATCCTGATATATGAGTAACTTCATCTGCCCCCCGCTCTTCTATTGGTATGAATTCTCCAGATGGGATTGAGAAGTCAATACTACTTGTAGGAGCTGCCACATAAAAAGGTATGCCATGTTCTTTACAGAGTATTGCTAAAGAATATGTCCCGATTTTGTTTGCTACGTCCCCATTACGTGCTGTTCTATCAGTGCCTACAATAGCAAGATCGATCTCGCCTCTTTTCATTAGTGCACCTGCTGTATTATCTGTAATGAGGGTTACAGGAATTCTGTCTTTCATTAATTCCCATGCAGTCAAACGTGCACCCTGAAGCACGGGTCTTGTTTCATCAGCAATAACCTGAATCTTTTTGCCCTGCTCTACTGCCACACGCATTGGAGCCGTAGCAGTTCCATAACCTCCGGTTGCAAGTGAGCCGGCATTGCAGTGTGTTATGATAGTATCTCCATCTTTTATAAACTTTGCACCCCATTTGCCTATTGCCCTGTTTGTTTCTATGTCTTCTTTAAGGATTTTATTTGCCTCTTTTATCAAGAGGGTTTTTAGTTTTTCAACCCCAAGGTTATTATTGGAAAGAAGAAGTTTCTTTAATCTATTAATTGCCCATTCTATATTCACTGCCGTGGGCCTTGTTGAGAGGATAGCAGAGAAAATAGGCTGAAGTGCTTTATAAAATTCATCAAAACCCTTTGTCTTTATCTTCTGTGCTCCCAGTGCTACACCCATTGCTGCTGCTATGCCTATGGCTGGGGCTCCTCTTATCCACAGCTTCTTTATACCCTCTGCGACCTTCAGATAATCACTACAGATAATATAAGAGACCTTGAGGGGGAGTTTGCTCTGATCAAGCATTCTGACTTTTCCATTACTCCATTTTATTGGTTTAATCATTCATTAACCTCCGTGCGTATTTCCTATCGGTGCTACAGACATAACCAGAAGAACAGCTGTTAAGGCTATCAAAATAACCACCGTGCCCCATGATATAAAATTATGCACCCTTGTATTAGTATATTCACCCATAATCTTTTTGTCATTAACAAGATACAGGGCAAAAACAAGTACAAAAGGAAGAAGGATACCATTTAATAAAGAAGATAGAATCATCAGGAGCACTAACGGGGCTGCGGGGATTAAAACCAAGAGGGCAGATATAACTATTAAGGCGGTATATATCCACATAAACTGCGGTGCTTCTTTAAATGTCTTATTTACCCCTGCTTCCCAGCCCATTGCCTCGCATATGTAATAAGCAGTTGACAGTGGTACAATAATCGCTCCTAAAAGGGAGGCATTGGCAAGGCTGATTGCAAAAAGGGCAGATGCATATACACCTGCAAACGGCTTTAGTGCTATGGCTGCCTCGTGTGCCTCGTTTATTCTTATCCCATGCGGGAACAATGTTGTAGCGCAGGTGATTATAATAAAAAAGGCTATTATGTTAGTCATGAAACAGCCGGTAATAACATCGAGCCTTGACACCTTATAGTGCTTCTTGCTTATTCCCTTCTCAGCTATTGAGGATTGCAGATAAAACTGCATCCACGGTGTTATTGTTGTTCCTATTATTGCTATGGTAAGCATAATAAATTCTGAGTCCCATTTAACTGTTGGTACAAATGTATTTTTAAATACATCACCCCAGTCAGGTCCTGACATAAAACCTGAAAAAACATAACCCAGATAAAGCAGACAGGCCACAAGCAAAACCCTCTCAACTATCCTGTAACTGCCTTTTGTTACAAGTATCCATACAAAAAAGGTTCCTAAAGGGACTATAATGTATTTACTGATGCCGAATATTTCCATACTCGCTGCTAACCCTGCAAACTCCGCAATTGTTGTCCCAAAATTTGCAATGAGCAGGATTATCATCATAAAAAAAGTCGCTCTAACACCATAATGTTCTCTGATCAAATCAGATAGTCCTTTCCCTGTAACCACCCCCATCCTCGCAACTATCCCCTGTATAACAATAAGGGCAATGGTTGTTGGGATTAATATCCACAGCAGGGAATATCCAAAGCGGGCGCCTGCAACAGAATATGTGGTTATTCCACCTGCGTCATTGTCAATATTTGCTGTTATGATGCCGGGACCTATTAGTGATAAAAATATAAGAAGCTTTCCCCAGCGGCTCATACCTTCCTCCGCTTTTTCCTTGACGCAGGCGGCAGCAGTAAATCCACAATATCGTCTACGGTTACAATTCCCAAAAGGGCATTGTCCTTATCAACTACCGGAACAGCAAGAAGATTATACTTTGAGATTATCCCTGCTACAATTTTCTCATCGGTCTCCGGTGTTACTGTCTTAAGTTTAGCCTCCATAACATTGGAAAGCTTTGCTTCAGGTGGTGATAAAAGCAGCTCCCTTAAAGAAAGAGAGCCCTGTAGCTTTTCCTGTTCGTCAGTTACATAAATATAATAAACCTCGTCCATCGTAGCAGCGTCTTTCTTAAATCTCTCTATTGCCTCTGAGATTGTTATGTGTGGATGGTAGGCTATAAATTCATTTATCATTAATCCACCTGCTGTGTCTTCCTCATGCCCGAGCAGTTCATTGATATACTCAGCCTCTTCTTTTTCAATAAGTCCGAGTATTTCCTGTGCCTTTTCTGTAGGGAGGCCGGAGATAATATCTGCTGCCTCATCAGGTGGCATCCTCTCAATAATTCCCGAGGCATGTTTTTTATCCATTTTATCTATTATTTCTACCTGAACATCGGGTCTGAGTTCGTGAAGTGCCTCTGCTGCTGCATTGGGTTCAAGCCCTTCAAAAAGTGCGATGCCCTCCTTGGGAGACACATTGCTGATAATCTCTGCAATGTCTGCCGGGTGAAGCTGGGAGATTATCTGCCGCGGGACAGTTAATGATATGCTTGTAAGTCTTGGTTCTAAAGGCTGAATGTAATTCCAGCTTATAAGATTGTGTGTAAGTGTCTTGCCAAAAATCCGTGCCAGATTTTCTCCGTTGCGCTCCACGCCGAACCGCCTGAGTATCCCCCTCATACCAACATCAACAGCAATAAGGCATGCGTCACTGTCAAGCCCTTCTAACTTTACATCATTAACCCTTACGACCTTTGCACCATTTACATCTACTATCTGTTTGTCAAAGATGTCTCTTACAATTAGAAGATTATCCTCGGAGGGCCCATACTGCTCAAGCCTTTCTGCATAAATCTTAGCAGAGATAATACGTTTATTGAAAATAGCAATATCTCCCCATTTTAAAATATACTGTGCCTTTTTTTTCTCTATTACAAGGGCTGATACCCGCGGCAGGGGTTGACCTTTAATAACTATAATGTCCCGAACCTTCCCGAATTCTTCGCCTTTAGGGTCAAACACAGGCTTTTTTAAGATTTCACTTACAAAGAGTTCACCAAAAAGAGGCATTTATCTTCCTCCTAAATAATAAATCCAAAACCCTAAATTCTAAACAATATCAAAATCCAAAATTCAAATGTTTACCCCGTTTTGGGTCTGGGCTTCTGTGCCTTAGTTTGTTTAGAGTTTATCTTTATGGTTAAGTATACCTAAGGGATGTAGTTACTGGCAACCCCAAAAGTGTGAGGCGGCGGCGGTGAGATAAATTTGGAATTTTTCAAGAAATACTGTTAAACTTATGGGGACTAAAGCTTTCTTAACCGGAATAATGCAATTAACCACACTTCCTGCTTCTTGCTTTTGAGTTGTCTCTGCGAACTCTGTGGTTAAATTTGACAATATGACTCAAAAAACAAGGGGGTCTTTATGGATATAAAATCATATGTCTTAAAAAAGGCAAAAGAGGCAGAAGACGGGGCAAGGGCGATTGCAAAAGTTTCATCGGCATACAAAAACAGCGCCCTTACAAAAATGGCAGAGGCACTGGAGAAAAAATCCAATGAACTTATAAAAGCAAATAAAAAGGATATAGAAAATGCAAAAAAGAAAGGTCTCTCTAATGCCCTTATTGACAGGCTTACCCTTAATGAAAAAAGGATAAAGGAGATGGCACAAGGTCTTGCCGAGATTGCAAACCTGCCTGACCCTGTTGGTGAGATAACAAAGATGTGGCAAAGACCTAATGGAATGATGGTTGGCAGGATGCGTGTGCCAATAGGTGTTATCGGGATAATCTATGAATCAAGGCCTAATGTCACAGCAGATGCCACAAGCCTGTGTCTAAAGGCAGGAAATGCCGTTGTTCTCAGAGGCGGCTCTGAGGCAATAAATTCAAACAGGGCTATTGTAGATATTTTAAGAGGTGTTGTTAAAGAACACGGTATTTATGAGGGTGCAATTACATTCATAGATATTCCAGAAAAAGAAGCAATAATAGAGATGTTAAAGCTTGAAGGTATTATAGATTTAATAATTCCAAGAGGTGGTGAAGGACTTATCAGGGCTGTAACTGAAAATTCAAGAATCCCTGTGCTTAAACACTATAAAGGCGTTTGCCATGTTTTTGTTGATAGAGATGCTGATTTAAAGATGGCTGAGGAAATCTGCCTTAATGCAAAGGTGCAGAGGCCGGGGACATGTAATGCAATGGAAACATTGCTTGTAGATGAAAAAGTTTCAAAGGATTTTCTTCCACAGATGCTAAAAAGATTCAAACAGGCAGGTGTTAAACTGAAGGGGTGTGATAAAACCCGCAAAATTGATACCACTGTTGAGCCAGTAAAGGAAGATGATTTCTACAATGAATATCTTGATTTAATTTTGAATATAAAGATAGTAAGAAATATGGATGATGCAATAATGCATATTTCAAATTACGGCTCTGCGCACTCTGATGCAATTGTCACGATGAATTATGAAAAGGCTATGAGGTTTTTAAAGGAGGTTGACTCATCAGCAGTCTTGGTAAATGCATCAACAAGGCTTAATGACGGTTACCAATTCGGGCTTGGTGCTGAAATAGGCATATCTACCGATAAAATCCATGCACGCGGTCCTATGGGGCTTGAGGAATTAACATGTACAAAATTTATTGTTCTTGGGAATGGGCAATTGAGAGAGTGAGTTCTACAGTGCAGGCGATGAAACGGAAAATTTATTTGAGATGATTGACAAAATGATATCATAATACTATGATATAAAAATACCAGTATTTTATTAATCCTATGTTGAGCGATTTACATTTATACATAGCAGACATAGATGACAGAAAAGGCTTTGTTGCAACACCTTTAGGCATGCCGTACTGCAAGCCCTGATTCCACTTATCAAATGTGTTTTAAGGCTAAAATGATTTGCAGTATGGCATAAGATAATTTTTATGTTGCAGTTCAAAGCCTTTGATGGCATTTATGTCTGCTATAATGTACATAAGAATACCAGAATAGCTCAATTTAGGTTAATAAAATTTTGGAGGTAATTATGTCTTCAATTGTTGCAACTAACATAAGAATTTCAGAGGAAGTTTTAAAGTCGCTTAAATATAGGGCAATAGAAGAAAGAAAGAGTGTGAACCAACTTATACGCGAGGCGATAGAGGGTTTCATTGCTGTTGATATTCAACCGGAAAGACATGTGAAGGACTCCTTTGAAAATGTTATCGGGATTGCAAAATCAGGCATTAAAAATGGCTCAACAAAACACGATTACTATTTGTATGGGAAAAAGAAATGAAAATATTTATAGACACTGGAGCGTTTATTGCACTCACAGACGCTGATGACGAAAATCATATGACAGCTAAAACTTTCTACAAGAATGCAACTGAAAAAGGGACAAGATTCATTACTACAAATTTCGTTGTTTGCGAGACAATGAATTATTTAAGGGCAAGGGTGTCACATAAGGTTGCTGTTATTTTCAGAGAAAACCTTAAGAAGAGTGGTGTTATCAAAATGATCAATGTAACTTCTCCAATAGAAGATGTAGCTTTTAATGTATTCAAAAAATACTCTGACAAAGACTTCAGTTTCACAGATTGCACGAGCTTTTCTGTCATGAGATCTCTTAAAATAAATAAGGCATTTGCCTTTGACAGGCATTTTGAGCAATATGGTGATTTTATCCGCCTGCCGCAGTAGTTAAAATAGAGACAGTAGATGTCATTGCTCTGAAAATTTACAATTTTAGCGTTTTATACAAAAGGGCTGGTAAAATGATCCTGTTAATCCTGCTCTTTTTAGAAACTCAATAAACCAGTTTGCGGCGGTATTTGTGAATGCATCAACAAGGCTTAATGATGGCTATCAATTCGGGCTTGGCGCAGAGATAGGTATATCAACAGACAAGATTCATGCAAGAGGACCCATGGGGCTTGAGGAACTCACATGCACAAAGTTTATTGTCTTTGGAAATGGGCAGTTGAGGGAGTAAATGTTGAAATCCAGAAGATATAAATGTGTTCTGATGACTGGAGAAATATCAAAAATAGTAGATATCCAGTTTTCTGTATATCATTATAAAACGGGTGATATGCAGCTATTGATAACTGCAAAATAATGTCCTATTTGTCGTTGGACTGTCATTCCCCGACTTGATCGGGGAATCCAGAGATAAAAAACCTTAAGAACTGGATTCCCGCTTACGAACTGCGGGAATGACGGAAAGGCGGACATTATTATGCAGGAGTCAATAATTAAATATGACTAAGCCATAAAATAGCGAAAAATCTGTAATCCAGAAATAGAAATGTCCGCTTTTACCGAAATAGAAATGTCCTATTCCAAGTGATGCTATACTGCCTCTTTTTAAAAAAGGAGGCGAGGATGGCAGGAAAGGACATTATCATTTTGCAT
>JACQXB010000045.1 GCA_016208965.1 Nitrospirota bacterium
ACAATTACCTGAGGGGATGGAGATGGTGATGCCTGGTGATAATGTAAGTATAACGGTTGAGTTAATAACGCCGATAGCGATGGAGAAGGAATTAAGGTTTGCGATAAGGGAAGGCGGAAGGACAGTAGGGGCAGGGGTTGTAGCCGAAGTTATAGAATGAACAAACTATCACTTAGCAGTTATCAATTTTCAATGATAATTGAGGCTCTTGCAAAAGTCGTCGTTCCCGTCCCGTAAAAAAACGGGATAAATTCCAACGGGAATCCAGAAATTCTTGTAACATATTAAAAAGATTGGATTCTCGCTTTCGTAGGAATGACAAACTCCTCTCTTTTTATGACTTTTGCAAGAGCCTCAATTGTTAAACGATAAATGATTAAGAATTAAGAAAGTAAAGGAAGATGAACGAAAAGATAAGGATAAATCTGAGGGCTTATGATCACAGGCTGCTTGACCGCTCAGTGCGGGAAATAGTGGAGACCGCAAAACGGACAGGTGCGAGGGTATCAGGTCCTGTGCCATTACCGACGAGGATTCACAAAATTACAGTTCTCAGGTCTCCCCATGTGGATAAAAAATCCCGCGAGCAGTTTGAGATAAGGACACATAAGCGGGTGATGTATATATTAGACCCGACTCCTCAGACTGTTGATGCCCTCATGAAGTTAGACCTTTCTGCAGGTGTGGATGTGGAGATAAAATTATGAAAGGCATATTAGGAAAAAAGACAGGAATGACGCAGGTATTTAATTCCGCAGGGCACCTTATTCCTGTTACAGTAATAGAGGCAGGTCCATGTAAAGTGGTTCAAGTGAAGATAGCGGAGAAAGATGGTTATTCCACCACTCAACTGGGGTTTGATGTTATAAAGAAAGAAAAAAGTGTTCCAAAAGGCAGGTTAGGACATTTTAAGAAGGTAAACCTTCCAGCCCATCGTTTTCTAAGAGAGATAAAAATGGAAGGATTTAAAGTAGGTGATACCGTTAGTGTAGAGCTATTCAATAAGGGCGATAAGATTTCTATTACGGGTATATCTAAGGGAAAGGGTTTTCAGGGAGTTATGAAAAGGTTTCATTATCGTGGAGGTCCTGCTTCTCACGGTTCAATGTTTTACAGGGCGCCCGGCTCTATTGGCAGTAGTTCTTTCCCATCAAGAGTATGGAAAAATAAGGGCCTGCCAGGGCACATGGGTGATGAAAGGGTAACCACTAAAGGCATAGAGGTCATAGATGTAAAAAAAGAGCAGAATCTTTTGCTTGTTAAGGGTGCGGTACCCGGTGCTAACGGCGGGTATTTAATAATAAGGAAGAATGACTGATGCCTGAGGTAGATGTCTTAAATATAAAGAATAAGACGGTAGGTAAGATAGAGTTACCTGCAGATGTGTTTGGTGTCTCAGTAAATAAAGCAGTTCTCCATGAGGTTGTTCGTAATTACCTTGCTAATCAAAGGCAGGGCACAGCCGCAACAAAGACAAAAGGTCTTGTAAGCGGTGGTGGTAAGAAGCCGTGGAAACAAAAACACACGGGCAGGGCACGGGCAGGCAGTATTCGTTCACCTCTGTGGAGGGGTGGTGGAATCACATTTGGTCCTCAACCGAGAGATTATTCTTACAGACTACCGAAGAAAGTAAAATGGGCAGGGTTTAGCTCAGCGCTTTCTGCAAAACTTGCTGATGGGAAAGTTATAGTGGTGGAGGATTTATCAATAACTGAACCAAAGACAAAAAAGCTCATTTCTATACTTACTGGATTTGGGCTTAAAGATAATAAGGTATTAATTATAATTCCTGATAAAGATAATATGCTTGAACTTTCGGCAAGGAATATTTCCGGTGTTGATGTAAGGACAGTAAACAACTTAAATGTCTATGACATCCTCTATCATGAAAGACTTTTTATAACAAAAAAAGCTGTAGAGCTTATGAGAGAGGTATATGTTTAAAATGAAAAGTTCTTACGATATTATTATAAGCCCGCTGCTTACTGAAAAGGGGAATACCCTGAAGGAAACAGGGAATAAGGTGTTGTTTAAGGTGGCAAAAGATGCGAATAAGATAGAAATTAAAAAGGCTGTTGAAGATATTTTTAAGGTGAAAGCAGAGGGTGTTACAACCATAAATTATAAAGGCAAGAAGAAACGTCTTGGCAGGTTTGAAGGCAGAAGACCTGACTGGAAGAAGGCTATTGTAACCCTAAAAAAGGGAGAAAAGTTAGACATTATTGAGGGAGTATAAATGCCGCTAAAGACATATAAACCTACATCACCTGGAGCGCGCTTTAGAACGGGGTTTGATTTTTCCGAGATTACCACGGAAAAACCATACAAACCACTTGTGGTACCTCTAAAAAAGAGTGGAGGCAGAAATAATTCAGGATGTATCACAGTATGGCACAGGGGTGGAGGTCATAAAAGGGCATACAGGATTATTGATTTCAAGCGGGATAAATATGGGATCCCTTGTGTAGTTGAATCTATAGAATATGACCCTAACAGGTCAGGACGAATTGCCTTACTTAAATATAAAGACGGGGAAAGAAGGTATATCCTTGCACCTGCAGGGCTAAAAGCCGGGGATTCACTTACCTCAGGACAGAATGTTGAAATAAAGGTTGGCAATGCGCTTCCATTAGAGACTATCCCACTTGGCACATTTGTTCATAATATTGAGCTTCATCCTGGAGAGGGAGGAAAGCTTGCACGGGGGGCAGGTGCCTATGCTCAGCTTGCAGCTAAGGAAGGAGATTATTGTCATATAAAACTTTCCTCTGGAGAGGTAAGACTTATACATTCAAAGTGTATGGCTACAATAGGTCAGGTAAGTAATGTTGAGCGAGAAAATATATCTGTTGGGAAGGCAGGAAGAAAGAGGCGGTTAGGCAGAAGGCCTATTGTAAGGGGGGTTGCAATGAATCCAGTAGACCACCCCCTTGGAGGTGGTGAGGGTAAAAGCTCGGGCGGCAGGCCAGCTTGCTCTCCATGGGGTAAACCGGAAGGCGTTAAGACAAGAAAAAACAAGAGAACAGATAAATTTATTGTAAGAAGAAGGAAGAAGAAGTAAAAGGAGGATATTTTGCCGAGATCTCTGAAAAAAGGACCATATATAGACCCGAAACTCTTCAAGAAGATTAATGCAATGAATGATTCAGGAGAGAAAAGGATCATTAAGACATGGGCGAGGAGATCAACGATTACTCCTGAATTCATTGGACATACACTTGCAGTGCATAACGGCAGGAAGTTTATACCTGTATATATAACTGAAAGCATGGTTGGACATAAGCTTGGAGAATTTTCCCCGACAAGAACATTTAAAGCTCATTCCGGTACGAGGAAGAAAGAGGCACCGACTCCGACGGGAGAAAGGTAATTGGTGATGGAATCAAAGGCTATACTCAGATATGCGCAGGTTTCACCAAGAAAGGTAAAAAGGGTTCTTGATTTAGTAAGAGGCAAAAAGGCAGGAGATGCCCTTATAACACTCAGATTTCTTCTCCACAGCGCTGCAAAGATAGTTGCTAAGGTTTTGAGGTCTGCGATGGCTAATGCAGAACAGAAAAAAGTTGCAGACCCTGATTCTATGAAGATATCTAAGGTGTTTGTGGGACAAGGCCCGGCGACGAAGAGATTGATGACGCGGGCAATGGGTAGGTCTAATATTATAAAGAAAAGGACAAGTCATATAACATTAATTTTGGAAGAAGAACAAAAACTTAATTAATCCACAGATTACGCAGATGACGCAGATGTTAAAAAGTATTTTGTATTTAAAGATTAAAAAATCTGATTAATCTGTGAAATCTGCGGATATAAATTCCTATATATTGAAAATGGAGGTAGAGTTTGGGGCAGAAAACAAATCCGATAGGCAACAGACTGGGAATAATAAAGACATGGGACTCTATATGGTTTGCTAAGAAGGGTTATAGAATAACCCTTCACGAGGACTTAAATATTCGTAAACTTATTAAGGAAAAGCTGTTTCATGCAGGTGTCTCTAAAATAGAGATAGAGAGGGCAGGACAGAATGTAAAGGTTGTCATTCACGCTGCAAGGCCAGGGATAATCATTGGTAAGAAGGGAGCAGAAGTCGACAAACTTAAAAAGGATTTAGAGCGATTTACAGGAAAGCAGATAAGTATAGATATAAAAGAGGTAAAAAAACCAGAGGTGGATGCACAATTAGTCGCAGAGAACATTGCCCTCCAACTTGAAAAGAGGGTAGCCTTTAGGAAGGCAATGAAGAAGGCTGTTATATCGGCATTACGTTTTGGCGCGTTAGGGATAAAGGTTATGTGTGCAGGACGACTTGCTGGCGCTGAAATAGCAAGAACAGGATGGTATAGAGAAGGCAGGGTGCCATTGCACACATTTAGGGCGGATATAAATTTTGGGCTGGCAGAGGCAATTACAACTTATGGAAAGATAGGGGTAAAGGTCTGGATATATAAGGGAGATATACTGATAGAGACCGGTCCGGCTCAAATTACTGGAGTAATGTCTGTTTAAGAGGGTGCGATTATGTTGATGCCAAAGAGAGTAAAATTCAGAAAGATGATGAAAGGCAGGATGAACGGCAAGGCTTATAGAGGCTCAGATATATCTTTTGGAGAATTTGGGCTTAAAGCCCTTGAGCCAGGCTGGGTTTCAAACCGCCAGATAGAGGCAGCAAGAGTTGCAATAACAAGGCATGCGAAGAGAGGCTGTAAATTGTGGATAAGGATGTTTCCGGATAAGCCGCTGACAAAGAAGCCTGCTGAGACAAGAATGGGAAAAGGCAAAGGCTCTCCTGAGTCTTGGGTTGCAGTTGTAAAGCCTGGCAAGGTGCTTTATGAAATTTCAGGCGTTACTGAAGATGTGGCTAAGGAGGCGTTCAGGCTTGCATCTCACAAGATTACTATTGCAACTAAATTTGTAAAGAGAGGGGGAATGGTATGAAAAAGCCCCCAGATTTAAGGTCATTAACACTTGAAGAACTGAAACAGGAAGAGACGAGCATGAGGAAGGAACTGTTTAACCTGAGGTTTCAGAAGGTAACTGGCGAGATAGAGAATCCCATGAGGATTAGACAGGTAAGGAAAGGTATAGCAAGTGTATTGACTGTAATGAGTGAAAAGTTAAAAGTTAAAAGTTGAAAGTTTCAAAATTTTCAATTTTTAACTCTTAACTTTTAATTCTTAACTCTAAAGAGGGAAGGAAGAGATGCCAAAGAAAATTTTTACAGGTGAAGTTGTAAGTGACAAGATGGAGAAAACAGTCGTAGTAGCTGTTAAAAGGCTGACCCAACATCCTCTTTATAAAAAGACCATAAAAAAGGTTTCGAAATTTAAGGCTCATGACGAAGAGAATAAATATAAGGTTGGCGATAAAGTCAGAATTATTGAGTCAAAACCTATCAGCAAGGAGAAGATGTGGGTTGTTTTAGGAAAAGTAGAGAGGTGAAAGTCTCATGATTCAACTCAGAAGTATCTTAGAGGTTGCTGATAACTCAGGGGCAAAAAAAGTTCAGTGCATTAAGGTGCTTGGCGGGAGCCACAGAAGGTATGCAGGGCTTGGAGATATTGTGGTTGTAAGTGTTAAAGAGGCTATTCCTGAAAGCAACATTAAGAAGGGTACGGTTGCCAAGGCTGTTGTTGTAAGGACTAAAAAAGAGGTTCGCAGGCCAGACGGCTCTTATATAAGATTTGATCGGAATGCAGTAGTGCTTATAAATGCAGAAGGCGAGCCTATAGGCACAAGGATATTTGGTCCTGTATCAAGAGAATTAAGATGGAAGGAGTTCATGAAGATCGTTTCTCTCGCACCAGAGGTGCTATAAATTAAAACGATAAATAACTTGGAGAAATAAGGTGAGTTTAGACATTAAAAAGAACGATACAGTAAAAGTAATTAGCGGTGATGAAAGAGGCAAGAAGGGCAGGGTGCTGTCTATTTATCCCAAGGAATATAAACTTCTTGTAGAAAAACTGAATATTATAAAGAGGCATATGAAGCCAAGTAAAAAATATACGCAGGGCGGTATTATAGAGAAGGAGTCGCCGATTTGCAGATCAAGGGTTATACTACTGTGTCCTAAATGCGATAAGCCAACAATGATAGGATGCCGCGTTCTCGATGATGGGACAAAGATGAGAGTTTGTAAAAACTGCAAGGAGATTATTGATAGATAATGATTAGATTAAAGGAAAAATATAAAAAGGAAGTTGTCCCTGCGATAGCAAAGGAGTTTTCATACAAAAATGTAATGCAGGTACCAAGGGTAAAGGCGATTGTGCTTAATGTTGGTATGGGAGAGGCTATTCAGAACATAAAACTTCTGGATGCTGCAGTGGAAGAGCTGGCAACGATAACTGGGCAGAAACCAGTTATTACAAAGGCTAAAAAGTCCATCGCAGGTTTTAAGCTCAGGCAGGGGATGCCCATAGGGTGTAAGGTTACCTTAAGGGATGACAGGATGTACGAGTTTCTTGATAAGTTCATAAGCCTTGCACTACCCCGAATAAGGGACTTCAAAGGGATTTCTACTAAATCGTTTGACGGCAGAGGTAATTATGCCTTTGGGGTTAAAGAGCAGAGTATATTCCCCGAGATAGATTATGATAAGGTCCAGGGGATTCATGGCATGGATATCATCATTATTACCTCTGCAAGGACAGATGAGGAAGGCAAGGCATTACTTAAACACCTTGGGATGCCATTTAGAGAAAGGGGTTAGAGATTTATGGCTAAAAAGTGTTTAATAGAAAAATCAAAAAGGCAGCCAAAATTTAAAGTAAGAGGGCATAACAGGTGCCAAATCTGTGGCAGGCCGAGGGGCTATTTAAGGAGATTTGGGGTGTGCAGGATATGTTTTAGGCGATTAGCCTTAATGGGACAGATTCCTGGAGTAATAAAATCAAGCTGGTAGAGGTGGATGTTTATGATAATTGATCCTATTGCAGATATGCTCACAAGAATAAGAAATGCAAGCATGGTCAAGGCAGAAAAGGTTGATATTCCTGCGTCAAGATTAAAATTAGAGATAATAAAGATTCTCAAAGAGAAAGGGTTTATAAAAGGGTATCGGTTGTTGAAGGATAAAAAGCAAGGCATTTTAAGGGTATCATTAAAGTATGATCTAAAGGGTGAGAATATTATTTTAGGTCTTAGAAGAATAAGTAAGTCAAGCAGGAGAGTATATGTTGAAAAAAAGCACATACCAACAGTGATGGGAGGTATGGGGATAGCAATCCTTTCAACATCAAAAGGGGTGCTTCCTGACGACGGGTGTAGGAGAGAGGGGGTAGGTGGAGAGGTTTTATGCTATATATGGTAAAAGAAAATTTAAAAATTAAAAATAAAAAATCATCCCGACTATTCGGGATGCATTTTGATTTTTGCATTTTGATTTTTGCATTTTGATTTTGGAGTTAGGATGTCAAGAATAGGGAAAAAACCGATAAGTTTACCTACGGGCGTGGATGTTAGAGTTACTGGCAATGAAATCACTATTAAGGGGACTAAGGGTGAACTTAAGTGGTATTTTCCGCCTGAATTGGTTGTATCAGTAGTTGATAGGAGCGTTTTGGTAAATAGAAACGTTGATACAAACCAACTAAAGGCATTACACGGGACAGCCAGAGGTATCATTGTCAACATGGTTAAGGGGGTAAGCGAGGGATACGAGAAGGTACTTGAAATTACAGGTATTGGCTATAGAGCACAGGTTCAAGGTAAAAAATTAATATTATCACTTGGATATTCTCATCCTGTTGAATATGCCTTAGCAGAGGGTATAACTGCTCAGGTTGATCCCAAACAGACACAGATAACCCTTAAAGGGGTAGATAAACAATTAATCGGACAGGTTGCTGCAAACCTGAGGTCACTAAGACTACCTGATGCATACAAAGGGAAAGGTGTAAGATATCTTGGTGAGGCGATTAAGCTTAAGGCAGGTAAGGCAGGGAAGAAATAGTTAAGTGTTATTGGTTATTCGTTATTAGCATGACAATTAACGAATAACGATTAATGAATAATTGATTTTTTGGAGGAAGTTTTGAGCATGGAAAAGGCTGAAGCAAAAGTAAGACGGCACATAAGGATAAGAAAAAAGATTCACGGAACCCCGGAGAGGCCAAGGCTTAATGTTTTTAAAAGCCTTAAACATATTTATGCCCAGATAATAGATGACTCGATTGGGCATACACTTGTGACTTTATCAACCATGGATAATGTGTTGAGGGGAGGGCTTAAAACAGGAGGTGATATTAATGCAGCAAAAGAGGTTGGTGCATTAGTTGCAAAGAGGGCTTTAGAGAAGGGAATTAAAAAGGTAGTTTTTGATAGAGGCGGATACCCTTATCATGGTAGGGTAAATGCCTTAGCTGATGCAGCAAGAGAGGCAGGATTAGAATTCTAAAATCAAAAATCATCCCGACTATTCGGGATAAATTTTAAATTTTATAAGAGGAGATATAGTGGCAAGGATTGACCCTAAAGGTCTTAACTTAAAAGAAAAGGTTATCTCTATAAATAGAGTTGCTAAAGTTGTAAAAGGTGGAAGGAGATTTTCTTTTAGTGCCGTTGTTGTTGTTGGTGATGGTAGTGGGTGTGTAGGTGTGGGATTGGGTAAGGCTAAGGAGGTCCCCGAGGCCATAAGAAAGGCAGTGGAACAGGCAAAAAGGGTTTTAATAAAGATTCTCTTAAAGGATGGCACAATCCCTCATCAGATAACAGCGAAATATGGCGCTGTAAATGTGGTTATGAAACCTGCTAAACAGGGCACAGGGATTATAGCAGGTGGTGGTGCAAGGGCGGTAATGGAGGTTGCTGGGGTACATAATGTGGTTGTTAAGGCTATTGGAAGTCATAATCCACTTAATGCTGTTAAGGCCACAATTGAAGGACTTAAGAATTTAAGAGACCTTGAAAGTATTACAAAGAGAAGGATCAGAGTAGAAAATGAACAAAAAACAGGAACCGATGAAAATGCTTAAGATAACACTAAAGCGGAGCCTTATAGGCAAACCTGAAAAACATAGAAAGATTGTCAGGGCATTGGGTTTAAAAAGGCCCAATGATAGTGTGATTAAAGAAGATGTCCCTTCTATAAAAGGGATGTTCCAGAAGGTCTCACATTTAATTGAGGTAAAAGAGGGGTCAGAAAATTAAGATAAATTCAGGGTCTTTCGTATTTTAGTTGAAAAAGATATATTTAAACACAGAGACACAGAGAAAATCATTGTAAATTTATTCCCGAATTATCGGGACAAATTACAAATTTAAAATTTGTCCCGACTTATTCGGGATGCAATTCTCAGTGTCTCTGTGTCTCAGTGTTTGTTTATACGGGTTTCAACTTTTTTACGAATGAAGATAAATTTTAAAAGAAAGGAAGTGCTGGAGACTTGAAATTATCTGAGCTGTTACCAGTGGCAGGAAGCAAGAAAAAGCCAAAGAGAGTAGGTAGGGGGCAGGGTTCAGGGCATGGTAAAACCTCGTGTAAAGGACACAAAGGGCAGAAGGCAAGGTCAGGTGGCACAAAGGGCGCCGGATTTGAGGGTGGACAAACGCCCCTTCAGCGCAGGCTGCCTAAGAGGGGGTTTCACAATATCTTTAAAAAGGAATATTCTATTGTAAATTTAAAGACATTGGGTGAACTTCAGGTGCCTATCGTTACACCGGAGGTTCTTTTTGAGAATGGATTGATAAAGGATATTAGGGATGGGGTTAAAATTTTAGGAGAGGGTGAGATTAAGTCCCCTATTACTGTGAGGGCTCATGCCTTCAGTGCTTCTGCGAAAGAGAAGATCGTTAAAGCAGGCGGAAGCGTAGAAGTAATTCAAAAATAAAAATTCATCCCGAACAGTCGGGACAAAATTGTGGAAGAAAAAATTTTTAAAAATAAAGAACTCCTTAATTTTACATTTTTCATTTTAATTTTTGATTTCTTACGATGAGTATTCTTAGCGCCTTTCAGGACATCTTTAAAATTGCAGAACTCAAAAGCAGGGTAATATTTACGCTTGCCCTTCTTGCTGTTTATAGAATCGGGGCACATATACCAACCCCTGGTATCAATGGTGAGGCTTTGAGCAAGTTTCTTATGGAAAAAGGCGGCGCACTCATGGGCTTTTTTGATATGTTCTCAGGAGGCGCACTATCTCGATTAACGATTTTCGCTCTCGGTATAATGCCATACATAAGCGCCTCAATTATCCTTCAGCTTTTGACTGTGGTTATACCTGCACTTGGCAAACTTGCTAAAGAAGGGGAAAGGGGCAGGAAGAAAATTGTCCAGTATACACGATATGGAACTGTTGTAATAAGCGCTATCCAGTCATTTGGCATCTCAATGGGTATTGAAAGTATGAGTCAGGGGGAGTTTGTTCAAAATCCAGGGTGGTCATTTAGGTTTATGACCATGATTACGCTTACATCAGGAACTGCCTTTATTATGTGGCTTGGAGAACAGATAACAGAACGGGGAATTGGCAATGGGATATCGCTTATTATCTTTGCAGGCATTGTAGCGGGGTTTCCAAATGCAGTTGTGAATACAGTAAGGCTTCTCAAAACAGGTGAGATACCTCTTATCTTAGTTATAGTTTTAATAATTATAATTGTGATTGTTGTAGGCGTAATTATATTTGTAGAGCGGGGGCAAAGAAAGATACCAATCCAGTATGCTAGAAGGGTTGTTGGAAGAAAGGTCTATGGAGGGCAAAGTACGCACTTGCCCTTAAAGGTAAACAGTGCAGGTGTTATCCCTCCGATATTTGCATCCTCAATAATAATGTTTCCTGCGACAATAGTTGGTTTCATAGCGGTACCATGGGTTCAGGGAGCAGCAAGACAGCTTTCTCCAGGCACATTGATTTATACAATACTCTATGTGGGGATGATTTTCTTCTTTTGCTATTTTTATACAGCAATAATCTTTAATCCCCAAGACATAGCAGAGAATCTAAAAAAATATGGTGGTTTTATTCCGGGTGTAAGACCAGGACAAAACACATCCGAATATATCTATAGAGTTCTCGCAAGGATTACATTTGGTGGTGCGGTATATCTGGCGGCAGTATGTATATTACCTGATATACTCGGGGCATATTTCAAAGTCCCATTTTATTTCGGGGGGACGTCACTCCTTATAGTAGTGGGGGTTGCTCTTGATACAATCTCGCAGATGGAATCCCATTTAGTCACACGTTCCTATGAAGGGTTCCTAAAGAAGGGAAGAATTAGAGGCAGAAGAAGCTAAACTAATATGATACAGGATATATGATATTTGAAACAGAATACATTTTAAAATTATTCCCGAATAGTCGGGACAAAATTAGCATGTTAAATTTGAAATGCTAATTGTTAATTTTACAATTTGCAATGCTCTGTATCCTGTATCATGAATCTTGAATCGTGTATCAGTTTAGTCAATTTAGATTTAATCATTGATAATCCTTAAATCACAGGATGAAATTAAAAGGATAGCCGATGCCTG
Organism: Nitrospirota bacterium; assembly: GCA_016208965.1. GTDB lineage: Bacteria > Nitrospirota > Thermodesulfovibrionia > UBA6902 > DSMQ01 > JACQXB01. The sequence continues at coordinate 11,483 of JACQXB010000045.1, forward strand.
CAGAATTGTGGCAGAGGCATTAGGTAGCATAAAAAAGATTATAGGAGTGGGGGTAACTACTATAGAACTTGATAAGTTAGCAGAGTCTTTTATTATTAGCAAGGGTGCGATCCCTGCATTCAAAGGGTATAAAGGTTATCCAGCAAGTCTCTGTACATCCATAAACGAACAGGTTGTTCATGGTATTCCTTCAAATACAAAGTTAAAAGAGGGGGATATAATTAGTCTGGACACCGGCGTATATTATAAGGGCTTTTATGGTGATGTAGCAGCAACTCTTCCAGTTGGTAAGATAAATGATGCAAAGAAGAGGTTGATAGCGGTCACAAAAGAGGCGCTTTACAGGGGTATAATGTCTGCAACTGTTGGTAACAGGCTCTTTGATATATCATGCTCTATTCAATGCTATGTAGAAGAGAATGGTTTTTCAGTGGTCAGAAATTTTGTAGGACACGGGATAGGCAGAGAGCTTCATGAAGAACCACAATTACCAAATTTCGGCAACAAAGGAGAGGGCCCAACCCTTATGGAAGGAATGACATTAGCCATTGAACCCATGGTTAATGCAGGGAGTTGGGAGGTTGTTATATTAGACGATGGGTGGACTGCTGTTACAAAAGACAGGATGCCATCAGCCCATTTCGAACATACAGTTGCAATAACAAGAGACGGTCCAAAGGTCTTGACTGAATTATAGAAAATAAATATAATATATAGTTTTGAAAATGCCTAAGGAAGATGTAATAGAGGTTCGGGGAACGGTGGTAGAGACCTTGCCTAACGCGATGTTTAGGGTTGAATTGGAAAACGGGCAACGGATATTGGCATATATTTCTGGGAAGATGCGCATGCACTTTATCAAGATACTATCCGGTGATAAGGTCACTGTAGAGTTTTCTCCATATAATCTTACCAAGGGCAGAATAACGTATAGATTTAAGTGAGAAGTAAGAAGTGAGAACTGGGAAGTGAGAAGTAAAGAAAGAATTTTTTACTTCCTACTTCTTAGTTCCTACTTCCTACTTTTTAGTTCTGGGAGGTAGATATGAAGGTGCGTTCATCAGTGAAGCCCATATGTGGTAAGTGCAAGATAATAAAGAGGAAGGGTGTGATCAGAGTCATATGCAGTGAGAAAAGACATAAACAAAGACAGGGGTAGATAGTTAAAAGTTACAAGTTGAAGGTTGAAAGTGAATGAAGGGAGATAACATAAAGTGAGAATTGCTGGTGTTGATTTACGAAAAAACGAAAGAATAGAGTTCGGGCTTACAAGGATCTTTGGTATAGGAATGACCTCTTCACAGAAGATTCTTAGAGAGGCAGGTGTTGATCTGAATAAAAGGGTTAAGGATATTATTGATGAAGAGGCTATAAAAATAAGGACTATTATTGATAGAGACTATAGGGTTGAAGGAGACCTCAAACGCGAGATAGCAATGAATATAAAAAGGCTTCAGGATATAACTTGTTATAGAGGTTCAAGACACAAGGCTAAATTACCCGTAAGGGGACAGAGGACAAGGACAAATGCACGTACCCGTAAAGGCCCGAGGAAGGCTGTTATTACTAAGAGGAAGGAGGCTTAATGTCTCAAAAGAAGGTTAAAAGAAACATTCATTCAGGTTGTGCGTTTATTCAGGCAACTTTTAATAATACCATAGTTACCATTACCGACCCGAATGGCAATGTAATCACATGGTCATCAGCAGGTGCGCAGGGTTTTAAAGGGTCAAGGAAGAGCACTCCATATGCAGCGCAAATAGCCGCCGGGGTAGTTGCAAGAAAAGCTGTAGACCTTGGAGTGAGAAAAGTAGATGTATTTATTAAAGGTCCCGGTGCTGGGAGAGAATCAGCTATCAGGGCACTTCAGTCTGCTGGACTTGAAATAAATCTTATAAAGGATATAACCCCTGTCCCGCATAATGGTTGTAGACCACCGAAGAGAAGGAGAGTATAGTGGCAAAGTATTCTGGTGCACACTGCAGGAAATGCAGACGAGAGGGTGAGAAGCTTTTTTTGAAAGGAGACAGGTGTTATACAGATAAATGTGCAGCAGAGCGTAGAAATTATGCCCCCGGACCTCATGGTCAAAAGAAGAGCAAGTTGTCAGAGTATGGATTACAGTTAAGGGAAAAACAAAAAGTAAAACAGATTTATGGAGTCCTGGAAAAACAGTTCAAGAGATATTTTTATATGGCTAAAAGGATGAAGGGCGTGACAGGAAGTAACCTGTTGCAACTTTTAGAAAGTAGGTTAGATAATGTGGCTTACCGCTCAGGATTTGCCTCAAACAGAAGACAGGCTCGACAACTTGTTAATCATGGTCATTTTACAGTAAATGGTAAAAAGGTAAATATACCATCTTATCTTGTGCGGCCTGGGGATATTATTGCAATTAAAGAATCAAGCAGAGAACTTGTTCAGGATAGTATCTCCAGAGTTGAACATAGAGGTATTCCTAATTGGATAGAGATGGATATAAAGAATCTTAAAGGCAAAATTCTTCATCTACCTACCAGAGAAGAAGTGGCACTGCCTGTTCAGGAAGAACTAATAGTTGAGTTATATTCAAAATAAATAAAATAATTGATTTCACAGATTTAAAGACTTTGATTACACAGATAAAAAAACGCAGATGACCAGAGACAAAAAATAATCTGTGTAATCTTTCTTTAAAATCGGTGTAATCAGCAGTTATGCAGGGAGGATTAATGGATTTAAGAAAAAAAGGTTTTCAACTGCCTGAGAAGGTTTATTTTGATCCCGACACCCTCACAGGTACATATGGAAAGCTTTACGCTGAGGCTTTTGAGAGGGGTTTTGGTACCACTATCGGGAATTCCTTAAGGAGGGTTTTGCTATCTTCCATAGAGGGAGCTGCGGTCTCATCCATAAGGATTCCTGGCGTATTCCATGAATTCTCCACATTGCCGGGTGTTAGGGAAGATATAGTGGATATTGTGCTTAATGTAAAACAACTTAGATTCAAGCTCCACTTAGATACACCCATGGTTATTTCAATTAAGATAAAGGGGCCCGCAGAGGTTAAGGGAAAGGATATTATTACAGGGCCGCAAGTGGAGGTTCTTAATCCCGATATTTATATTGCAACCGTTGGGAAGGGCGCAGAGTTTAAAATGGATATGACAGTGAAAAAAGGAAAGAGCTTTGTCCCTGCTGATAAAAATAAAGAAGAGGGGCAACCTGTAGATGTGATTGCTATAGATTCTATTTTTACACCAATAAAAAAGGTTAATTTTTGGGTAGAAAAGGCAAGGGTCGGCCGTGAGACAGATTACGACAGGCTGGTTATGGAGATATGGACAGATGGGAGCATTACACCACAGAAGGCAATTACTGATGCTGCAAATATACTCAATGAATATACTTCCTTATTTTTACTGGATGAGGAAACTATTGAAAAAGAATCGCTGGTAGGAGCAAATGTTGAGAACGATAATCCCCTGATCTTTAATGAGCACCTCCTGAAGAGCGTAGACGAGCTTGAGCTTTCTGTTCGGGCTTCTAACTGTCTGAAAAATGCAGATATTTGTACAATTGCTGACCTTGTCCAGAAGACGGAACAAGAAATGCTAAAGACCAATAATTTTGGTAGAAAATCCCTGAATGAGATAAAAGAGGTTCTTACATCAATGGGGCTACATTTTAATATGAGAGTGGATATGGATGCCATGCGAGAGGCATCTTCTAACACAAGGGGAGGAGAAGGTAGTGCGTCATAAGGTAGCCGGCAGAGGATTTGGTAGAAATACCAACCAGAGGAAGGCACTCCTCAGGGGGCTTGTTACATCTTTATTTGAGCATTTAAAGATTGAGACCACTGTAGCTAAGGCAAAAGAGGCAAAGAAGATTGCTGAGCGGGTAATCACACTTGGGAAGAAAGGAGATTTACATTCCAGGAGGATAGCGATTTCCTTATTACCAAATAAAGGGATAATTACTAAACTCTTTAATGCTATTACACCAAAACTTACCAACAGGAATAGTGGTTATTTACGGATTGTAAGAAGCAGGTGCCGAGCCGGAGATAACTCTTCAATGGCTATTCTTGAGTTTGTGGACTATGATTCATTGATAGAGAAAAAAAAGGAAAAGGAAAAGGAAAAGGAAAATACAAAGAAGGAGTCTTAAACAAATCCCTAATCCAGCGATAAAATGAGAATATCGTTAATTTACATGTCATTGCGAGCACCCAGAGGGTGCGTGGCAATCTCAGGATGAGATTGCTCCCCTTCGCTTAACTCAGGGCTTCGGCTCACTTGCTCGGAATGACACTTCGTGTCAGATTGCGGAGCCTGTTCCGAGTCTGTCATAAGGGATTGCTTCGTCCCGACGCTTCGGGACTCGCAATGACAACCTCTTGTCGCTGGAGTTGAGTAATATATCTATAAAAACAGCACGGATTTTATGAAGTGTCTGCTTATTTCACTACAGTCTAATGCGTATGTCACAGGACTGAAGTATATCGCGGCGAATATCCATGCAAATAGCCATGAGGCGAGGATTTTACTTTTACCTGGATATTTAGAGCCTACTCTTAGCCCTGCTATAGAAGATTTTATCCGGGATTATAACCCCGATTTAATCGGGATAGGACTTATGTCTATTGAGTTTTATCCTGCAAAGAATATAACACGACTTTTACGCGAGAGATTCCAGACGCCTATAATATGGGGTGGTGTGCATGTAAGCACCTATCCTGAGGAGTGTATAAAATATGCAGACTATGTATGCCGTGGAGAGGGAGAAAGTGCAGTTGTTTCCTTATTGGAGCATCTTCGCAATAAGGGTAAAGACGTGCCGCCTAATATCCCAAATATATGGGTGCGTTGTAATGGAAAAATAATAAAACAATCAGTTAGTTCACTAGAGACGAATCTGGATAATCTGCCATTTCAGGAATATCTGCCCGATTACTACTATGGCTTCCACAATGGAAAGATATATAATTTTGCCAAAAACCCACACCTCTTCCGCAGATATGCACTTTATAGTGGCACATGCCACATGATGATAACAACAAGAGGTTGTCCATTTAATTGTTCATACTGTGGCCATACCGCCCTTATAGCTGTCTATGGAAGAAAAGTAAGGGAAAGGGCCGTTGAGAACTGTATGGAAGAATTAAAGGCTGTAAAAAAAGACCCATATGTCCTGTATATAAACTTTGAAGATGATTGCTTTTTCGTGCACAGCAGAGAATGGATTAGAAAATTCTCTGAAAAATATAAAAAACATATAAATCTGCCTTTTATAGTCCGTGCAATCCCTACTCTACTTGAGAGGGAAAAACTATTTATGCTTAAAGACGCAGGTTTAAGTATGATTGTCATGGGGATTCAATCAGGAAGTGACCGGGTTAATTTTGAAATTTACGATAGAAGGATTAATTTCTCATCTGTCATGAAGGCAGCCGAGCTTATCTCAGAGGCTAAAGCCGTTCCATTTTATGAGATGATAGTGGACAATCCTTACGAGACAGAAGAGACCGAAATGGAGACAATTGATTCCATGTCTAAGCTCAGAAGACCATATATAATCTCTCTGGCTCATCTTACATTCTTCCCCGGAACACCACTTACTGAAAAAGCAATAAAAGATAATATTACCACGCGTGATTCTTCTCTTTACACATATATGCCCACTAAGTTTAACGAAACATACCTCAATAAATTACTCAGGATAACTCCCTATATCCCGAGATTTCTTGTAAGATACCTGAATAAATCAGTGACATCAAGAAGACAGTTCCATTTATTGTTAACAAACATCCTCTACTTTACAGTTAGAATGACCATTGAGCCTGCTATATTCATGTTTTTAATTTCAAGGTCAGTTAACTACAATATAAAATTAACAATCAGAACCCTTATTGGTAACTGGAGGCCAGCCCTCTCAAAGCTTATCTTTAATTATCTTGGCAAGAAAGATTTAGAATACACTGAAAGGTTAATCTCTCTTAGAAAGACAACGCCTGCGTTATTTGAAAAAGATTGAGTATTTCCAATTGACAAATTGATTTAACAGGAGGATAAAAGTATACTGGTGTAATAATGGACTGTTAAAAAACCTTCTTGTGTTAAAATACCGAAATTATAAGTTTGGAGGAGTGAGTGGAGAAGGTAACATCCATAAGAAGATTATATGATGTGAAGAGACAGGAGATACCAGAGAGATTAGAAGAGTTCGGGCAGTTGTGGCTTAATGGAGATGACGATGAGGTTTTTGGAGAATTAGCCTTCTGCATTCTTACTCCACAATCTAAAGCCAAAATCTGCTGGGATGCTATCTTAAGACTGAGAGAAAGTGGTTTGTTGTTAAAGGGTGATTACAAGCAGATAGAAAGAAAATTACTCGGTGTAAGATTCAAAAATAAAAAGGCAGAATACATTGTAGGCGCAAGAAGATTATTTACAAATAATGGAAAACTTTCCATAAAGCCCATTATAAAGCGTCATAATAATGTCCTTAAATGCAGGGAATGGATAGTAAAAAACATTAAGGGCATTGGATACAAAGAGGCAAGTCATTTTCTAAGAAATATAGGTTTTGGAGAGGAAATTGCCATCCTTGACAGGCACATACTTAAAAACTTAAAACTGTTAGGTGTAATAGAGCACATCCCTCAATCACTAAGCAAAAAAACATACTTGCAGATAGAAGAATCCATGAAACAATTTGCACGGCAGATAGAAATACCCTTAAGTCATCTTGATTTACTCTTCTGGTGTAAAGAAACAGGAGAAATATTTAAATAAAGCTACACTTCCACTTTCTCAGTTCTTATAATTTATACCCTATCTTTCTTAAAAACTCTTTTCGATGCACCTTGTCTGAATCACCCTCAACGCCTTTTGGAGAAAAACCATCTATAACACCCATGATCCCTCTGCCCTGTTCTGTCTCTGCAACAATTACTTCTACAAGATTTGCTGTTGCACAGTAAATATTACAGACCTCCGAACAATTCTTTATAGCATTCATGACATTGATTGGATAGGCATTCCTGAGTAATATACAAAAAACATGGCCTGCGCCAATCTCCTGAAGGTTTTTCATACAGATATTAATTAACTTTGTATCGTTCCCCTCAGTTCTAATCAGACATGGGCCGGATGCCTCTGTAAAGGCAATACCAAACTTTGCCTGAGGGATAGTAGTTACAAGAATCTCATAGAGGTCTTCTGCAGTTTTTATAAAATGTGTCTGTCCGAGGATAATATTACAGCCCTCGGGTATATTTATCTTTACTGCCTTTAATTCCATATCTCCCTCCTTTTTAAGTAATAAAGTAAGAAGTGGGAAGTGAGAATTTCTGAAATTCATATTTCCTTATCTTTTACTTCCTACTTCCTACTTCCTACTTCCTACTTCCTACTTCCTACTTCCTACTTCTCAGTTATATGTTATATGTTACGTATGTTATAATCAAAATAAATTTTCAAGATTTTGTCAAGTAATTAAATGGCAAGGCATTTGCTTATTATAATTTTTAGTGTATCTTTTATCTTAACTACGTCTCCAGCTATTGCCAATATTTTAGGTCCTGAGATAAAAATACAGGATAATAATATCATCGTGAATACAGGTTTTTTTAGCACCAAAGAGATAGAGACAGCTATGAACTCAGGGATTGAAAAGGAGATTATTTTTTCTATAGAACTTTTTAGAGTTTTTAGTTTTTGGCCCGATGATCTTGTAGTAAGAAAAAAGATTCAAAATATTATTAAATACGATAACCTGAGGGGACAATACCACCTCTCATCCTATGATGGGACCACTCTTAAAGAGAAAATTTTCAAAGATTCAAACACTCTAAAAGAGAGGAGTCTTACAGTTAAAGATGTTAACCTTGCTAATGTTAGAGAGCTTGAGCGTGGGAAGTATTTAGTAAGGGTTGTGGTTGAGTCTAAAAGCAGAGAACTTCCACCACTCATAGGTTTTTTTATGCTCTTTATCCCTGAGACAGAGACGAGTTTTATTAAAAAATCCCCACCATTTACCATCGGGAAGAAGAGATGAAATATCTTAAAACACTATTGGTGCTTTTTGTTATCAGTATTGTAGCAATAGTCATCACGGGCATTTTGCTAAATTACTTGGGAATTAAACATGGGCCACTCCTTATAAAGATTGGGATTACTTTTCTAACTGTGAATATAGTCTTATATCTTCTAATCCTGATTGCCTTTGTGGTTAGAAATCTTATTAGCATTTATAATGAAAAAAGACAGAAAGTTATGGTCTCAAGATTTAGGAGAAAGCTTGTCGCTGCTTTTGTGGGGCTCACGCTGATACCGTCAATTTTCCTTTTTATCTTATCAAAGCAACTTATAGACAATACCATTGATAAATGGTTTTCCATAGAGATTCAGAGCCCTATAAATGATTCTATGGATATTGCAAAGACATTCTATTTAAGAGAAGCAAGAAACATTCAGACCTACGCAGATTTATTGGCATCAAGTAAAAATGTAAAAACACCCATGAATGGAGAAAGAAGGGGTGTTAAAGCTTATTTGCTCAGGCATTCCGATGGGTCAGACTTGGTTAGTGCTGCTTTCAAGGGGATACCTGATACAGAAATAATAACCAGTGATAGCGGTGACATTATCAGGGCAGCTTCTCCTGTCAAAGAGGGTAATGAGGTAGCAGGGGTGGTTGTAGTTGAAACAACCATCTCAAAAGATATTGTGAATAAAATGGGATCTATTAAAAAGTCCTATAACGAATATCATCAGATTAAAACCCTTCAGAACCCGATAAAATTTATATATTTTCTTATACTCGCGATTGCCACACTTTTAATTGTCTTTTTAGCTTTATGGATAGCACTCCGTATAGCAAAAGGTATAACTGTGCCAATCAGATTACTCGCAGAGGCAACAACCCATGTTGCAGATGGTAATCTTGATACAGCAATTGATTTAAAAAGAGATGATGAGATAGGTTTATTGATTAACTCCTTTAACAGGATGGTTAGAGAGCTAAAGGAAGGAAGGATATCTCTTCAAGAGTCATATACTGAATCAGACAGAAGAAGACTAAGTATGGAGGCAATCCTTGAGAATATAAACACCGGTGTCATATTCCTTGAGCATTCAGGTAGAATTATAACTCTAAATAAAGCCGCATGCACCATGTTGAATTTATCCCGCAATAACCTCATTGGTAAGAGGTATAAGGAACTTTTAGAAAAGATTAAATCAGAAGAGCTAAATTCAATGATAAATCAGATTGGGAAGAAAGGCTTTAATGCTGCTCAAAAAGAAATTCATGCGGCCATAGATGGTAATTATGTAAATCTGAGGGTGTATATAACAACATTAAAAGACTCGGCTGATAACTTTATCGGGATACTTGTGGTTTTTGATGACCTGACCAAAATTATAAAGGCACAGCGAGTGCTTGCATGGGAGGAGGTAGCACGAAGGGTAGCTCATGAGATAAAGAACCCTCTTACACCTATTAAATTATCTGCTGAAAGGGTAATGAAAAAATGGCAGGAAAAGACTCCAGATTTCGAGACTGTATTAAAAGGGTCAATTACCACAATAGTGAGAGAAGTTGATAGCCTTAAGGGTCTTGTGGATGAATTCACAAGATTTGGCAAGATGCCAAAGATAAAACTTGCACCCAATAATCTGAAGACAATAGTTGAAGATGTAGTTAATCTTTATAGTGATTTTAAACAAATTAAGATATTAACATCATTTGGAGATATACCTGAGATTGAGATTGACAGAGAGCAGATAAAAAGGGTTTTAATAAACCTGATAGATAATTCCATTCAAGCAAAAACTGAAAACATATGGTTAAATATATTTTATGACCCTTTTCTGGAACTTGTAAGAATAGAGGTCATAGATGATGGATTAGGTATAAAAGAAGAAGACAGGGATAAACTTTTTTTACCATATTTTTCAACAAAGAAGGAAGGCACAGGGCTTGGTATGGCAATAGTGAATAAGATAATAACAGACCATAATGGATATATAAGTGTGAGAGGTAACGAGCCGAAAGGGACACAATTTATTATAGAATTACCGGCAAGCAGAAAGTGATAATAATTATGGCTCTTCAGGGAATTGAGTGGGAGAATAAATAATGCAGAACAAAACACATAGACACGGAGGCACAGAGAGAGAATGAATTTTAAAATTATTTTTATAAACTCAGTGTCTCAGTGTCTCTGTGTTTTTATTACCCACAGAAAAGCCAGTAGGAAGATAATTATAAAGAAAGAGAAAGAATTATGAAGGCAGCTAAGTCAACAGTCCTTGTAGTTGATGACGAAGATAGCATCTTGGAGTCTCTGAAGGGTATTCTTGATGATGAAGGGTATGAGGTTATTACTGCCTCTTCAGGGGAAGAGGCAGTAAATTTAACCAGTGAGTTCTCCCCCGAGGTTATATTGTTAGATGTATGGATGAAAGGGATGGATGGCATAGAGACCCTGAAAGCCATTAAGGATATAAACAGGTCCCCCGCTGTAATAATGTTATCAGGGCATGCAAATATTGATATTGCTATTCAGGCAATAAGATTAGGCGCATACGATTTTCTTGAAAAACCCCTCTCTCTTGAAAGGGTATTAATCCTCGTTAAAAGGGCACTTGAAAGACAACGACTTGAGAGGGAGAACATAGCATTGAGGATGGGTGAGTTGAATATAATCGGAGAAAGTCCAAAGATGAAGATTATTAAGGAGGAGGTAGTAAAAGCAGCTCAGTCTCAGGGCAGGGTGCTTATATATGGTGAAAGTGGAACCGGGAAGGAAGTTGTTGCAAGGGCATTGCATGATGCAAGTGACAGAAGAGATAAGGATTTTATAGAAGTAAATTGTGCTGCTATCCCGCATGAACTGATTGAATCAGAGTTGTTTGGTCATGAAAAGGGTTCCTTCACAGGTGCTTTTGAACGGAAAAAGGGAAAGTTTGAATTGGCAGATGGCGGGACGCTATTTTTAGATGAGATTGGCGACATGTCGCTTCCTACCCAGGCGAAGGTTTTGAGGGTTATTGAAACACAAGAATTTCAGAGGGTCGGGGGCAGTAATAAGATAAAGGTAGATGTGAGAATAATTACTGCTACAAATAAAAATTTACAGGAAGAGATAAAAAATGGAAATTTCCGTGAGGATCTATATTTCAGGCTCAATGTAATCCTTATAAGTATTCCCCCTTTAAGAGAAAGGAAAGACGATATACCGTTTTTTTTTTTTTTTTTCTTGAAAATTTTTGCACAGCGATATGGACAAAAGGTGAAGAAAGTGAGTAAAGCAGCACTGGATGCCCTGATGAGTCATGACTGGACTGGGAATGTAAGGGAACTTAAGAATACTATTGAACGATTTGTAATCATGAATCCCTCTGATATCATTGATGTGAAGGGATTATCCTTTATTAAAGAAACAGAAACAGATTATATGAGTTATAAGACATTGAGAGAAGCAAGGGAGCAATTTGAAAGGCATTTTATTATTAGAAAACTTCAGGAAAATAAGTGGAATATTTCAAAAACAGCAGAGGAACTTGGGATAGAGAGAAGTAATCTTCACAAAAAGATAAGGGCATTAAAAATAGAGATACCATAAAAATAGGCATAATTACAAAAAACGGTGTCCAGAAATAGCAAATTATATTGTAGTATCATATAGTATCATATAGTCTTTCATTTGTGAACAAAGAACGGGCTGTTGCCCAAATCATCCATAGAGAGAGAATACCTGTTATAATTACGCAGCAGAAAACTGATAAGGAGGAGAAAGAAACTCTATGATGAGCTATCAGCCAGCACCGCAGGAGAAGCTTTTTTATACAGGGATTCATTTGGACAGGAGGATACGAAAGAATCATCCATTAAGAAGGATAGATAAAGTCATTGACTTTGACTTCATCTACAAAGAGGTAAAAGACAAGTACGGGAGCAATGGCAATGTATCGGTACCGCCACCAGTAATATTGAAACTGATGTTATTGCTGGTATTTTACAATGTCAGGTCTGAACGTGAATTGATGGGGACATTGCCTGAGAGGCTGGACTGGCTGTGGTTTCTCGGCTATGACTTAGATACGGAGGTACCGAATCACAGTGTATTGTCAAAGGCAAGGAAGAAATGGGTAGTAGAGGCATTTAAGAAATTCTTTGAAATGATTGTCTGGCAGTGTGTAGAGGCAGGGTTGGTTGATGGGAGCAAGATATTTATTGATTCCAGCTTAATAGATGCGGACGCATCGAATAATTCGGTAGTGGATACACACTCTCTAAAAAGGTATCTCAATAAAAGTTATCTGGAATTGGAAAGAAGGCTGGATGAAAAAGAGGATACACGGAAAGATACAAAGGACTTTAGAGAGGTAAATAACCGATATATATCTACGACAGACCCTGACGCATCAATAGTGAGGGTAGGAAAGCCAAAGCTTCGTTATCATACACATCGTGTGCAGTAGATCCGGCAGCGGAGGTAATCACAGCAACAGAGGTAACAACGGGAGATGTAAACGAAGCACACCGGATGAATTCATTAATGCAAGCACATCAGAGCAACATAGGGGCAAATGCAAATACAGTAGTGGCAGATAGTAAATACGGAACAATCCAGAATTATCTAACCTGTTATGACAAAGGAGTAAAGGCACACATCCCTGATCTAAAAAAATAGCGGTTTACGGAGCGGGATATTTGCGGATGACAGATTCATCTATGATAAAGAGACAGACACCTATGAGTGTCCGGCGGGGAAAAGATTAAAACGGAAATCACTTCACGAAGCCCGTCAGGGCATAGATTATGGAGCGCCAAAGAAAGAATGCGGAATATGCGAATTACGGCCACAATGTACGAAGAACAAAGCAGGCAGAACAGTAAAGAGACACTTGAGACAGCAAGAAATTGATTGTATGCGTGCATTAGCAGGAAGTGCGCAATCGAAAAAAGACATTAAGACACGGCAGCATCTGATGGAGAGGTCATTTGCCAGAGCTAAGCGGTTTGGATTTAAAAGAGCCCGGTGGAGAAGATTGTGGAGAGTACAGATTCAAGAATACATTACAGCGGCGATTCAAAATATAGAGATATTGGTAAGGTATGGAAGGGGGACAGGAAATGCAGCGGCAGTAGCAATGGAAATAGTGCAAAGAAAGGGACTAAACGGACTGCTCGATTTCTTAAATTACTGCATTGGTCTAATATTTGAGAAAAAAAGAAGTGCCACCCAATATTATGCTGCTATTAACTAATGAATTTCAGTTTGGGCAACAGCCTGTTTACTTTTACTATTCAGCAAGATTCAAGACCTGATAATCATATAAAAGGCTGCCGGTAGCGCAGCGATATTCATTATCCATTAAGAAGGTACCTCAAAAGGATGCTGTAACAGGTAAAATTGCAGCATCTAAAAATAATCCCGAAGCATCGGGACAAATGAAACTTTACGCTGGAGTGGACTTGCATAGCAACAACAGTTATCTCGGAATCATTGACAAGAAGGAGAAGGA
>JACQXB010000046.1 GCA_016208965.1 Nitrospirota bacterium
ATGCAAAATGATAATGTCCTTTCCTGCCATCCTCGCCTCCTTTTTTAAAAAGAGGCAGTATAGCATCACTTGGAATAGGACATTTCTATTTCGGTAAAAGCGGACATTTCTATTTCTGGATTACAGATTTTTCGCTATTTTCTTGCTATTTATGGCTTAATCATGTTTAATTAGCTGTATATCACACGTTTTGTAATGATATACAGAAAACTGGATATCTACCATGTTTGATATTTCTCCAGTCATCAGAACACATTTTAATGCACTTTTAGTTAAAAAGGCAATTCCTGAGAAATGCCATAATGAATACAGGAAATGGCTGCAGTATTATCTGGATTTCTGTCAAAAGTATCGTCTGCCTCATTCTAATCTGGACAGCCTTCCGCATTTTATAAAAAAACTGCAGGAAAAACATCAGACACAGGAACAGCAAAAACAAGCATCTCATTCTATAGCTCTCTATTATGAACTTGTTCAATCCGGCACTAAAAAAGAAATTCCGACACCTCAACCCCTCATAAGTCAACGACTTACAGAGGAAAATAAAACAGTCACCCTCCCCCTCGCCCCCTCCCATCAAGGGAGAGGGAATGTAAGCGCCTCAAATCAAGGGAAGGAGGATAATGTAAGCGCCTTCCGTCAAGAAAAGAAGGACACACCCCTTAATCCCCTCTTAATAGAGGGGAAAGCCCTCTATCCCGCTTGGGAATCGGCTTATACTGGTTTGTATTCCGAGATAAAAACAAGACATTATTCACCTAAAACATTAAAAACATATACACTGTGGATAAGACAATTTCAGACATTTACCCGGAGTAAAGACCTGCAGTTATTATCTCCTTCTGACGTAAAGGAATTTTTAAGCTTTTTGGCAGTTTATCCGCCTCAACGCAGAATCAGGCATTCTTTACAGCCATAAGCTATTAGCATTAAGCTATAAGCCACTTTCTATTAAGCAAGGAGTCATCAATGAAAGACTTTAGGGAACTCAAAGTATGGGAGCGTGGTCATAAGTTGACTCTAAAGATTTATAAAATCACGTCAGGTTTTCCTCGCGAAGAAATGTACGGATTAACAAGCCAGATACGTAGAGCCTGTGCTTCAATACCAACCAATATATCGGAAGGCTGCGGCAGGAGCAGGGATACAGAGCTTGCTCGTTTTATTGAGATTGCCATAGGTTCGGCAAGCGAGCTTGAGTATTTACTTTTGCTCTGTTGTGATCTTGAACTAATAAATAAGCAGGACTTCAAGCTGTTGATGGCAGAAATAGTCGAAGTGAAGAAGATGCTAATATCGTTTTTCAAAAAGCTAAGAGCTAAAAGCTAATCGCTCAAACAGACACAGTTTCGCAACACACCTTTTAATGAGCGGGGTCAATATCAGAGAGGTACAGGAACTGCTGGGTCATAAACATGTTGAAACCACTATGATTTATACTCATGTAATCAGAGATATGTCAAATGCTCCCAAAAGTCCGCTTGATAGTCTTTATGTGGATAAGGACGTTAATAAAAGGAGTTAAGCATTATAATTTTCTAAATGTATTCCCCATTCCGCCATATAATCTCTGTGTTATGGAAACATAAGCCGGTGCATCTTACTGTTTTTTTAACCAAAAGATGCAACCTGAGATGTTCATTCTGTTTTTACCCCGTTAGAAAGGAGTCGTCACAAGTTGGACGAGATAAAAAACATACCGAATTTTCTAACGGGGTGAATCTTTCCTCTGATGCTGACAATTCAAAAATCCCCCCTTACCCCCCTTTGGCAAAGGGGGGGAGGGGGGATTTGGTGAGTGTTCCTACTCAGGAAGGAGAATTGACCCTTAATGAAATTGAAAAGCTCTCTTCTTCAATGGGAAGATTGCTCTGGCTTGCATTTTCAGGAGGTGAAATATTCTTAAGAAATGACATTGTTGAAATAACAAAGATATTTTATGAAAGAAACAAACCTTCTATAATCCTTTTACCAACCAATGGTTTATTAACCGATGTTATCACTACAAAGATAGAAGCGATATTGAAACACTGCAGCAAGAGCACTATTGTTGTAAAACTCTCTATTGAAGGCACTGAACAAATGCATGATTCTATGAGGGGGAAGGGGAGTTTTCAGAAAACTATGCAGACTTATCATGCCCTTGCTAAGTTAATTGAAAATTATCCAAATTTTGAACTTGGGATAAACACCGTATTCTCTTCAGCAAATCAGGATAATATGGATGAGGTTATTGAGTTTGTCAGTAAATTGGATAAGATTAAAACTCATACTGTATCTCTCATAAGGGGTGATGTTTCTGACGCAAAGCTGAAGGATGTAGATGTTGAGAAATACCGTGAGACAATAAGAAAGCTGGAATCAAATCTAAAAAATAAAAAAGCTCCTATCTATCGTTTCAGGGGAGCAAGACTAAAGGCTGCGCAGGATATTATGCAGAGACGTCTTATCCATGAGACTATGATTCAAAAAAGACAATTAATCCCCTGTTATGCAGGCAGACTGAACCTTGTGCTTACTGAAACAGGGGATGTTTTTCCATGTGAATCGTTTATACCTGAAATGAGAATGGGCAATGTAAGGGACGAAGGATATAATTTTAAAAGAGTTTTAATGAACGAGCGAGCTAAAAGAGTAATTCATTCAATTCAGAATAATGGCTGCTTCTGCACACATGAATGTTATTTCATGACAAATATACTGTTTAATCCAAGAATGTATCCTGCCCTGTTAAAAGAATATCTTCAGGTCTAATTTTATCTCCTGAATACATCGCTCTTTGTCCATAGCCAAAATAAGCTATTTAAGCCTTTGGCTGCGACTTTTAAATCATTTAGATTCCTTAATTCAATGAGTCTTCTGAGGATAAACGATGGACGGGAGTAGAATCTCTTAAACGCTATCTGCCTGAGTCTTAAAATTTCTTCCCGCGTCATACTGTGTGGGATAAATGCTGCACCCTGATAGGTAAAGTCTGTAAGTTGAACAGAAATGGTTCCATATTTTTCTACATCGTCGTAAAGTTCTGTGCCGGGGAATGGTGTTATGGCATGAAAGTTTGCAATGTCAGGGTTAAGGTCTATTGCGAATTCAATGGTCTTAAGTCCTTCTTCAAATGTCTCACCGGGAATACCAAACATAAAAGGGGTGCTTACCTTAATCCCTACATCTTTTGCCCATTTTACAGCATTTCGTGTCTGCTGAAGTGTTATCCCCTTTCTTAAGGCATTAAGGTTTTTCTGCACTCCGCTTTCAGCACCCAGAAGTATTGCCCAACAACCTGCATCCTTAAATGCCTTAAGCAAAGGCTTGTCTACCTGATTTACACATGCAGAGGCAAACCATGTAAAATCAAGTCTACAAGCTTTTATCTCCTCAGCTATCTGCATAGCCCTCTGATAATCTGCAGCAAATGTATCATCTATAAACTTTATCTCTCTGAAGCCCTGTTTTATACAGAGTTCTATCTCTTCAAGGACATTCTCAACACTGCGATAGCGGATACCGCTTTTTCTCGTTTTATCCATCTGAAAACAATAGATACAATACCTGTTGCACCCTCTTGAGGTCATCACCACAGCCACAGGTTTTCTCTTGTATGTAGCAGGGGGGGGGATGTAGAGATTTGCATCTCCTAAAAGCTCCCTTGCAGGAAATGGGACGGAATTCAGGTCACTGATTAATTGTCTTGGAGGGTTCTTTATAATCTTTTCACCTTTTCTGTAAATTATCCCTTCTACACCATTAAGAGACTTGCCTTTTTGGATATGCTCTATTATTTCAGGTACAGTGAGTTCACCTTCCCCTGTAACCACTGCATCAATTGCTATGGTATCTGTCAGACATTTTTCCTGCATTGCTATTGGGTAGGGACCTCCAACCACTATGTAGGGGCGGGGAAACCCCTCTTTACTTCTCCCCTTAAATAAGGGAAGGATGGGTGGGGTTATTCGTCTGATTTCCGAAGCAGTATAGATTGCCTTTTTCCAGCCAAAGGTGGTTGAGTAAATGCCAACAAAATCAGGTTTATAAATTGAGACCCTGTTTAGTATCTCAGCATGCGTCATGAAGGCACCATTAAGAAGCTTTATTTCATGACCTGCTGCAAGAAGGCATGAGGCAACATAAAGGGTTCCCAATGGTTGCCAGTAGTTTATCTGTGAACTCGCAGTCCTGGAGGAAAAGATTTCTTCAGGCACCCATGCTGGAATAATCAATGCGCATTTCATTTTTTAGCTGATAGCTGATAGCTGATAGCTGTCAGCTTTTAAAATTTTCTCTGCCACTTCTATCCCTGACTCTATCGCATGATCCATATTGTAGTATTTAAACATCCCTCCCCTGCCAGCAATGTATAGGTTTTTGAATCTACCGAGATAATCTATTACTTTGTTGTAATATGCCTCATATCCTACCTCAAACAATGGATATGCCTTTGGGACTCTTATAACAACACTGTCTATAACCTCATTCATCTTAACAAAACCCATCTTCTCCAGATTTTTAGCAGTGCTATCTGATAGCTTTGCATCGGTTGCACTCCATATCTCGTCACCCTCAGAACAAAAGTATTCCACTACAATATGCGTTTTCCCCTCCGGAGCCATCTGAACACTCCAGTTTTTTGGCTCATGAATCCTGCTAAAGGATATTCTTTGCTCGGGCAGATATATCCATGTCTGGTCAGTAACCCTTTCACGGTTTATCATTAATGTCACAATTACAAGGTCTCTGTATTTTAGTTTGGATGCTGCTAAGATTACGTCCTCAGGTGGTTTTGGATGAAGCATCCGAACCATGGTTGTAAGGGGTATGCTTGATATGAATTCGCTACCTTCAATATCATATGTCCGGTTACAATTGCTTGCAGTAATACTCTTCACCCTGAAATCTGAGTGGTTAATCTGCTTAACAGAGATGCTTGTTACCACCTGGTTACTTCTATCTATTATCTCTTTAAGCCTATCGGCAATCTGACCAATCCCTAATGATGGGTATAGGAATCTGTCAGCAAGGGTTGGTACATTTTTACCACTAAATTTAAAGAATGCATTCTTAATCGCTACCCCGAGAGAAAGCCCTTTTATACGTTGTGCAACCCATTCTGAGCTTATCCTGCTGCATTCAATCCCCCACACCTTTTCACTATATTCCTTAAAGTAGACATCAAACATCTTGCGGCCAAAATTGCTCACTACCCAGTCTTCAAGAGAAACCTGGTTTTCCTTCCTTATTAATCTCTTTACCCTATGGGCACCATAGTCAGATATTATTTTTAATGTAGTTGATATGCCCATACCAAACATGGCATTTACGGGTTTAAGGGGATAATCAAAATATTTATTTCGCATGTATATCTTACTCTTACGCAGGACAGATACTAATTCTCCATCCATAAGGGCTCTTACAAAATGCTCAATTCTTTTGTTTTTTGTGAAAAATCTATGCCCGCCTAAATCAAAACGAAATTTGCCATGGGTAATCGTCCTTGAAAGGCCTCCTACTGTAGAATCACTTTCCAATACCCTAACGTCATGTCCTGCTTTAGTTAAGACACACCCTGCAGAAAGTCCTGTGAGTCCACCACCTAATATGATGATTTCTTTCTTACTGTTAGCCAAGTTTACCTCTTAACAAAAATACCCTGCGGTGAAACCACAGGGTATTTTAAAACCTAATAATTAAGCAACATTTTTTATACTAAAAGACACTAAAATAAATTTTCCACTCTCACTTCACGAGCAGCACCGGGACATCGGCTCTGTTAGCTATCTCTCTACTGACGCTCCCCATGAAAAGATTACTCGTTCTCCTGCCTCTGGAACCGATAGCAATCATATCCACACCCTCTTCTTTAGCAGTTTTCAGGATCTCATCAGCAGGGTGTCCTGATTTAATTATTGTCTTTATACCTGTTACTCCTTTATCTTCCAATGCCTTTTTGTAGTAATTTAGGATCGCCTGTGCCTTTTTATCCAGTGCCTCTTTATATTCTGTTCCCTCTAATACATTTCTTAGAGTTGATATCTCAGCATCACCGAGCATCGCATCCATTAATGACCTGCCCTCAAATTTTTCCACATAACACAAAACAATAGTCTCAGGACGAATGCAGGAACATATTTTACTACACACTGAGAAGGCATTTTTGGTGCCATTTGTGTCATCTACTGCAATCAATATTTTTTTCATCTCTACCCTCCATACTACTAAGGTTTAATCAGATGTGGGTTCTCTCTTATTTGCCGTAACCACCAGAGGGTGCTCCATAGCCACCTGCTGTCGGAGGTGCACCATAACCGCCTGCTGATGGGGGCGCTCCGTAGCCGCCAGATGCCGGTGCATGCCCATATCCTCCTGCCGATGGGGCACTACCATAACCGCCTGCTGCCGGGGCTTGCCCATAACCGCCAGAAGGTGCTCCATGTCCCTGCGTGGCTTGGGCAGGCATATCATGCTGCTGACTATAGACTAACAGGAACCCGAGGATCCCCAAAACAATAACTACAATAACCACTAAGGGTGCTTTCATAAAACCCTCCTCAATTTATTAAAGGGAAAAATCTTATCCCTTTTTTATCTTCATGTATATTTTGCCGCCCTCTGTTTTTTTGTCCAGCACATCATGCCCTACCTGGTCGCACATCTGCGTTATCGTCTCAACCGATGACGGGTTATCAAGTATTACTTCAACAACATCGCCCTCAGCCATTTTCTCAAGAGATTTTTTGGTATAAATCTGAGGATGCGGACAGACATATCCACACACATCAAGCATATAAATTCCCTCTCCTGTTTTTTCAAATTTCATTGCCATAATCAACTTCCTCCTTATATTTAGTTAGTATCAAAGATTCATAGTGTCACAGTGTCAAAGCTTTGATACTTTGATACTTTGACACTTTAAAACGCCTCCATTTCTTTTGCCATTTTTCTTTCAGACCACCAGTTAAAGAATTTAACTCCTAAAAATGCGCCTGCTACCATGCCTATGCCATATAGCCACCCACTTGGGTCACCACCGGCAACCCTTATAAAGAAGGCACCTATATTACAACCAAGTGCAGGTCTTGAACCTATACCCATTAGTAATCCACCGAGCAGACCCCATACAATAAGTTCTCCCTTGGGCAGTTTAAGCTTAAATTCATTGTTAAGGCGCGCCATAACCATAGCACCAAAAATGATACCAAAAGACATCCAGAGGGCAGGGTTGCGCCAGGGTTCCGGGATGCCGTTATTGATACCGAAGAATATATTGTCCCTCATATTCCATCCGAATTTTTCGAGAATCCAGGCACCGAACTGCCCTTCCTGGCTTGTTATATACCAATATCCGGGGTCAAAAACAGTACCCTTGATACTGGTATCAGAAGCATGCCCCATCCTTGTTAATAACTGTCCGAAATTTGTAACGCCAAACTTAATCTGCATTCCCTTCATAACGAATATGTGGAGTCCTGCTACAATACCGATAATCACGCCCATAATAGTTGTTCTCTTTGATGCAGTTATCATATTCCAGATTCCGGTAAATTCATCACTAAAACCCATCGCCCTGCCTTTTGCTTTTGCCCTTTTCTTCATAAAGCCTTTTCTAATGTAGAAGGCATAGATGACAATAAGAAGTACTGCTGCCGGTATAAGGGCGTTCAATAATGAGTCTCCAATAAAATACTTTGCTGCACCCGGTAAGGCTTCTGATATGGTCTTTGTCTGTGACAACTGAAGGGTTGGCTGATTCCATACATATCCTGCAAGGTATGTGTCAAAGGATGATGTCAGTTTATCGGCAGGAAGTCCTTTTGCAATCGCTGAATCTATCCATTTCTGGGGTACAAGGAAATTGAACCACTTTACGTCGACGAATATTGCCTGTCCTATACAAAGTCCGAAAAATGCTGCTAGGAAAGATGTGCCATTCCCCTCGCCAATCTTATACAGAGAGCCTGAGGCACAGCCGCCCGCAAGAACCATCCCAACGCCAAATATCATCCCCGAGATTAATGTATGGATCCCGAATGGTGCTGGATGAAAGGTACTCATGTTGGTTGATGCAAGAGTTGCCTGTATAAGGCTAAAAAATACAAGCGCTACCAGAATACCAACAGCCATTCTTGGGACACCTGCAGCGAAAAGGTCTCTTGATGCCGATGCAAAACAGAACCTTCCATACTGAAGCATCATCCCATAGGCAAACCCAAACCAGATGTAGGCTACAAGGTATATGTAATATACATTTGTCTTATAGTACAGTAGGCTGATAAGGATAAGGATACCTGTTGTGAGGAATGCCCATATTTTATTTCTTTTCTCTGTATTGTCTACTACTTCCATAAACCTTAATACCTCCTTTATTTATAATTTTCGTCTTGAAGAATCCTTTATTTTCCCTTTCTTTATGAAGGGAACCACAACGTCTCTTTTATACCTTATTTGAGGCTTTTGCTATAATAGGTATTTTGGAAAGATTTTGTCAATAATAAAAAAAACCAGATGGATGAGATTGGGGAGATAAAGGCTTCCACAAAGGTGATAGATATTATTAAAAACTTTCCCGAGCTCACAGAATACTTTCTGAATCTTGGGATTTGTGGTTGTGGATATAAGTTTGAGAGTGATTACTATTGGAACATAGAGAAGGTTGCAAAAGAGAAAGGCTTAGACCTTAAATCGCTTCTTGAGGAACTAAACATAAGGATAAAGAAGCACATATAAGAGCCATATATATCATTGCCTTTCTCTGTGTCCTCTGGTATATACCATCTGGTATATACCTCTGTCTACGACTCATAGAGTGGTAAATCATTTATCTCAGGTTATAGTAAACCGTTACAAATGTCTTATATTGGAATACGTCCTCTGAGATTTTAAAGATATCGGAATAGCGATAGCCTTCTATCTTTTGCAAAATATAGGGGGGAAGGGTTGCTTCTAAATCGCTGTATATTACTACTATAGCCTTTCCTGAACCATCTATGCTGCCCGTATAATATTCTGGATTTTTATATTCCCATGTGAATCTCAATGGCGACTTCTCAAAATCTTTTGGTGGAGGAGAAAAATCTTTGTCATAATGATAGATGATTCTTTTTGAAGTAAAGAGGTCAAGAATGGGCACAGAGACAGCAGGGTTGACATCATGATTCTTTGCCTGAAGAGTAAACACCTCAATCTCGGAGGCATCAAGCGAATTCAAAAAACTGCCAGCGTTTTTTATATTCACAGCACTTGTTTTTTGGAGGAAAGAAAGGTATGTAAGAACTGCAATAAGAAGCGAAAAGATAACCGTATATGAAGCAATAAACCTTAAAATGCGCCTGTCTTTTATCTCCTGCAGACCATAGGATGCCATTAATGTCAGCAGTGGGAATATCATTATGATGTATCGTATCCTTTTTATCTGAAATAAAAGTATAAATATTATCAGATAGCTTATAATCGCATACTTAACATCTCTTCTCTTTAAGGCAATATAGGTAGAATATATCGCGGAAACAGTGATAAAGGGATGAATCTGAAAAAAGAAGGTTGAGATAAAACGCTCGCCCCATCTCCTTAGCCCCGGTTTTTGAAAAGCTATCAAAAGATTTATCTGCTCTGAAAAGACATCAAACTTGTATAAAAAAACTATTCCTATTAATACCGCCGTAATTAAAAAAGTTACAGAACCTCTATAAAAATAGGTTCGGGGTTTTTGTGGCTGACAGCTGACAGCTGACAGCTGACAGCTTTGAGAAAGCAAATAAACCATGAATATAACGACAAGGACAGAAAGCATCAGCCATGCCGAATACTTTGAAAAAAAAGCAAGAAATATGGTAATTGATGAAAGCAACACCCACAATCCTCCATGCTCCAATGCCTTGATAAATGCAAAGATTGCAAGCATTAAAAAGAACATTGCAGGTATATCAACAAGCATGAGTGGTATCTGAGAAAATAGGTATGGGATACCGAGCAGAAGCACTCCTCCATAAAAACCAACTGACTCATTCCATAATGTTTTTCCTATGTTATATGTAAGCACAACTGTCATAGAAAATAGAAACGTGGTAAATGCTTGAATATAAACCCTTGACTCTCCAAAAAGCTTAAATATCAGTCCATAAAGAAAAGGAATGAGGGGCATGTCAGTCCATATATTAATATCCCTGCCCCATTCTTTAAGGAAAGAGCCAATTCCATAAATATCAAGGTGTTTTGCCTGAGTGAAATACCGCGACGCATCCAGAATAACCTCCGGAACTTTCCAGAAAGGCATTACAGAAATAAATGACAGTAAAAAAAGAAATACAGATGGACTGAACTTTAGGAAAGAAAGTCTTGTAAGCATATATGCAGAGATAATCCCAGAAATTATGATTAAGGAAAATCCTGTGATAGTAAAACTGCTAAATGTCCACAACCAAGAGGTCAGCCTGTTATCGTCAATTCCCCTGAGAACAAAAAGGATGAGAAAGCTGAAAAATGTCAGAAGGGAAATCAGAAAAAACTCAATCCTTTTAGAAACATAGGGGGCCATTTGGGTTATTTTATCTAACAACCTCTCTTTTTGCAAAAAAAAATAGGAGACGATTTTTCGTCTCCTATTTTGACTCTAACCAAGCTTTCTAACAAGGCTTACCTAAAAGCAGGTCAGCACCTACTTTTCAATAGGTGTGTCCTCTCTATTCCCCCAGATTATCCATGAATCATCGTAATTGGCTACATCCTTGAACCCCATAGCCTTGAATATCAGATAATTAAGTGTTGAGCGGGTTCCTGTCTGGCAGTAAAGAATTGTCCTCTTGTTCTTGTCCAGTTTGCCGTAAAGCTTCTCCAGTTCTTCAGCAGACTTAATCATCCCTGTCTTTTTATCAAATATCTCGACATGGGAGACATTTAAATCGCAGGTAGGAATGTGTCCGCCCCTTTTTGCCCTCATATCGGTACCTGCATATTCTCCAGGTGTCCTTGAGTCCACAATCTGAACATTTTTAATTTCGCCTTTGGCAACCTTCAGAACTTCATCTGTAGTAGCTATTCTGTTTTTTATAAGATGCGCCTTATATTTAGCAGGTGGAAGTTTTGTCTCTGCAGTATCCAGCTTCTTTCCAGCAGCTTCCCATGCCTCAACACCACCGTTGAGGAAACGGACATCCTTCTGACCCAAGTATTCAAGTATCCAGAAACCAACAGTGGCACTGGTAATTCTCGGCGCATCACCATAAACTACAATAGTCTTGTCGCTACTTATCCCGGTATCTCCGAGGATTTTGTCATATTTTACTACATCAATATTCCCTTTATCATCCTTGAAAACCACCGATTCTTCCTTAGTTCTCAAGACCTTTGCACAATCGCCGCCAAGATTTATAGCGCCCGGAATGTGTCCATCGCTATAACCTTTCATAACCTCACCCGTTTTTTTGTCTGTTGTTGTTGCTGCATCCCGGCAGTCAAGCACAATCCATTTACCCATGTGCTTCTCTACATCTGCTGGAGTTGCCAATAACTCTGGGTGTTTAAATTGAGCAGCATAAGTCTGTGCAGTGAAAAGTAAAAAAACACCGACCATTAAAGAAATGAACTTCAGCATTTTACCATCTCTAAGCATCATTGCCTCCTGTTTTTGTTAAATTTTTTACTAAATGAGAAGCTGAAAACCCCAGACTTAAAACCTCTATAATTCAATCACACTCCCCCGTCCTGAAAATTTAAGGCTTTAGCTTTAAATTAAAGCTTTTCAGCCTTTCAACTTTCCTTTCGTCTGTTTTTCCTTTTCACTTCCTGCTTTCTGATTTTCCACTCACAGGACAATAACCCTATCGGCACCATTCACCATAAGTGCATTATTATACTGGCTGCCGCAGGCAACTTCCTGAGGAATTCCTTCTTTGGAGATTCCAAGACCCTTTGCACTGTGGTCACAAAAGCTCATTGAAACACCTTTGGTCCTGCAGAGTCCTGTGAAGGCCGGATTGCCGAGTAGTCTTGTCCCATCATCCATATTAAATATGTTCACCTCATGTCCCTTTGATAAGGCAGACTTTACAATACCAAGAGCATCACAAAGATGTTTATCAGTATTAATCAGTATCCCGAGCTTCATCTCTCTCCTCCTCCTTAAAAGATATTTGGGCTGATGAAGGCATCAGTCCCTACATTACCAGGCAATAACTTTGTCAACAGCAAAGATACTATCAACAACCTCATCGTAGTTCTTATTTTTATTAATGTCTATAATTGTAACCTCATTTGCCTTTTTATGCTCATCAATGAATTTCTTTAATGTCTCATCAGGTTCTTGCTTCAGGAGATACAATATCTTCATCCTAATCCCTCCTTATTAGTACGGTATTATGTGGTTATACTCAAGGAGTTTTTTTGCAATCTCTTCTGTAGAGAAGTATTCCAAATCTGTATTACCTTTATAGTTAGTGTATACATTCACTCCTATATCTTTCATTGTCTCAAGGTTCAAGTCATTATTTTCATTCCTTTCAACCTCTCTATCAAGGACATAAACATCAATAGCATCATCTGCGAGTGTCAAACCCACTCCCATTCTAAGACCCTCGCCCTGTCTATCTCTTATTAATACAGCTATCTTTTTTGCCATTTTTTTACCCCACCCTTTTTTTTAATAACTATTTCTCCACTGGATACTTTGCAGGTTCAAGATTGCTCCATTCACCCCATGAACCTACATAATTTCTAACCTTGGGGTAACCGAGTATATGTTTTAAAACAAAATATGTATGTGCAGCACGTACACCACCCTGGCAATATACTATAACCTCTTTGTCTTTAGTAACTCCTTTTGATTCATAGACTCCCTTCAGGTCTTCAACCGACTTAAAGGTTCCATCGCCCTTGAGATTGGTTGTAAAAAACATTAAATCTGCTGCACCAGGAATATGCCCTACCCTCTTATTGGTCTCAACTTCATTTACCTTGCCACTAAATGCGTCTGCTCCACGAGTATCAACAATTGCAACCTTTGGATTTTTAAGGTTTTTTAAGACATAATCAGCATCAGAGAAGATTGAGGAATCAGGTGTTGCCTTGTATTTGGTGGTTTTAATCTCTGCAGGAGGACCTGTCTCTATCTGTAGTTTCTCCTGTGCCCATTTTGATATCCCACCATTCAGATAGCTCACCTTTTTATGTCCGAAATAATCCAGAAGCCAGAAGGCATTGGTAATAAAAGGATTTCCCCCGCCTTCTCCATAAACAACTACATGGGTATCATTGCTTATTCCGAGTCTGCCCATGAGCGCCTCAAACTCATTCTTGTTTGGAGGGGTGCTACCATTACCAAGAACCTTCATCAGGCTGTTTGAACTCATATACATAGAACCTGGGATATGCTTACTACCAAATTTTGCCATATCATCTGGAGCCATGCTACCCACATATAAAATACGGACATCTGGTTTTTTTAGATTCTCCGCAAGCCACTTGGTCTCAACGAGAGGTTGAACCCCTTCTGCGAAGGCAATTTGACTTACAAAAACAAGACTCAATAAAAAGAAAAACGCGAATATACCTACTACACTACTTCTACTTCTACTAAAAAGCATATTCCCCCTCACCCTTAATTTACTCATTACAATTACCTCCTTTTAGTTTTTGTTATTTTGTTCTACTACTGCTTTTGTTTATCATTTTAAACATTCCAATTATCACACAAACTATAACTTTATGTCAAACAAAACTTATTTTGACTTCTTTATCTTTACAATAGTATTATTTAATCAGTCACAAAAACTCAATTTTTAGTATGCGAGGATTAAAGGTATGAATAAAGTTTTGAAACTCGGGCTCCCAAAAGGTAGCCTTCAGGAGTCAACATTAAAGCTCTTTAGAAAAGCAGGTTATCAGGTGTCTGTTGATGCACGTTCTTACTATCCTGTCTTTGACGATACTGAAATAGAAGCAATGCTCATAAGGGCGCAGGAGATGGCAAGGTATGTTAACGACGGTGTGCTTGACTGCGGACTTACAGGCAAAGACTGGATACTTGAGCAAGGGGCCAATGTGTATGAAGTTGCAGAGCTTAACTATGCAAAAGGTGGATTAAGAGCGGTAAAATGGGTTATCGCAGTTCCTAATGATTCAAAGATAAAGGGCATTAAAGATTTAAATGGCAAACGCATTGCAACAGAGCTTGTAGGGTTTACAAAGAGATACCTAAAATCAAAAGGGATAAAGGCAGAGGTGGATTTTTCATGGGGGGCAACAGAGGTAAAACCGCCTTATCTTGCTGATGCAATAGTTGAGCTTACAGAGACAGGCGCATCTCTAACGGCGAATAACCTGAGGATTATTGAAACAATTCTTGAGTCAAGCACCCGATTTATTGCAAACAAAAAGGCATGGCAGTATAAATGGAAAAAACAAAAGATGGAAAATATCGTACTTCTTCTAAAAGGGGCGCTTTCTGCAGAGGAAAAGGTTGGACTCAA
Organism: Nitrospirota bacterium; assembly: GCA_016208965.1. Classification (GTDB taxonomy): domain Bacteria; phylum Nitrospirota; class Thermodesulfovibrionia; order UBA6902; family DSMQ01; genus JACQXB01. The sequence goes on from JACQXB010000046.1 coordinate 14,454, forward strand.
GATGAATGTATCAGAAAAATCGTTTAAAAGGGTAATGAGCCTCCTTTCTTCTATGCACTCTCCTACAGTCTCAGCCCTTTCTGATAAGGGATGGTTTGCGCTTGAGGTTATAATTGATGAGAAAATTGTACGTGATATTATCCCAAAGCTTAAATCAGCAGGCGCAGAGGGTATTGTGGAGTATCCACTGAATAAGGTAATACCTTAAAAGGCTGAGAACTAAGGACCCAGATATTGATAATCTGTTTTGTGGGATTTGGGCTTACAAAGTGGTCATTAAAACCTGTGGAGAGATTTTCCTCTTGCGGGATGAAGTATGGGAAGCCCATGTACTTCTTTTTCAGCAGATATTAAGTTCTAAAGTAAAAACTTATTTAAGTAACTGATAAATCTTCCCTGCTACCTCAAAGGCAGACTTCGTAGTTGTCATAATCGGGATCTTTTCAACCTTTGCCTTTTTTAATGTATCTTCTTGTGGTTGTCTGCTGGCAACTATAATAATGCCTGCTAAACCTTTAACGCTGGCTACAGCCACAATATTTATATGTGTTTGAAGTGTAATCCAGATATTGTCTTTTGCACTATTTGCCAATACATCAGACAATAAATCGCTGACATATCCACTGTCAACATCCCTTTGAAGTCCGTCCTTGCATGTTTTTACCTCTAATGATAATTCTTTAACCAAATCCGCGAGTTTCATGGCACGCCTCCTTTACTAAAAGTGTCAAAGTATCAAGGTATCAAAGCGTCAAAGACTCTGATACTCTGACACTCTGATACTTCCTTAAATCCTCATAACCCTTGAATCCTCTGAATCCTCGAATTCTAAAACCCTATTTGTTACTTATTTTGAGCTTTGACGTTGTTGAGATATATAATCATTTCCACGGTTGTCCCTTCTCCAACAACAGAGTCTATTTTGAATTCATCAGAGGTTCTTTTCATATTTGGTAATCCCATTCCAGAACCCCAACCCATTTCCTTCACCCATGGGGGAGCGGTAGAATAACCCTCTTGTAGTGCAAGCTCTATGTTCTCAATACCATGTCCCATGTCCTGGACTATTATCTTTATCTGTCTGGGCGTAACATAATAATGTAGCCACCCCGCCACCGCATATATTATCACATTCATCTCTGCCTCAAAGGTTACTATCGCTGCCCTTCTTACAATATCCTCATTTAGTCCGAGTTCTGTGAGTTTTTGCTTGAGGTGAATTGATGCCTCACCTGCCTTTGCAAAATTCCCTCCAACAAGTGGAAAAATTCCTTCAACTATTAACTTATCTAAAGGTATAGAATTTGTATTTAACATAAAACTTATCCCTTAGAAGATGTTCTATGGTTTCAATAAGTCCCTATAAGATTCCCTGTTAAAAGCCACTATCTAAGGTCACACCCTATTTCTAATTTTACCATATTGTTTACATCTAATAGTTCTTTATATATTAATCCATTAAACTGCTTTTGCAATGAAGAACCAAGATACACGAGGGACAGGGCTTTAAAGCCATCTGTTTGATTGATATGAGCCATGGCATGATTAGATAATAATATGACTTATATCGCATGGATATTGCCTTTGTGCTCTTAACCCTGATGTATTTAATAGGAGAAGGATATAGAGAAATTATGATACAGAACCACCTTCATTTATAAGCAAACATTATATTTTAATTTAAATTTTTATATTGACTGAATACCCTGTTTCTCATAATATATATACCTGTTTCTAAAAAAAACCACATGTATGCCTTGTAACTAACTGGCTAATTGTGAGATAACTGTCTTTTAAAGATTAATTGTGGAGGTGTAAATGAGACTTGTATTGTTAGGCGCACCGGGCGCAGGAAAAGGAACACAGGCAAAGAAACTTATTGAAAAATATGGTATTCCTCAAATTTCAACAGGGGATATCCTCAGAAAGGCTGTTACAGATGGTACCCCGCTTGGGAAAGAGGCAAAATCTTATATGGATAAGGGTGAACTCGTTCCTGACAACGTTGTTATAGGACTTGTTAAGGAGAGGATTTCTCAGGATGACTGCAAAAAAGGATACATCCTTGATGGTTTTCCAAGAAACACTGCACAGGCTGAGACACTTGATAAAGTCCTTGACAGCATGAGGGCATCTCTTGATGTGGCTCTTAGTGTTGATATTGATAAGGATATTCTTATGAAAAGGCTCACCGGCAGGCGCACCTGCAAAAGCTGCCAACAGATGTACAATATTTACTTTTCACCGCCAAAAAAAGAAAGAGTCTGTGATAAATGCGGCGGAGAACTTTTTCAGAGGGATGATGATAAAGAAGATACAATCAAAAGAAGGCTTGATGTATATGATGCATCAACCTCGCCGCTTATAGATTACTATCGTAAAAAGGGGATTCTTAAGTCTGTTAAAGGCGTGGGTAGTATAGATGAGATATTTAATAAGGTTTGTAGCGTGTTAGAAGGGAAGTAAGAAATAATGGGTCTTTCGTGTTTTAGTTGAAGAAGATATATTTAACCACAGACTTGTTTTATAAACTCTGTGTCTCTGTGTCTCAGTGTTTGTTTATACGGGTTTCAACTTTTTTACGAATGAACCGAAACAATTTCAAAAATCTTAAACAGGGAGGATGGAAAATGAGAAAGGTATTAATCTTAATGTTAGTATTTCTATTCATTGCAGTTAATCTCTATGCAGCAGGAGACCTTATTGTAGAGGGCAATGTTGGTATTGGGACAACAGCACCAGTATCAAAGTTTGAAGTTGTCTTAGAAGGCGCGGGAGCGGCAGGTTCCTTTACAAAGTATATCAATGGTGTTTCAGGTGCCTTTCCTATGATTAAGAAAGCAAGAGGAACTGCAGCAGCTCCTCTG
>JACQXB010000015.1 GCA_016208965.1 Nitrospirota bacterium
GACTAATTCTACAGGCAATGAAACAGGGGTAACTGTTAATGGAATGGTGGCAGCAGTATATAACGGACAATTTGTTGTAAACCATGTGCCTTTGATAGACGGCTCCAACACCATTACAGCCACTGCAACTGATACAGCAGGAAAAACAGCAGCGACATCAATAACAGTAAATGCAATAACAACAGGAAATTATATAAATTTAACGGCTAATATAGAATCAGGAATTGCACCACTTACAACGTATTTCTCAGTCTCAACATCAATACCAAATGCAGTATCAACATATCAGATGGATTATGAAGGGGATGGAACAATTGATTATACAGGGACTGTCTTTGACAACATAAGCTTTACATACAGTACCGAAGGCATCTATTATCCAACAGTAATAGTTACAGATGACCAAGGAATTCAGTATTCAGATACAATTGCAATAGTTGTGCTAAATGCAACAGAACTTGATGCACTGCTCAGAGCTAAGTGGGAGGCGATGAAAACTGCATTGGCGAATCAGGATGTTAATACAGCCATGATTGAGATATCGGAAAATGCCCAAGAGATATTCAGATATAATTTTGAACTAATGCAGAGTATTCTTCCTACGATAGTTCAGGGTATAGGAAGCATTACGTTGATAAGAGCTGAAGATGGAATAGTAGAATATGAAATGATTAGTGGAGGACAATCATACTATATAGAATTTGTAAAAGATACTAATGGTATATGGAGGATTAATTTCTTCTAAAAAGGATTTATTTTTATGGTCAATAGAGTTTTAATTTTTTCAGTTTTTACATTTTTACTCTATAGCACGACAATTTATGCTGCAACCTTCAAAGGCAAGGTAATAGATGCTGATACAAAAGAGCCTATAGGGGGTGCAGTAGTGGTTGCATCTTGGAGTGAATCAACTGCAACTATAACAGGAGGAAGTCAAAGATCTAAGGATGTAAAAGAGACCCTCACAAACAAGAATGGAGAATGGGAGATCAAAGGGCCAAAAGGTGACAGGTTTATTGCACAGGTTTTTGCGATGATTCCAAGTATTTACTATACAGAGGCCCCTGAGTTTATTGTTTTTAAACCGGGTTATTGTTCATACCCTGCAGGATTTGGCATAGAAGCCTGCAAAGAAAAGATGAAGGTATATAACTTTACTAACAGTGATAACATTGGTGAAATTGTTGAATTGCCGAGAGTGACTAATAGGGAGGATAGGAAACGCTCTTTGCCAGGAACTGCAGGTTTTAGCAGAGAATCCGATAAAAAACAAATAAATTTTTTAAAGCTGATTAATGAAGAACATAAAAATATTTTTGGTAAAGGAGATTTAGAGGACTATATAGAGGAGTTGGAAAATGAGAAATAAAAGAGTCATTTCTTTAATAACTTTAATAACGTTGTTGTTTATCTTTATATGGATTTCGCAGAGCGTAGCTTTAAAGGAAGACACACACAAGGCAATTAATGAAAAAGTTGCCAAAGGAATAGTAAATAGTTTCTCCTTAAATGATTATTTGATAAATAATTTAGGCTTTAAAAAAGGATATGAAGAGATTTTAAATGGGGTTACTGCTGAAGGGATAAATGTTAAGAAGCAGATTTTTCAATGGCTTGGATACGGAGGAGAGCAAGAAGACCGTCCTGGCTCAAATACTGATTATATTACAGGCAAACCATCACGGTCAGTGAATCACTTTCACAATCCATTAAAGTCATGGGATGAGGCAGGATTGAATGATACTTTTCTTGGTAAAAGCTATACAGGACAGTCTTCAGTTCTCTGGGCTCAGAACCCAAACCAAAACATTGGCGGTAAATGGTCATGGCAGGACGCAAGAGATTATTATTACACCGCACTGACAAGCACAAATAAAGATGACAGAGAGAAGGCTTTTGCCAAGACCTTCAGGGCAGTTGGACAGCAGATGCATCTTGTAGAGGATGCGTCAGTGCCCGCACATGTGAGAAATGATATTCACATACCAAATCCTTTGTATCCACATTATGAGCAAAAAATAGAGGCTTTTAGAACAAAACAGAACATTTATGGCACATTCTGGAATGATTTACTTGCAAATCCAATAACTTTTGACAAGGCAATTTTGGATATTCCTTCGACTCATCCGTCTGCACCTGTGCCTATCTCAAGAATAATTGATACGGATTTATATAATGGTGGTAATCCAAATGTAACTACAACTATTTATAACTCACCACAGCCAATAGGAATAGCCGAATATACCAATGCAAATTTTTTAAGTAAAGATACATTATTTACACATCTCTACTTTAACTATCCCAATATCAGCGATACGGTTTTATGGATTGATAATAACAATAGGGAATATATCAAGAAAGTAGGCAAAGGAGATACGATAAATCACCTGGCAATTTCAAGCTGGTTATATCCATTCAGAATAATGTATTTCCCTCAATATACAGATTACTTACCTGTTGGTCTTGATGAGGAATGTTACAAAGAGTATGCCCAAAAACTCATTCCCCGAGCCGTAGGCTACTCCGCAGGGCTATTGAATTATTTCTTCAGGGGAGATATTGATTTGGTGGATGATGCAACGACTGGTTCAGGTTACGTAATAGTCAACAACACAGAAGAGGATATGAACGGGACATTTGAGCAGTGATAACAGACAACGGCTCTGGATTTACACCTTTACGCTTGGAACTAAAACTTCAGGCAATAATAAAAGCACAAATATAACTTTCACCCCACCAACCGATGCCAAAGAGCCTGGGAAATACATGCTTGTTTTCAGAGGGAAAATTGGGAACGAAGAAGATGCGGTTGTGGGAAAGGAGATTATGCCCCTTGTGTTTTTAATATATCAAGACGCACAAAATAATCCTGTTTACGCCGTCTGGTCAATTGAAAACAGTGGCAAAAAGCTTGTAAGCTATGATTTTGATATAAGCAAATACACAACATACTTTAACATCTATAATTATAGAAACTCATCCGTAGTTAAGTCAGATGATAATTATCAGAATCATGTTTATACTATAGAGAATTTAAGAATAGATAATGAATATTTTCAACCTGGTTATAACAATGGCTATCCGCAGTATGGTCGAAGGTTACAATCTACGAATTTACTACCTACAGATAAAATGATTGCTATAGGAGTAAGAAATTGCTTCATTAATGGAATTTTTGATTATGATACGTCTTACCTAAATTATCCTTTGGGTGATGCAAGTAATTATATCTGTTCGGGAAGACATAGTGCATATATGGATGAAAAAAAGAAATGGATAAAAAATTTATCTTTATGGAAAATTAATACTAATTCTGGACAGATTAAATATGAGACAGAAAACGGATGGGAAAATGGCTCTGTAATTTCCTATCAAAAGCAGTCTGATATTTATGCTGTTTTATCTCCAGATAAATATATTGGGTTGCAATCAATAGGTAATGGAATAAATTATGACATATTCTGGATAGAATGGAACTTACAGGGTTATTGGTGGCAAAAATGTCGGTTTTTTCTGGACGAAGTAAGTAATTTTTATGAAGTAATACAGGTGAACGGGCTTGAGGGATACCATAATATAGCAATAAATCCAGCGATAGGGGCATTTAAAAAATTTGTGTTTGGGGATACTATTTTAGAGGACAAACTTTCGGAGCGTGTGGTTGAGGGAGAACACGAGTCTTATCGCCAATTATCTAAATCTGTTAATGTTATGGATTATGATAATGTGAATATTGATGAAACTTTTATATGTATATATTTCACTTCCAGTGGAAGAAATTATTGGTATGTTAGAACATGGGATGGTTACTACCCTGAATGCAATACAAGTGGTACTGTTATTTATTATGGTCATGATAATTGGCACTCTTTAACCTTAAAAGAATACGTATTATCTTACAAAATTAAAGATAAAGAACTTGTTAAAATTACAACTGGTTATTTCACAAGTGGAATTTATGTGACTCCAGGCCCATTTTATAATACTTCTCGTAATGAAGGTCAAAGATTATCTGGTGTTTCCACACAAGCTACAGATAAATATCTCCTTTATACCTATATGCTCTGGACATATTCAGGCCCTTCCAATGAAGATCATTTTAATGATTTAGATGATACCTATTGGACTTTCAATAAAAGAATATTAGGCATTATAGACATAGAAACTGGCACAAGGACTGATCATGAAGTTAATGACGAGCTTTTAGGTCAGTATAAAGATACTTTTGATAAAACACTTCCGAGTGCTATAGGTTTTCATAATGGAAGTGTAAAAAAGGAGGAATAAGGACACTGGGAAAGAATTCGAACTTGATTTTTCAGAAAGTCGAAGAAAAGAAGAAATGGGTTCAGACTTACTTATTAACATTTGGCGATAAGCTTTGCTATAATATAATGATAAATGGGAAGATATGGGGTTAAATCTTTACGGGCTTGAAAAGCTCAAAATTTCTAATATTGACAGGGGAAAGCACAATTGTTTAATTTAAAAAATGGTTAATTTTCCTTCAAAAATATTAACGTTCTCTAAAGAAATCTTAAAAACCAAAAAGCTTTACAAAATTATCAATCTTTCCCTTGTGATATTTATAGTTTTCTCTGCCATGTCATTAACCAGAAATATTATCGGTTTTACCTTTTTAAAAAAGGATATTAAAACAATAAAACCAGACCAAAAAACAATAACCCCGGCAACTCCAAAGGCAAAGGACATAATGAGCTATACCGATATCCTTGAAAAAAATCCCTTTGGTTATCCCCTGAAACTCTCTCCTGTTACTCCTGAACACATAGATAAAGGCGAGAAGTTGTTATCAAAGCTTATTCTTGTTGGCACAGTGGTAGGACATAAAAAAGTTAGTTATGCTATCTTCGAAGATAGGGCAAACCCGGATATATCCAAGCAAGAGGTCTTTGCTTATGGAAAAAATGTCTATGATTATGGTATCTTAACGAGGATAGAAAGAGGATGGGTTGAATTAAAACAGGGTGCAAATACTTATAAGATACAACTTACAGACACTACACAGATTATAGAATCAAAAACACAAAATACCTCCATTCATAAAATAGGAGAGAAAGAATACATACTTGACCAGAGAAGGGTACAGCTTGCACTTAATAACCCTGAGCAGATACTCACAGATACAAGGTTTATGCCTAATATAAAAGATGGAAAGCACGAAGGATTCACCCTCTCAGAGGTAAAGCCTGGCGGGCTATATGAAAGCCTTGGGCTAAGGAACGGAGATGTATTACTAAGGGTAAACGGACTTGAGATATCAAATCCTGAAATTGCAGTGCAGGCAATGTCTGCATTAAAAGGGATGGATAGAGTTACCCTTGATATAACAAGAAGCAACACAAAAATGACAATGACTTACCAGATAAGGTGAATATGAAAACCGTTAATCGTTATTCGTTAATCGTTATTCGTTGTTTGTTGATTTTGGCTGTTCACTGTTCACTGTTCACTGCTGTTCATGCTGAAATCAAAAAATCTGACGAAAAGATTGCATTCAATTTCGTAGATGTTGAAATTCCAGCGGTAATCAAATTTATAAGTGAGATTACAGGGAAAAACTTTATCTTTGATGAAAGGATAAAGGGAAAGATTACAATTATAGCCCCGACAAAATTGTCTCTGGATGATGCATATAATCTTTTTACATCTGTGCTTGAGCTTAAAGGTTTTACAATAGTCCCATCCGGGATAAAGGCTTTTAAGATTATCCCTACCTCTTTGGCAAGGCAGTCGGGTGGAATCTTCACAGAAGAAGATAAGCCGCCTGTTAACGAGGCATATATATCAAGACTCCTACGCTTAGAACACATCAAGTCAGAGGAAGCAGTAAGGTTTTTTCAACCAACCATCTCTCGTGATGGCCATATATCTTCCTTTGGTCCCGGGAACTTTCTGCTTATTGTTGATTCTGCTCTAAATATAAAAAGAATTATGTCCATCCTTAAAAATATCGACCAACCTCTGATACGGGAAAAAACAGTAAAGATAAATGTCTATTTCCTTGAAAATGCAGATGCAGTAGAGCTCGCAAAGGTAATGGAGGGGATAATAAGGACTGCTCAGACTACCCGACAGACTACCCCTGGCGGACCAGTCACACCCTTTGATGAAATTATAAGTATAACATCTGATAAGGCAACAAACTCCCTTGTTATTATTGCCTCCCCGACTGATTATCAAAGCATTATTGAGGTAATAAAATCCCTTGATAAGAAAAGGCGGCAGGTCTTTGTTGAGGCAATGATTATTGAGGCATCTATAGATAAACTTAGAGAACTTGGGACAAAATGGAGGGCCACAGTAACGCATGATGGAGACCCTGTTGTCATCGGTGGTTTCGGAAACATGGACTCAAACGCTCTTCAGTCTATAGTCACTGGACTTACAGGTTTTACTGCAGGTGGTATGGGTAACTTTCTTAATGTGCCTCTAACAACAATAGGGTCTGATGGTACGGTTAATACATCCACTCTTACGGTGCCAGGTTTTGCTGCACTCTTTAGTTTAAGCGACTTCAGGGATGCGGTAAACATACTTTCAACACCACAAATACTTACATCTGATAATAAAGAAGCGGAAATAGTAGTTGGAGAAAATGTGCCTTTTATCTCAAAGAGAGAACGAGATATAACTACAACCAATACAGTCCTGAGCTCTATAGAAAGAAAGGATGTTGGTATAACACTTAAAATCACTCCACAGATAACAGAAGGAGACTATGTAAAATTAGACATGTATCAGGAAATCTCGGCTGTTAAAGAGGGAACAGAGGCTATCCTCACCACAGTAGGACCTACCACTACCAAGCGATCTACAAAGACATCTATTGTCGTTAAAGACGCACAAACAGTGGTCATTGGCGGCCTCATTCAAGAGAGAGAAGAAGAAGTTTTTGCCAAGGTGCCTCTACTTGGAGATATACCTATATTAGGCTGGCTTTTTAAATACAAGAGCTTATCAAAGAAAAAAACAAATCTCCTTGTGTTCCTCACTCCTCATATCATAAAAGAGTCTGAACAGCTATCAAAGATAACAATAGACAAACATAAAAATTTTGCAATGGCAGAGAAGCAATACATTGAGGGGGAACTGATAGTTAAATTTAAAGATGACGTCTCAGAAGAAAAGGCACTGGAGATAATATCTCAAAAAGGCGCATCAATTATAAAGTTCATTGAAGATATAAAAGTTTACCACTTACGGCTCAGACCCAAGCAGAAAGTAGAAAAGGCAATAAAAGAATTCTCCTCAATGCCAGAGGTATCTTATGTAGAACCAAATTATAAAATTAAGATTCAAGATACACCTGCGCCAACAAAACAGCAGGATACCCCCCCTGCGCCTGATAAATCATCCAATAAAAGTAATATGCCTTACATGTTTGGCGGTCCTGTGCCATCGTCTGTAACCAGTTTTGGCAGAAAATAGTATTATGGAGACTATAGACCAGATAAAAGATGGTGATATAGAGCCTTCCCTGCTTAAAGATATACCCCTTTCCCTTGTAAAAGGAAATGTCTTTTTACCATTACGCAGAGAAAATGACAAGCTTCTTGGTGCTGTTGCTGACAGTCAGGGTATCTATGCCCTAATAGACATAGCAAGAAGATATAACCTTAAGCCCCACCCTCTTCAGGCGCCAAGCGGTGTAATATTAGATGCCATAAACCGAATTTATAGTCAGACAAGCAGCGTAAGTGATGTAATGGGAGAGATTAAAGGTGAAGACCTCTCTATGATTGCCACAGAGTTTGAGTCTCCAAAAGACATACTTGGAATAACAGAAGAGGCACCTATTATAAGGCTGCTTAATGCACTCTTAATGGAGGCAGTAAAAGAAAGGGCAAGTGATATACACATAGAGCCATATGAAAATGGGATTGATGTCAGATTGCGGGTTGATGGAAACCTGCGAAAGGTTCTAAACCCGCCAAAGATTATTCAGGATGCCCTTATATCAAGGATAAAGATAATTGCGGGTCTGGATATAGCAGAAAAACGACTTCCCCATGATGGAAAGATAAGGCTATTAATTGGAGGAAAAGATATTGATATCAGGGTCTCAATAGTTCCAACTGTATTTGGTGAAAGGGCTGTACTCAGGCTGCTTGATAGGCAGACAGGACTATTAAGCCTTGAGATGATTGGCCTTGAAGGTTCAATACTTAATAAATTTAAGGATTTCCTATCACGACCAACCGGTATAATACTTGTTACAGGGCCTACAGGTTCAGGAAAGACAACAACGCTCTATGCATCGCTTCTTAGGCTGAACACAGAAGAAAGAAACATTATTACAGCAGAAGACCCTGTTGAATATCAGATAAAAGGCATCGGGCAGATTCAGATAAGCCCAAAAATAGGGCTTACATTTGCATCATGTTTAAGGTCTATATTAAGGCAGGACCCTGATGTAATGATGGTGGGAGAAATCAGGGATACAGAGACTGCAGAGATTGCAGTTCATGCCTCTCTAACAGGACACTTGGTATTAAGCACGCTCCATACGAATGATGCCCCAGGTGCACTCACAAGGCTTATTGATATGGGTATAGAGCCATTCCTTGTTGCATCATCTCTGATAGGTGTCCTTGCTCAGAGGCTTGTAAGAATAATATGCCCTCATTGCAAGGAATCATATACCCCTACTGCAGAGGAATTAATATATATTGAGAATGAAATTAGTGATAAAAATACCAAAATCCTTCTTTATCGCGGGAAAGGTTGTGAGAAATGTCTTGGCAAAGGCTATCTTGGAAGAACAGGTATTTTTGAATTACTGGAGATTACACCCGAGGTAAGATCAATGATCGTTGAGAGAAAAGATGCACAGAGTATAAAGGCAGCCGCTATGAGAAATGGTTTTAAGACTCTAAAGACTACCGGTATGGAAAAGGTTATAAAAGGAATAACTACTATTGAAGAGGTCTTAAGGGTAACACATGGTGATAGTGAAATATGATAAATCCTAAATTCAAAATTCTAAATCCTAAACAATATTAAATAATTTAAATTCAAATTGTTCAAACAATATACTTTGAATTTTGGATTTTGGTAATTTGAATTTGTTTAGAATTTAGATATTAGTATTTAGAGTTTGATTTAAATTATGCCCATCTTTAAATATATAGGATATAAGGAAGACGGCTCAGAAATCAAAGGCACACTTGAGGCTGATAGCACGAGAGATGCCATTATGAAAATAAAAACTATAGGGATTTATCCAAAAGATATCATTAAAACAGCGGGGTTCAGAAAAAATATATTTGGAGTTAAACGGCTTCCATATATCCTCCCTGCAATTACCAGAAACCTTTCTACACTCCTTAGTTCAGGTGTTTCTATGATAGAAGCAGTGGAGGCATTAGCCCTGGAACAAAAAAGTCAATGGAGGGACATCCTTACAGACATAAAAGAAAGGCTTTCAGCAGGGGCATCGCTTGCAAAGGCTATGCAGGCATACCCATCTATATTCCCTGAATTTTATATAAGCATGGTTTCTGCCGGGGAAAGTAGTGGGAGATTGACGGAAGTGCTTTCAAAGTTAGCTGATTTTCTTGAATCACAGGAGACCATAAAAAATAAAGTGAGGACATCTCTCATATACCCTGTATTCATGATATTTATAAGTATTATTATACTGTCTTTCCTTTTTACATTTGTTGTTCCCAAAATAACTAAAATCTTTGAGGGGACATCTGCGTCCCTGCCATTCATCACTAAAATTCTTATCTGGATTAGCAATGTATTTCATAAACTATGGTGGCTCATAGGCGCTTTGGTCATAGCGGGGTTGTTAACTTATAAAAGGCTTAAAGAAACGAAAAGGGACATAATTGATACACTATTACTTAAAGCTCCAGGGAGAATTTTACAGAGCCTTTATATCTCAAGATTTGCGCTTACCATGTCATTTCTCCTTTCAGGCGGACTACCGATACTCCAGACAATGAATTTAAGCGCTAAGGTTACAGGCAACATCACTTTAGAAAATAAGATTATGACTGCAAGGGGACTGGTATCGCAAGGAGCAAGGCTTTCAAATAGCCTTGAGGGTTTTCCACCTACATTTTTACAGATGGTATCCACAGGGGAGCAGAGCGGACAATTAGCAGAGGTACTAAAAAGAGCCGCGGCATACTATGAGGTTGAATTTGAGAGAAAGCTTCAGAGGCTAACAAGCCTCTTAGAGCCATCCCTTATACTGTTCATGGGATTGATTGTTGGATTTATTGTGGCAGCGGTATTGCTGCCGATATTTGAATTGAATCAGTTAATAAAGTAAAATTCAAAAATCAAAATGAAACATTCATGCCGACAAGTCGGCACAAAGGAACATGAAAATAGTGTCACCTCATCAATGGTAACAATGTCATTCCCCGACTTGATCGGGGAATCCAGGGTTTCCCATGTAAATGGGAACCTATTTCCTTATAGTTCCCCCGATTAAATCGGGGGACGGTGTCTGGATTCTCTGGTCAAGCCAGAGAATGACAAAATAAATTAATAGGTTAGTGGTATTTTCAGATGAAAAAATCAAAATTAAGGAATTTTAAAAATCATACCTGTCACTGTTTAGGGGGTTTTACCCTCATAGAGATAATGATAGTGCTTTTTATCCTTGGCATGCTCGCTGCCCTTATAGCACCAAGACTCATTGGCAGAACCGACGATGCAAGGGTTGCACAAGCAAAGGTTCAGATAAGAAATTTTGAAACTGCCCTAAAGTTATTCAAAATGGACAATGGTTTCTATCCATCTACTGAACAAGGCATCGAGGCTTTAATTACAGAACCTACTATAGGTCAGATACCTAAAAACTACCGAAGCGGTGGATATCTTGAAAAGAAGAAGATACCCAATGATCCTTGGGGGAATCCTTATGTATATATTTCTCCTGGAACACAAGGTGATTATGACATAATATCATATGGAGCTGATGGCACTCATGGTGGAGAAGGATATAATGCAGACATCACAAACTGGGATATATAAATCCGTAATGCGTTACGTGTTACGCGTTACGGAGAAAAAAGGCTTTACCCTCCTTGAATTAGTCATTGTCATTTTTATTATCTCTCTTATCACCACTTTAGTAATGCCGTCTTTTTGGCATATAGGAGAAAACGAACTGAAATATGAGGCAAAACGACTCAGTGGAACATTAAGATATATTTATGATGAAGCAGTTTCAAAAAAACAGGCATACATATTTAAGGTTAACCTCAATGACGAGTCGTGGGAGTTTGAAGGCGATAAAGAAAAAAAGGAAATATCTTTAAAAGGAGATGTGGAGATAACAGATGTTATAATCCCCTCACTTGGTGAGGTATCAAGGGGTGAGGTAATAGTAGAATTTGGTCCAACCAACCCTCAAGAACCAATAACTTTACACCTTAAGAAAGGGAATTCAGAATATACTGTTATTTTTAACCATTTAAATGGAAGAACTAAAGTCCTTAAAGGATACATGCTTTAACCAAAATTTCAAATTTCAAATTTCAAATTTCAAATCTGCAATCTACAATTTACAATCTACAATTTACAATTCCCGAAGGGAAGGCTTCACCCTCCTTGAAATTATGATCGCCCTTGTTATTGTTGGAATCACCCTCGTAGTAATCATCCATACAGTAAATTATCATGCTGATGTGTCTTTTGGACATAATATCACAACCAGAATGTTTCTACTTGCAAGGGAAAAGATAGCAGATATGGAGATAAACCCTAAAAATGAAAAAGGTATGTTCTATGATAAAGATTTTTCATATGAGACTACTGTAAGAGATACAGAAGAGGATGGGATTGTTGAATTAAAAGCAATCGTAAGAGGATATGGTAAAGAGGTGGCGCTGAATGAGTTTGCTGCTAAAAAAGAAATTAAAAATGCAGAATGAAAAATCAAAATTAAGGAATTCCACGATTTTTAATTTTTTAACCTGTGGTGATTCGCCGAGGCAAAAATTTTTAATTTTCAACTCCAGTATAGATGGTTTCACCCTCATTGAGGTTCTGTTAAGCCTTGTCCTTTTAACCATAATTCTCGGGGCTGTTTATAGTTCGTTTTTTACTGTCCAAAGGGCTCTTGAAAGATTTGATGGCGTATCACTTAAATATCACGAGGTAAGAACGACGTTAGACATCATACGTCGTGAGATAGAAGGGGCATTTTTCACAAAATATAATGAACAGAACATAGAAAACAAGACACATTTTATAATTGAAGACAGGGATATATTTGGAAAACCAACATCAAGGATGTCTCTTACTGCATTTTCTTTTAAAGGTAGTTTAAATACGGTCTCCTACTCTGTTGAGGAAAGAGATGGAACGTTTGACCTTGTAAAAACAGAAACGATTACTGTGAGTCCTATAAAAGGATACTCCGTACAGATGATAGAAGGGATAGAAGGATTTACAGTTGAAACACTGTTTAATGATAAGTGGGTTAAGACATGGGATACATTACAGACAGGCAGCATCCCAGATACTGTAAGGGTAAGCATCACCTTTGATGATAAAGGAGGGAAAATAACACTGACTGAATATGCCCGACCAAAAGTAGGGAAGCAGTTATGAAAAGAACGATTCACAGTTCAGTGTTCACTGTTAACAATAAAAGCGGCACCGCACTTGTGCTCATACTCTTGTTAATGAGTATCCTTACAAGCCTCGCTATTGAATTTGCATATGAAGTTTATATCAACACCTCCGCATTATCAAACTGGCAAAATGCACATAGGGCATCATTGCTATCAAAGTCAGGACAGATAATTTGCTCAAGATATATAAAGAATTTAAGGGGTGTTTCTTATACCCACATAAGAGAAATAGAGCTGCCGTTTGAAAACATCTCTAAGCAAATGTATGAAGACAGCTCTTTCACAATAAAGATTATTGACGAAAATTCAAAATTCAATATTAACACTATCATCTATCCTAACGGGTTAATTAATGAAAAAGCTTTCTTCTCATTGAAAAAACTACTGGAATATCTTAATATTAACCCATCTCTTGCAATGTATATCGCAGACTGGATAGACACCGACAAGGAACCGAGGCTCGTGGATTCAGAACACGATACAAAAAACTCATATCTCTGGAGTATAGAAGAACTTAAATTCATTAATGGCATAGATAAAAAAACATTTGAAACAATCAAGCCATATATTACTGTCAATGGCAGCGGTCTGATAAATATCAATACCGCAGAGTTACCCGTACTTGTAAGCCTAAGTGATAACATGACAGAGGCGCTGGCAAAAAAGATTATTGACTACCGTGAAAATTTACCGTTTGAAGATAAAACCCACATACAAAGGGTATCAGGGCTTGAGGCTATTGGAGTACAAATTCTAGATAGAATAACCGTAAAGAGTTCTGACTTCAGGGTTATTACCAATGCAGCGGTTAATAAGATAACACGTGTTATAGAAAGCGTTATAGATACATCTATGACAATTCAATACTGGGTAGAGGGATAACAATTGAGAACAGGATTTATTGATTGGATTGGGGAAAAACTTACCATCTATGTCTTTGAAAAAAAAGGTGGTAAGTATACGTTAATAAATAGCACATCCGTTAATGCAGGAGCAAAAGCAGAACTATCTATCCTCCTAAATTCACTTATAAAAAACCGTACAGAACATACATATCTGAGTGTCCCTGTGACTCTACTGTCTATAAGAGAATTAATACTTCCTTTTACAGATAGAGACAAAATAAGAGATGTCGTATCTTATGAGCTGGAAGGGCTTTTACTCGGTGATACAAATGATTACTCCACAGACCATATTGTAATAGAGTCTTCTAAAAATAACAGTAAGGTACTGGCCGTCTCCATTGAAAAAACAAAACTTAAAGATATAATTGGTACTTTCTCCCAGACAGGGCTTGAACCAAAAGTCATTACATCAATTGACCTAAGGCTCTCAAAGGGAAATACTGAAATGCTGCTCAAAAATCCTGTAATAGATGAAGGCATGCGAAGAGAAGCCATTATAGAGGAACTTGAAAAGCCATCAATAAACCTCAGACAGAATGAGTTAGCTTATAAGGGTGATATTGATCGCGCAAAGAAATCCTTCAGGATAGCAGCCATGCTTGCCCTAATTTTGCTTGCGACATTAAGTGCAGATATAATTGTAAAATTTGTTTCTTCTAAAAAAGAAAATACTTCACTCACTAAAGAAACAAATACATTATATCATGATGCATTTCCTGAAGATAAAAAAATAGTTGATGCTGTGAGACAATTCAAAGGTAACCTGAATACCATAGAGAAGAAAAAAGCGATATTCTCGGGTGTTTCTTCTCTTAATATTCTACTTAACATTGCCCGACTTAAAAATCAGAATATCACCCTTTATGAATTCAGCACAGATGGCAAAAATATATCTCTGAAAGGGGTCTCTACTTCATTTGAAGATGTTGACTCTTTTAAAGTCTCACTATCATCTTCATTTGTAGATGTAAGGGTTGTAGATTCAAAGACATCTGCTGACAAAAAAATAAAGTTTACAATAACAATGAGGGAGAGCGTTGCATGAAAAATACATCTTGGAATATCATATCTTCAGATAAACCAACTCTTATTGCGATGATAATAAGTGTTATTCTTCTAATCCTTATACTCACGTTGCTCACTTATATTAATGTCTTTGAAAGAAAAAATAATACACTTAAAATTCAATTAAATGAAATGAGATTACTTAAAGACGAACTCCTTAACGTTAAAAACATTGTTGAGACACAGGAGAAAAAAATAGACATTACAAAGGTAAACAGTGTGGTTTCAGCAATAGAACAAACTCTTCAAGATATAGGAATTAAGGCAACTGCAATAAAACCCCTTGAAAAAAAGAAGATGGAAGGATTCCATCAAGAGGATGCCGAATTAACAGTAGAAAATATTGACCTAAATAAAATAGTTAATCTACTCTACAAAATAGAAAACTCACCACTGCCAATAAAAATTAAAAACGTTGCCCTTAGAACAACCTTTGAAAATCCAAATATGTTCATATTAAACATTACCGCATCGCTTATCAGTAAAACATGAACCTAAAAACAACCCGGCAGGGAAGTAAGCTCCGCTTTATCCTATTTTTAATAATTAGTATCTCAATATTTATACCACTTCTATGGTTTTTTGCTATTCCGGATTATCTTATAAAAGATACTATCGAAAGTTCTATATCAACTATGGAAAACTCCGGAGTTAAGGTATCTATAGAAAAAATGAGAAAAGGATTTTTTTTTACAATATCCGCTGATGCCCTTGATATAAAGATAGGTAAAGATCATGCCTTTAAGATAGAGAACATCTCAAGTGGAATCAATCCACTGTATTTATTAAAAAAGCAGTTAGCCTTTTCAGTAAGAGGTAAAATTGGCAGGGGTGTTATTAATGGTTCTTTTAAATTACCCGAAGGTGGAGATATATACATAACCGATGTAGAGCTTGATGCAATTCCTTATCTTGCGTCCATTGGTATTAAAGGAGATGGCATTATCTCAGGCAGTATTAATCTCAAAAAACATACATCTGACATTATTTTTAAAGTCCATAACTGTAATATCAAGAGTTTTACAATAAATTTACCTATCTCATTGAGTTCATTTAACAAGATACAAGGGAAGCTTTCTTTAAGAGAAAATATTATCACGGTAAACTCTGTAAGTCTTGAAGGAGAAAAAGGATATGCAAGATTAAAAGGTAGTGTGATTAACAAAGGCAAGGACAGATTTATGGACATGACCTTAGAGTTAATGCCTACTACAACTGAACTTAAAACCCCGGAATTAATGCTTATAAATAAATACCAAGTCTCACCAGGTTATTATGTAATACCCATTAAAGGGCCTATTTTGTAAAATAGAAAAATACTAAAATGTCAGCAAATACATGGAGCCAAATGGGGGGATTTCAATTGTCAGCTTATAACAATATCTTCATGCAAAAAGCCTTAGAGCTTGCTGCCAAAGGAAGGGGTAAGACAAGCCCAAACCCAGCTGTAGGAGCAGTTATTGTCAAAGGCAATAAGATAATCGCGGAAGGTTATCATAGAAAGGCAGGTGCTCCCCACGCAGAGATTATTGCTTTAAGACAGGCAGGTACGAAGGCAAAGGGCGCCACACTTTATGTAAACCTTGAACCGTGCTGCCACACAAATAAAAGAACGCCGCCTTGTACTAAATCAATTATTAAGTCAGGCTTAAAAAGAGTAGTTATAGCCATGAAAGACCCAAATCCAGATGTAAATGGCAAGGGCATAAAAGAGCTTACCGATGCAGGGATTAAGACAGAAGTAGGAATTATGAGAAAAGAAGCAAAAAGGCTGAATGAGGCATTTATCAAATTCATTACCATAAAAGAACCATTTGTAATACTAAAAATTGCTCAAAGTCTTGATGGGAAAATTGCAACATCCACAGGGGAATCTAAATGGATTACAGGTAAAGATTCAAGAAGGTACGCCCATAGACTACGAAGCGAGGTGGATGTAGTTCTTGTAGGTATTGGCACTGTATTAAAAGATAACCCATCACTTACATCACGAATTAAAGGGGGAAGAAATCCTTACAGGATAATTGTTGATAGCAAACTCCGGATACCACTCAATGCAAAGGTGTTAAAACATAAAGACCATAAAACAATTATTGCCGCAATCCAAAATACACAAAAAAAGAAAATTGATATGTTAAAAAATCTCGGTATTCAGGTCTTAACAATAAAAGATAAAGAAGGAAAGGTTGACCTAAGTGCCCTTATGAAGGAACTTGGCAAGTTAAATATGGTGAGTATAATGATTGAAGGCGGCTCTTCTATAAATGCGTCTGCCCTATTAAGTGGAATTGTTGATAAGATTATGGTTTTTATTGCCCCTATAATAATAGGGGGCACAGATGCTATCACATCAGTAGGGGAAAAATCACCTACCTTACTTAAAGATGCAATTAGAATAAAAGAGCCTCAGGTAAAAAAAATCGGTAGGGATGTGCTTTTAGAGGGTTATATTTAACTTTAAGTTATAATCTATAATCTATTGATTTAAAATATTTTATTTGAGTTTCATGCGACACCTCCTGTTTTAAAAAGTTAGAAGTCATTCTGAGCCAAATGCCTTTTTAAGCCTTTTATCAGTCTTTATAATTTCGTCAACATTGTCCCCGTTTATTTCCCATGAATAATCATTCTTTGCATTACGTTTAAGCTTTATCTTTAGGGGTTTTTCAGGTTTTATCTCCTGGATCTCGGGAACCTCTTTAAAAGTAGTAGCCGGCTGTTTACTCTCTGTTTTTGTACACGCTGGTATAAATAGAACTAACAATAAAAAAATCCTTAGTAATTGTACGATGGACATTTCAACCTCCTCCCATCTTTTACGTCTTAACTTAAAACTTTTCAGTAACTCTTGTATCTATTTGTTATGGGGAAACGTCTGTCTTTCCCAAATGCCCTTGGGGTTATTTTTATCCCGGGAGGCGCCTGTCTCCTTTTATATTCAGAATGGTCTACCATTCTTACAACCTTCTGGATGCATTCAACCTCGCATTCCATCCTTTTTATTTCATCAAAACCCTTGTCTTCCTCAACATATGCCTTTAGAATCGAATCAAGCACAGGATAAGGTGGTAATGTATCTGTATCCCTCTGGTCGGGTTTAAGCTCTGCTGTAGGCTCTTTCCATAAAACCCTTTCAGGAACTACATCCCTCCCCTCTTTCTTGTTCCTCCAGTTGCAAAGCTCATATACTATTGTCTTTGGAACATCCTTAATAACAGCAAATCCACCCGCCATATCACCGTAAAGTGTTGCATACCCTACACTTAGTTCAGATTTATTCCCTGTTGTAAGCACAAGCCAACCAAATTTATTAGAGAATGCCATTAATATATTCCCTCTAATCCTGGCTTGGATATTCTCTTCTGTAACATCTGTCTCTGTGCCTTTAAAATCCCTTGCCAAAGTCTTTAAGTACATTTTGAATATATCACTAATCGGAATATTTGTTACTTTTATCCCAAGATTTTTTGCAAGACGATAGGTATCTTCATAACTCTCTTTTGAGGTATAGAGAGACGGCATAAACAAACCTTGTACATTTTCCTTACCAATTGCATCAACTGCAATGGTAGCTACAAGAGAGGAATCAATGCCCCCGCTTAAACCTATTATCACCCCTTTGAACCCATTCTTTTTTATATAGTCCTTAGTCCCGAGCACAAGGGCATTATAAATCTCCTCCATTGCAGATGGTTTAACAAACCTTTGTACCTTAATTTCAGGTTTATTACCTCTAATTAAAAAATCTATTTTTATTTCTTCAACAGCTTCACCATATTTTTCCAATACCTTTTTTGCAGAAAATTTATGGGCTGATTTTAAATCCTCTATATCAATGTCAAAAAACATTAACTCTTCTTTAAATTGTCTTGCTCTAATAATAATCTCCCCCGATCTATTTACAGCAAAACTGCCACCGTCAAATACAAGCTCATCCTGCCCTCCCACCATATTTACATATGCAATTACAACTTTATTGTCCACTGCCCTTTTAGAAACCATATCTTCCCTAAGAAATGCCTTCCCCACATGATATGGCGAGGCATTAACATTAATAATCACGTTTGCTCCAAAGGTTGACTGAACCTTTACAGGCCCCCCCTCATGCCATATATCCTCACAGATATTAACACCGATGTTTACTCCACCAATGTTATAAATCGGATACCTTGTCCCTCGTTGAAAGTAGCGGTATTCGTCAAATACTCCATAATTAGGCAGATATTTCTTGTGGTAAACATCTATTAGCTTGCAATTAGAAATCACAGCAGTTGCATTGTAAATCTCGTGCTCGCTGCTGTTTTTTTTATCAACAAAACCTATGATAGCAATAATGCTTTTTGAAGCGGTTCTAACCTTCTCTAATGCATCAATATTATCTTTAATAAACTGTGGTTTTAATAGAAGATCTTCAGGAGGGTATCCTGTTATCGCAAGTTCTGGGAAGGCAATAATGTCCGCCTTCAAGGCATCTGCCTTTTTAATATAAGAGATTATTTTTTTTACATTTTCCGGAAAGTCACCGACTGTAGGATTCATTTGTGCAAGGGCTATACGGAGCTTTGTCATTTGTCTTAATGATAATTAAAAATACATTATTTGTAAACCATCAGCTACCTATAAAATTGTAGGAGTTTACCCCGTTAGAAAGCCCTCTGGCATAAACTCCGATTGGATAGCAAACATCCCACAGAGTTTATGGCGGGGATAATATAGATAAATTTTAATTCCTTATAGAAAAAACGGGTAAAAGCCCCGAACTTTCTAACGGGGTTTACATAAGTTTTGTTTTATGGTAGTATAATTTTACTTTTATTAAGTGGGTTTTAAATTTTATGAGTTTAGATAAAACAAAAAAACAAGAAATAACAAATCGCTTTAAGGTGCATGAGACAGATACAGGCTCTCCGGAGGTTCAGATAGCGCTCATAAGTGAACGTCTGAATTCTCTCACAAAGCATTTCCGGATATACAAAAACGACCAACACTCAAGAAGAGGGCTGTTACGGCTTGTTGGACAAAGGCGTAAATTGTTAGGGTATCTAAAAAGAAATGATAAAGAAAGATATGAGAAGCTTATTGAGCAGCTCGGTATTAGAAAGTAGTTAAATGACAAAGGTTGAAATTGGTGTTAATGGCAAGTCTCTTACTATTGAGACAGGACTCTTTGCAAAACAGGCTGACGGCTCTGCATGTGTCAGATACGGCGATACAGTTATCTTGGCAACCGCAGTTTCCCAAAAAGAAGCTCTTGAACGAAAAGACATAGATTTTTTCCCTCTCACTATAGATTATCGGGAAAAGGCTTACGCAGCAGGTAAGATCCCCGGCGGTTTTTTTAAAAGAGAGGGGAGACCCTCTGAAAAAGAGGTTCTTACATCTCGCCTAATTGACAGGGCGCTAAGGCCTATCTTCCCAAAAGGCTTTTATTCAGAAACACAGGGTATTGTGTCTGTACTTTCATACGGTGATGAGAATATAGCAGATATACTTGGGATCATAGGTATGTCTGCGGCTATAAGCATATCCCCTATACCGTTTAATATGCCTGCTGCTGCAGTAAGAATAGGGATAATAGACGGTTCATTCATCTTAAACCCAAATTTTAAAGAAACAGAAGAATGTGATTTTACCCTTGTCGTAGCAGGTACAGAAGAAGCAGTGGTAATGGTGGAGGGAGGCGGACTTGAAATCTCTGAAGAGTCTGTAATACTTGATGCCATAGACTCCGCCCACAAAGAAATAAGACAGATTATAGAGTTACAAAAAGAACTTGTAACTTTAGCAGGAAAACCAAAGCGCATTGTAATCCCTCCTGCGATAAGCAAAGAACTCACAAATGCAGTCTATGAGCTATCTTTAGAAAGAATAAAAAAGGCTATCATAATACCCGACAAATTAAAAAGGCAGGATGCCCTTAACGACGTACTTAATGATGTTATAGCAAAACTAAATACAGTGGAAAAAGACATATCAAAAGATATTGCTGCTGTATTCAATAATCTGGAAAAAAACCTTTTAAGAAGCATGATTCTGGAGAAAAATTTGAGGGCAGACGGCCGCAGACCTGATGAAATAAGAAATATAGCTGCACAAGTAGGACTCCTTCCAAGGGTGCATGGGTCTGCACTATTTGTAAGAGGAGAAACACAATGTCTTGCTGCAGTTACACTTGGAACAGCAGAAGACAAACAGCGAATTGATGCACTTGAGGGAGAATCAACAAAGTCATTCATGCTTCATTATAACTTCCCTCCTTTCAGCGTAGGCGAGGTAAAACCCTTACGTTCCACGGGAAGAAGAGAAATAGGTCATGGCATGCTTGCAGAAAGGGCTCTTAAATCAGTGCTACCACAAAAATCAGAGTTTCCTTATACCATAAGGATAGTTGCAGATATACTTGAGTCAAATGGCTCATCATCAATGGCTGCTGTATGCGGCGGCACTCTTGCCCTTATGGATGCCGGCATTCCCATAAAAGCACCAGTTGCTGGAATTGCAATGGGACTTATAAAAGAAGGAGACAAAACCATTATTCTTACAGACATACTTGGGGTTGAGGACCATCTCGGTGACATGGACTTTAAGGTCACTGGTACAGAGTCTGGCATCACTGCATTCCAGATGGACGTAAAAATATCAGGAGTAAGCAGGGAAGTGATGGAGAAGGCACTGCAGCAGGCAAAAGAAGGAAGACTGCACATTCTCAGCAAGATGTCTGAAGTGCTTGCAGGCCCAAGAGATAAACTTGCAACACATGCCCCGCGAATCTTCACAATGCAGATAAAGCCTGATAAAATACGGGAAGTAATCGGAAGCGGCGGCAAGGTTATACGCGGCATAGTGGAACAGACAGGCGTTAAGATAGACATAGATGATACAGGAAATATCAATATTGCCTCGTTAGATGAGATTTCAGCACAAAAAGCTATGGATATTATAAGAGGTATAGTTGCTGAACCAGAACTTGAAAAAATCTATTTAGGAAAAGTAAAGCGGATAGTAGATTTTGGAGCCTTTGTAGAGATACTCCCCGGGACTGATGGACTGTTGCATATATCTCAAATCTCTGATAAAAGAGTCGAAAATGTTAGAGACGAAATTAAAGAAGGGGATGAAATCCTGGTTAAGGTAATTGAAATAGACAAGCTCGGCAGAATTCGTCTAAGCAGAAAAGAGGCAATGAAGGAGAAAGTATAAGCAAATCGCTAATAGCCTACTTCTAAAAAAGACTTCCCCCTACGTGCAATACATGTAGGAGGAAAACCACAAAAATCAAAATTGAAATTCTTAACAGGCTCCAAATGTATAAAAAAATAATCCTTGACAACAGCATCCCAGTTTTAACTGAAAACTCAAAAGATACACGGTCTGTATGTATTGGTATATGGATTAAAGTTGGGGCACGGCACGAACCTCCTGATAAAAATGGTATATCTCACTTTTTCGAGCATATGGTCTTCAAGGGAACAGAAAAGAGGACTGCTAAAAACATTGCTATAGAAATAGACTCTATAGGGGGAGAATTAAATGCCTTTACCTCACGAGAGACCACAACATTCTATGTGAAAGTGCTTGATGAATATATAGAAAAAGCACTGGACCTCCTAACAGACATATTCCTTCATTCCACTTTTCCGGAAGATGATATAGAAAAGGAAAAAGGGATAATAACAGAAGAAATAAAAATGGTTGAGGATACACCTGATGAGTATATACATGACCTATTTGGTAAAAATGTGTGGGGAGAAACTGGGTTGGGTCAGTCTATTCTTGGTAAAACAGAGACGCTAAGAACATTCAAGAGAGATAATATACTTAATCATATAAAAAAATACTACAGCACAAAAGACATAATGGTAGCCTGTGCAGGAAATTTCAGAGAAGAATATCTTATAAAAAATCTTAATAACACCATCGGTAGGTTGAAGAGGGATTCAGGACCAAAAACAGAATACCATGAGAGCTTTACGGGAAAACTTAATGTAATTCCAAAAAACTTATTAGAAACACATATATGTCTTGGGGTTGAAGGGTTGTCGCAGGGAAGTGAAGAAAGGTATGCCATGCATCTTATTAACACAATATTAGGAGCAGGGGTTAGTTCAAGGCTCTTTCAGGAAATAAGGGAAAAAAGAGGGCTTACTTATTCTATACACTCATTTAATGTATCTTATCATGATACAGGCATCTGGGCTGTTTATGCTGGAACTGACAGAAGTCATGCCATTGAAGTTACAAATTTAATAACAACTGAAATGCGCAGCCTCCCTGAAACTATTACTGTCAGTGAACTTCAAAGGGCAAAAGACCAGCTCAAAGGCAACCTTATCCTGAGCCTCGAATCAACGGGTAGTAAAATGACCAATATAGCAAAGCAGGAGATATATTACGGGAGATATTTCTCTCCTGAAGAAATAATAAAGGCTGTAGAATCCATAACCATGGAAGATGTAAAATCACTCGCTAAAAGGCTTATAAACAACAGCCCTTTTGCCATAACTGTTTATGGACCTGTAAAAGAGAAAGACTTTAAAGATATAAATTCTAAATTCTAATATCTAAATCCTAAACAAATCCCAAATTCTAATGTTCAAAACTGTTTTGGATTTTGAATTTTTGTCATTTGATATTGTTTAGAGTTTAGGATTTCGGATTTAGGATTTTTATGGTTCCATGTCTCTGTGAGTTACTGATACTGTTATCTTCCTGTCTTTAATGAACTTTTTAATTTCTTCTACAATAGCTGGAGACCTGTGCCTGCCGCCGGTGCAACCAATGCCTATGGTTAGATAACTTCGTTCCTCCTGCATATAAAGGGGAATAACAAAATCCAGAAACTGATAAAGTTTTTCAAGGAAACCCTTTGCATCTTTTTGTTTCAGGACAAAATTCTTGACCTTTGTGGTCGTGCCTGCGAAAGGTTTTAACTCATCTATAAAGTTCGGGTTTGGAAGAAATCTAACATCAAACAAAAGATCGGCTTCGTGTGGTATCCCATATTTATATCCAAAAGATACAAGACTAACAGATAGTGCCTTTGTTTTTTCTTCGGCATAAGACCTTGCAATCGTTTTACGTAATTCATGAGGACTTAAAGAGGATGTATCTATAACTCTGTCCGCTAATTCCCTTATATTAGACAGCAGTTTCATTTCCTGATGAATTGCCTTTTCGATGGCTCTAAATCCAAGAGGGTGTGGTCGCCTTGTTTCTTTGAACCTACGTATGAGGACATCTTCCTTTGCTTCAAGAAATATAATATCTACTTTTTGATTTTTTTTTAACACGGATATCGTGTCTGAGAAATTACTCAAAAATTCTCTTTCCCTTATATCAACCCCGATAGCAGCCTTTGTTATTGTAGGGGTCTTATAACAGAGGTCAACAAAAGACTTTATGAGTGATGTTGGAAGGTTATCTACACAAAAAAATCCACTGTCTTCCAAGGCATTAAGTGCAACTGTTTTCCCTGCACCTGAAAGACCTGTGAGTATAACTGCAAAAAGTCGGTTTTTTTTGTGGGGAGGTTCACATAAAAATCCTCCCCTTCCGCTTTTTGCATCCTTCTTTATACCAACTCGGTGGCTTTTCATTTTATTGGTTCTATAAGACCGAGGTTGCCGTCTTTCCTCTTATATAAAACATTAATGTCACCTGAAGATGCATTAGTAAATACAAAGAAAAAAATTTCAAGAAGCTCCATCTGCATGGCTGCCTCTTCTACACTCATTGGTTTTATATTAAAAGACTTCCTCTTTATAATAAAAGAGCCTGCCTCTGCAGATTCAGAAGTTGATACACCTTTCTCTTCTGTTTTTCTATGGGAAACGATCTTTTCTTTGTATTTTTTAACCTGACGTTCAAGTTTTTCCACAACCTCATCAATAGAAGAATACATTTCTCCTGTAATGCCCTCAGCCTGTATAAGCATACCATTAACCTTTAAAAGAACTTCAGTTTTATGCCTGTATTTTTCAATACTTAAGGTTACCAATGCCTCAGTAATATTACCAAAATATTTTTTGAACTTTTTTATTTTTTCTTCTGCGTAGCTCTTCAGATTCTCTGTCAATTCAATATGCCTACCTGTAATGATTATATTCATCTTTTCCTCCTTAAAACCATTTTTTACGTCTACTATGCAACGGGATTTTTAGTTCCTCGCGATATTTTGCCACTGTCCTGATGGCTACATTTATATTTTTAACCTTAAGTATCTCTACTAACTGTTTATCGTTAAGTGGGGAGTGGTGATTCTCATTGATTATAACCTCTTTTATAATCTCTTTGACAGATGTCGATGAGACATCTCCGTTTTTAGGAATTCGGTTACTAAAAAATGATTTGAAGTTGAAAAGCCCCTGGGAGCACTGCATGTATTTGTTAGATGTGGCTCTACTCACCGTACTTTCATGCATACCTAAATCCATTGCCACATCCCTTAAAGCAAGGGGTTTCAGATATTTCATACCTTTTCTAAAAAAGTCTTCTTGAAATTTTAAAATACTATCGGTCACCCTATAAATTGTTTTATTTCTTTGTTCGATACTTTTAAATAACCATATAGCCTTATCAAGTTTTTCCTTTAGAAATTTTCTTTCTTCGGTGGAGATGGTGTTTTTATTTGATAGAAGTTTTCTATAATAATTTGACAATCTGAGTTTAGGGATACCTTCTTCATTAAGAATTATGACAAATTCCCCTTCTGACTCTTCAATAAATACATCAGGGACTATATAGATAGCATCTTCCCTTGAGTAGTTTCTGCCAGGTCTGGGCTCAAGGCCTTCAATAATCTTTACCGCAGACAGAATATCCTCAATACCCACCTTAAATTTGATTGCCAACTGTTTATATTTTTTACCATTAAGTTCTGTAAAACCATCAGTTAGAATTTTTTCTACAAGGGTATTGTCAAGATTCAAGAGTTTAAGCTGCAGGAGCAAACACTCTTGTAAATTCTTTGCGCCAACACCAGGTGGATCAAACCCCTGAATAAGAGAAAGGGCTCTTTTTGCAGTGTCAATGTCAACATCTGCTACCTTAGCAATCTCTTCAATAGATGCCTGAATATATCCATCCTCATTTAGATTACCTATAATTACCTCCGCGGTATGATACACCTGCTCTGTAACACGAGAAAACCGAAGTTGCCACAAGAGATATTCATATAAATCTGGGCACCTATTGGTGTTACGTTCAAAAACGGGGACATCTTCCATACCATCAGTAAAATAACCGAGGTCTCTTCCATCGCTCGCCTTCTCTTCAAAATAGTCATCAACTGTAAAACCGAAGAGCTTTTCCAGCGGTACATTGATATCATCGGATAAATCCTGATTTATCTCGTCTTCTCTTTTTGTTTCTTCAATACTTTCTTCTATATTTTCTTCAATTACTTCTTCAAGAAATGGGTTTTCCATGATCTCCTGATTTAAAATTTGGGATAGTTCAAGGTGTGGTAACTGTAGGAGTTTTATTGACTGCAGAAGTTGCGGTGTAAGTATTAGTTTTTGGCTTAACTTAATTTCAAGTCTATTCTCCAGAACCATTATAGCTTAAAGTCCTCTCCAAGATAATTTCTTTTTACACTTTCATTAGAAACTAAATCGCTTGGTGTACCATGGGCAAGTATACTACCATTGTTAATTATATATGCCCTATCAGTTATTGAAAGTGTATCTCTGACATTGTGATCTGTAATTATTATACCTATACCCTTCTCCTTAAGTTGTGCTATGGTCTTTTTTAATTCTATAACTGCAAGTGGGTCTATACCAGAAAAAGGCTCATCCAACAAAACAAATAATGGATCCAGGGTTAAAACCCGTGCTATTTCCACCTTTCGTCGTTCACCACCAGATAGTTGATATCCTCGTCTTTTAGCAAAAGGAGTAAACTTAAATTCTTCAAGTATGTATTTAAGTATTTCATCCCTTTTTTGTTTTTCAATATTTGCCATTTCAATAATCGCTTTGATATTATCTTCAACGGTTAGCTTCCTGAAAATAGACGGCTCTTGCGGAAGATAACCAATTCCCTTCCTCGCTCTCTTATACATCGGGGAATTACTCAAGTTTTCATTATTAAGGAAGATTGCACCGCTATCAGGACCTATAAGCCCAAGTATCATATAAAAAGTAGTAGTTTTCCCAGCCCCATTTGGACCAAGTAACCCTACCACCTCCCCCGAATGTATATTTAAACTTATACTTCTTACAACTTCTTTTCCGTCATAACTCTTTTTAAGGTCTTTGATTTCGAGTGTATGCATTACCTTTCTACCTGTTTCTTGTTCCTAAATATCACCCTACTGCCCTCAACTATGGAGCGGTCATCTTTTAAAAAATAAATTATCTGTGTACCTGTAACAATATTTTCCCCCTCAACTGCTCTTGGTTCACCTGTAAAAACAATTTTTTCTTCTTCACCAAAATAAGTAGCCTCTTTTGAGAAGATAGCACGTTCTTTCTTGTGGGCCACTACATTTCCAGAAGCATATATCTTTGTAATATTTTTCTGAGAGTTGTCATAAAAAACTGTCATTTTATCAGAATAAATTATTATGTCACCGGTTTTGGCAACCACAGAGCCTTCAAATACAGCGGTATTGCTTTTATTGTCTGCGATGAGCGTCTGAGAGGTTATAACTATCGGTTTCTTTTCATTTGTAGTAACTACAGCATTTGCTATTACACCTGTAGTAAATACTATGAAGATTACTTTAGCGATAAAAAATACCCTTAACATCATTTAATACCTTTACCTGCTGGTCTTTAACAATTACTGTAAGCCCACGTCCTTCTATTGAAAATGTCTTGCCTCTGAACTTAATATTATCTTGTGTTGTTATAACCTCTTTATTGCCATCCCATATAAGAGAATCCGTGTTCAGTACGGAATTATCTATCTTTACTTCTACAGTTTTATCAACAACAAGGATTTTCTCATCTATACTGTAATTTCCTTCCTTCCCCGTAAGAATAATAAATTGATCTTGATAAATTTTCATGTTTAAGTCCTTAAGAAGGACTTCATTATTACCTTGTGGAAAAATTGCACTATCTGCGATAAGTTCCCACCCAATCCTACCTCCTTCCTTGTGTATTAAATGAAATCCTTGCATGGAAGAGGTACGATATAATGTATGGGCGCTTAGGCCATCTTCTTTGTATCTATTATATATTATAAGAGCCCCAAGAAGTAAGATTATTGATAAAGCTGAGAGAAACCTGATCTTCATTTATAAATAGTTTATCACAGAGGGTATTCCTTGTAAAGAATTGATATCTATCCGAAAAATAGAGATAGAGAGTGTCATTGCGAGTGAAACGAAGCAATCTCGCCTTTTTATAACCAGATTGCCACGCACCCTTCGGGTGCTCGCAATGACAGGATTGTTAAGGACTTAGCTTTTCTATCTCTATTTTTCGGATTTCTGCGGCTTTGCTGATGGCTCGTAGAGATGCGGCTCCCCTACCCAATTCTATTCAATGCCTTTTTAATGCCTTGAACTGCCTGCTTTATCCTGTGTTCATTTTCCACAAGTGCAAATCTGACATAGTTGTCGCCGCCTTCACCAAAACCAATGCCCGGGGAAACAGCAACCTTTGCCTCTGTGATAAGATATTTTGAGAATTCAAGGGAGCCCATTTTCTTAAAATGCTCTGGTATCTCTGCCCATACAAACATGGTAGCCTTTGGCCGCTCTACATGCCAGCCTGCATTATTCAGCCCTTTTATCAGGACATTTCTTCGGGATTCATATGTTGTTCTGAATTCTTCAACGCAGTCCTGCGGACCCCTTAATGCAACAATACTTGCAATCTGTATCGGCTGAAACATGCCGTAGTCAAGATAGCTTTTTATCTTTATAAGTGCGCCTACTATATCTTTATTCCCTACGCAGAAACCTACCCTCCAGCCTGCCATAGAATAGCTCTTTGTCAGAGAGAAGAATTCAACGCCCACATCCTTTGCCCCGGGAACCTGAAGAAAGCTTGGCGCTTTATAGCCGTCAAATATCAAATCTGCATATGCAAAATCATGGATGACGATTATATTATTTTCCTTTGCAAAATCTACGACCTTCTTGAAGAAATCCAAACCTTCCACTACCGCAGTTGTCGGATTATGAGGAAAATTAATAATCAGCATCTTTGGTCTTGGCCATGTCTTTTTAAATGTCTTTTCCATCTCCTCAAAGAAATCAATTCCATGCCCTATGGGAATGCTTGTTACCTCTCCACCTGCAATTATTATGCTGTAAGGATGAATCGGATATGCAGGCGTTGGCGTCATAACAACATCTCCCGGCTGAATAGTGGCAAGGGTAAGATGGGAAAGTCCTTCTTTAGAGCCTATGGTAACGACTGCCTCTGATTCAGGGTCTATGTCCACATCAAATCTTCTTTTATACCATTCACTGATAGCCATTCTTAGTTGTGTTATCCCTTTGGATGCAGAGTATCTGTGGTTTTTTGGGTTCCCTGCTGCCTCACATAACTTATCTATAACATGCTGTGGCGCTGGCATGTCAGGGTTGCCCATACCGAGGTCAATAATATCCTCTCCTTTTCTCCTTGCATCTGTCTTTAGGGCATTTACAATGGCAAAGACATAGGGTGGAAGCCTTTTTATCCTGTTAAATTCATACATATATACTCCTGTGAATATTTAACCTAAATTGAGCGATTTTGATATTGTTATGCGTAACATAGCAGGCATGAATGCCATTAAAACGCCTTGAACTGCAACATAAAATTATCTTATGCCATACTGCAATCTTTACAGCCTTAAAACACACCTGATAGGTGGAGTTAGAGCTTGCAGTATGGCATATTTAAAGGTGTTACAACAAGGCATTTTCTGTCATCCATGCCTGCTATATATAAATGCAAATCGCTAAACATAGCTTAAAGTTTTTAAGTAACACATTAAAAATAACTGATTTGCCTTATGTTGTCAAATAAATGTATTTTTGAACCATGTGGTTGCTTGACATTTATTCATCAATAGCAATACAATTTCACTCTAATTTGATATAGTGTCATGATTGAAAAAAGTTACAACCCAAAAGAAGTAGAAGAAAAGTTATATAACTTCTGGATTGAGAATGGATATTTTCGTGCTGAATCCCGCAGCGAGAAGCCTCCATACTGCATTGTAATCCCGCCGCCTAATATCACCGGCTCCCTTCATATAGGGCATGCCCTCGATGCAACGGTTCAGGATATATTAATAAGATGGAAGAGGATGTCAGGCTTTAATGCTCTCTGGCTGCCAGGAACAGACCATGCAGGTATTGCCACGCAGAATGTTGTAGAAAAAGAGTTAAAGAGACAAGGCTTAGACAGGGGAAAACTCGGAAGAGACGGGTTTATTAAAAAGGTCTGGGAGTGGAAAGAGGAATATGGAGGTAAAATTATATATCAGTTAAAACGTCTTGGTGCTTCATGTGACTGGGGCAGGGAGAGATTCACCCTTGACGAGGGGCTGTCAATGGCTGTAAGAGAGGTCTTTGTGAGACTTTACGAAGAGGGACTTATATACAGAGGAGACTATATTATTAACTGGTGTCCCAGATGCCATACAGCGATTTCTGACCTTGAGGTTGAGCATGAGGAGCACAGAGGTAAATTATATTATCTAAAGTATCCATTTAAAGATGGCAGAGGATATGTTATAGTTGCCACAACAAGGCCTGAAACCATGCTTGGTGACACAGCGGTTGCAGTAAATCCTGATGATAACAGATATAAAAATATTGTTGGAAAAATTGTAAGGCTGCCTATTTTAAACCGAGAGATTCCAGTAATTGCTGATGAACTCATTGACCCTTCCTTTGGCACAGGGGCAGTAAAAGTAACACCTGCACATGACCCTAATGACTTTGAAATAGCCCGCAGACATGGCCTATCATTTATAAAAATAATGACAGGTGACGGGAGAATGTCAGAAGAGGCAGGCCATTACAAAGGACAGGATAGATTTAAATGCAGAGAAAATGTCATTAAGGACTTAAAAAAGCTCGGACTTTTATCTGATATAAAGGACCATATCATCAGCTTAGGGCAATGTTATAGATGCAATACCGTTGTAGAACCATATCTCTCAAAACAGTGGTTTGTAAAAACAAAGCCACTTGCTGAAGATGCAATCAGGGCTGTTATGGATGGAAGGATAAACATTATACCTTCGGGATGGAGAAATAGTTATTTTGACTGGATGGAAAATATCAAGGACTGGTGTATATCGCGACAGATATGGTGGGGGCACAGGATTCCTGTGTGGTACTGCCAAAAGATGCAAAATGCAAAATGCAAAATGCAAAATGGGGTCATAGTATCAAGAGATGCGCCTACTGCCTGTCCTTACTGCGACGCTGAAGCGGCGGCACTAAAGCAGGATGAGGATGTGCTTGATACATGGTTTTCCTCTGCGCTCTGGCCATTTTCAACTCTTGGCTGGCCTGATAAGACTCAGGATTTAAAAACATTTTATCCAACAAATGTCCTTGTAACAGGCTTTGATATCCTGTTTTTCTGGGTTGCACGAATGGTTATGATAGGTCTTAAATTTACAGGTGAGATTCCATTTAAAGATGTATACATTCATGCCCTTATCAGAGATGCCTTGGGGCAGAAGATGAGTAAGTCAAAGGGGAATGTGGTTGACCCGATAGAGATGATAGAGACTTATGGTGCTGATGCGTTCAGATTTACACTCACAGCATTTGCAGCACAGGGCAGGGATGTAAAGTTTGCAGTGGACAAGGTAGAAGGTTACAGACATTTTATAAACAAGATATGGAATGCTGCGAGGTTTATCCTTATAAACATAACGGAGGAAGACGAAATAAAGCCTGTAAAGGAGATTAGCTGCTTAAGTCTTGCGGATAGATGGATTCTGAGCAGGCTTTCAGGGGTTATTTCAGATGTGAATAAGTCACTTGAAGAATACAGGTTTAATGACTCGGCAAACATTCTCTACCAGTTCATCTGGCATGAGTTCTGCGACTGGTATCTTGAAATGGCAAAATCTTCACTCTATGGAGATGATAAGAAAACACGTCATGCTGCAATTAATACCCTCCTTCATACATTAGAAATGTCACTCAGCCTTCTGCATCCATTCATGCCTTATATAACAGAAAAACTATGGCAAAGCCTTCCTGCACCAAGAAGGGCTGTCTCTAAGAGCTTATGTATCCATCCCTATCCCAGGGCAGAGGATAGCATCAAAGATGAAAATGCTGAGGGAAAGATGAATACCATAATGGATGCAATAACAGGAATAAGAACTATACGAGGTGAACTTAATTTATCTCCATCTATTGAGCTTAAGGCTATGATAAAAACCACGAATGGAACAAAAGATATTTTAAATGAAAACATTGTATATATTTCAAAACTTGCAAGGGTCAAAGGCATTGAGATAGGGGAAGATATTAAGAAACCTGATGATGCTGCTATAGCAGTAAAACCAACAATGGAGATATTTGTCCCTCTAAAAGGCTTTTTTGATGCAGACGCAGAAATCAAAAGGCTGGAGAAGGAGATTCTAAAGATAGAGGAATCCGCATCGTTTATCAGGAAAAAACTTGCGAATAGGGAATTTATAGGTAAGGCGCCAAAGACAGTAGTTGAAGAAAACAATACTAAATATGAAGAATTTATAGAAAAGATTCAGAAGATTCAAGAAAATATAGAAAAACTTAAACAATGGAGGAAATAAAAATGCATGAAAAGGTTGAAGTAACAAAAGGCAATGCCCAGTTAATAGAGGCAGAATTTGTCAATGTCAAGCAGAGCACAATAAGGGCTGTTGAGGGTGGACATATTGAGCTTCAGCAGGTGGGTGCACTTACCATAGATGGTGAAAAGTTAGATGTAACACAGGGGGCAGCGCTTGTCTTAAGAGGCAAGGAATTAAACTTAAACGAGAGTATAAGTTGTATTACCATATCTGAGAAATCATTTTTGAATGCCTCATTTTCTCCTGTTAGTATAACAAAAGAAACCACCAGTGTTGACAAAAGCGCTGTTGGTTTAATGATATCAAAAGAAATAAATGTACAAAACACATCCTCATTAGTAATGATTGCAAAAAATGTTGCGGGGGATGTTACTACATTATTAGATTGGCGTTCAGCAGCAGCATTTGGTGCGGTATTCGGGGGGGTATGGGGATTATTCAAACTGCTAAGGCATAAATAAAAAGTATAACCTAAATTGAGCAATTCGGGTATTCTTATGCACGTTATAGCAGACATAAATGCCATCAAAGGCTTTGAACTGCAACATAAAATTATCTTATGCCATACTGCAAATCCTTATAGCCTTAAAACACATCTGATAGGTGGAATCAGGGCTTGCAGTATGGCATGTCTAAAGGTGTTGCAACAAAGCCTTTTCTGTCATCTATGTCTGCTATGTATAAATGTAAACCCCGTTAGAAAACTCGGTTGGGGCTTTCTTTCTAACGGGGTAAATCGCTTAACATAGTTAAGAGTTAAAAATTAATGAAATACCTCTCAATTGATGCAGTTCTCTTAAACGCCCTCATGGAAGATATAGGGCACGGTGATGTGACTACATCAGCTGTCATCCCGGCAGACCACAAGTCCATAGCAGACATAATTGCCAAGGAGGACTTCACACTCGCAGGTATCCCATTTACAGAAAGGATTTTCAATTTAGTGAACAAGGATATAAAATTTAAGGCTAATAAAAAAGATGGTGATAGCGTAAAGAAAGGCACTGTTATTGCCAGAGTAAGTGGAAATACAAGGTCTTTGTTAATGGCTGAGAGAGTTGCCCTTAATCTGCTTCAGAGGCTTTCTGGTATAGCAACATTTACCCGTAGATTTGTTGAATGTGTGAGGGGATTCTCTGTGAAAATTATTGACACAAGAAAAACCACGCCTGGTATGAGATTTTTCGAAAAATATGCGGTAAGGATTGGAGGAGGATATAACCACAGGTTTGGGCTTTTTGATGGGATACTGATAAAGGATAATCACCTTGCGGTAACAGGTGGAGTTAGAGAGGCTATAAAACTTGCAAAATTAAATATTAATCACATGCTAAAGATTGAGGTAGAGGCAAAAAATATCAGAGAGGTAAAAGAGGCATTATCAGCAGGCGCAGATGTAATAATGCTTGATAATATGCCTCTTGCGGAGATAAAGAATGCTGTAAAGATAATTCGTCTTAAAAGACCTGAAATCATTATTGAGGTATCAGGCAATATAAACATAGGTAATGTGAGAGAGGTAGCGAAAACAGGTGTAGATTTAATCTCTATTGGTGCGATTACTCATTCTGCCCCTGCTCCAGATATAAGCATGAAGATATTTAAAAAAGTAAGGTTCATTCGTAAAAAAGTTGAAACCCGTATAAACAAACACTGAGACACAGAGGCACAGAGAAAATCATTGTAAATTTATTCCCGAATTATCGGGACAAATTACAAATTTAAAATTTGTCCCGACTTATTCGGGATGCAATAGGAATTTAAAATGTCTGTAGCGCTTCTGAATGAAGCTATCAAGGATAATGTTGAGGTAAATTTAAAAATATCTAAACTCGGTGATAAGGTGCTGGTAACTGGAGAGACTAAAGCCAGCATATCCTTACTATGCAGCCGTTGCTTAAAAAATTTCTCTTATCCACTACATATTAAATTTGATACTGAATATATTCCTTTTAAAGAACTACTCCAAGAAAGTGAATATGAATTAAAAAGGGAAGAGTTGGACATCAGTTTCTACAGAGATGACCAGATAGACATTGAGCAGTTGGTAAAAGAACAACTGTTTCTTGCTATCCCGATGAAACCTTTATGTAAATCCGACTGTCAGGGTATATGCCCTAAATGCGGTAAAGATTTAAATGAAAGGGCTTGTGAATGTAAGATAGAGGAAATAGACCCAAGACTTGCTATACTTAAAAAGCTTAAAAACTGAAAGGAGTAAAAGATGCCAAATCCAACACACAGACACACAAGATCAAGAAGGGATAAAAGGAGGGCCAATTGGAAGATTGAAGCTCCCAATATTATTCTTTGCCCAGAGTGTCAAGAGCCGCGACTTCCTCACCATATATGCCCCAATTGCGGTAGTTACAGAGGGAAAAAAATCCTTGAGGCAGTAGAAAAATAGTCTGTATGAGAATTGCATTAGACGCAATGGGGGGCGATTACGCACCAGCAATAACTGTAGAAGGCGCTATTGAGGCAATCAATGAGTGGGACGAGTTATCGATCATACTTGTTGGAAATAAAGAAGAAATCAAGGCTGAACTTAATGGAAGAAATTATCCACCTTCTTTAATAAGTGTAAGGCATGCCTCAGAGGTTGTTCAGATGAATGAACCCCCGACAGTAGCTTTAAGGCAAAAGAAAGATTCATCCATTAGAGTAGCCTTAGATCTTGTAAAATCAGGAGGGGCTGACGCCATGGTCAGCGC
Source organism: Nitrospirota bacterium (assembly GCA_016208965.1). Classification (GTDB taxonomy): domain Bacteria; phylum Nitrospirota; class Thermodesulfovibrionia; order UBA6902; family DSMQ01; genus JACQXB01. The sequence continues at coordinate 35,071 of JACQXB010000015.1, forward strand.
GGGCAATTCCGGGGCCGTTATGGCTACAGCTCTATTGGTCCTCGGGAAGATTAGAGGTGTTGACAGACCGGCAATCGCTGCAGTAATGCCTACATTAAAGGGTCTATTTGTGCTAATTGATGCAGGTGCAAATGTAGACTGTAAGCCGTTGCATCTTCTGCAGTTTGCAATTATGGGAGAGATATATGCAAAAAATATTTTTAATATAGATGTACCCAAGATTGCACTCCTTGGAATAGGAAAAGAAGATGTGAAGGGGAATGAACTTACAAAAGAGGCATTTAAACTCTTAAAAAACTCGGATATAAATTTTATCGGCAATATAGAAGGCAAAGATATTTTTACAGGTAATGCAGATGTTGTTGTGTGTGATGGGTTTGTAGGCAATATTACACTGAAGGTAAGCGAAGGGCTTGCTGAGGCAATAACAAAGATGCTTAAGAGAGAGATTTCAAATAGGACAACTGGAAGATTTGGGTATTTATTGCTAAAAGATGCCATTAAGAGTTTCAAGAAAAAAACTGACTATACAGAATATGGCGGTGCACCACTTTTAGGTATAAGTAAGCCATGTATAATAAGCCACGGTCGCTCAACCACCAAAGCAATAAAAAATGCCATAAAATTTGCAGGTGAGTTTCATATAAAAGGGGTTATTGAAGTTATATCAAGAGATATCGAAACAAAGATGCGAGAGGCGGAAGAAATTGCTCTTAAGAAGTAGGATAACAGGCACAGGCTCTTATGCCCCTGAGAAGGTTCTCGGTAATTTTGACCTCGAAAAGATGGTTGATACATCTGATGGGTGGATTACAGAGCGGACAGGTATAAAAGAGAGGAGGATTGCAAAAGGTATTCAGTCTGCCTCTGACCTTGGTGTTGAGGCGGCAAAAAAGGCAATACATATGGCAGGGATAATGCCCAAGGATATAGACATGCTCATTGTTGCTACAATGTCAGGCGATATGCCCATGCCATCAACTGCATCCATTATTCAGGAGAAACTCGGTATAAAAAATAGTCCTGCCTTTGATATTAACGCAGCATGCAGTGGATTTATATATGGATTGGAGATTGCAGACAGCTTTATTAAATCAGGGAAATTCAAAAAGGTCTTACTTGTAGGAACAGAGGTGCTATCAAGGTTTACTGACTGGGAGGATAGAACAACCTGTGTATTGTTTGGTGATGGTGCAGGCGCAGTAATTATGGAGCCAACAAAGCGTAACAGAGGGATTGTCTCTATGCAGCTGCATTCAGATGGAAGTTTATGGGATCTGCTATGTGTGCCAGGTGGAGGCTCAAGACATCCAGCATCAAAGGAAACTGTAAAAGATAGATTACACTATATCAAGATGAAGGGCAATAAGACATTTAAGGTAGCTGTAAAAGCGCTTGAAAGTCTTGTAGTAAATACGTTAAAGGCAAATAAGATAAAACCATCTCAAATTGCCTTACTCATTCCCCATCAGGCTAACCTGAGGATAATACAAGCAGTAGCCAAGAGGCTTCATCTACCAATGAGTAAGGTCGTTGTTAATATTGATAAATATGGGAATACATCAAGTGCGTCAATACCGTTAGCGCTTGATGAGGCTGTAAGGGCAGGCAGAATAAATGATGGTGACTATATACTATTAGAGGCATTTGGTGGTGGGCTCACATGGGGAGCAGCATTAATTAAATGGTAGATAAAGATTAAAAATGAAAAATCAAAAATCATCCCGAATAGTCGGGATACATTTTGATTTTTAATTTTTGATTTTACACGGAGGTGTGATGGATTATTTCTTAACTGAAGAACAAATAATGATACGTGACCTTGCAAGGCAGATCGCAGAGGAAAAAATTGTGCCTGTCAGGGCAGAATTAGATGAAAAAGAGGAATTCCCTTGGGAAATAATAAAGGTAATTGCTCAATCAGACTTATTCCGCATCTTTATACCTGAAGAGTATGGCGGCATTAGTAAGGGTAGTCTTGAGATATGTATAGCAGTAGAAGAGCTAAGCAAGGCATGCCTTGGTGTTTCAACCACATATGCTGCAAATGCGCTGGGGACATATCCAGTATTGCTTTACGGTTCCGAGGAGCAGAAGAAAAAATATCTCCCTGACATTGCAGGAGGCAAAAGACTTGTTGCCTTTGCCCTCACAGAGGCTAATGCAGGAAGTGATGCAGCAGGTATCCAGACTACTGCAAGACTTGAAGGTAATGAATATATCCTCAATGGTACAAAACAATGGATAACTAATGGCGGTGAAGCAGAGATATATACAGTCATTGCAATGACAGACAGAAGCAAAGGTGCAAGAGGCGCCTCGGCATTTATCGTTGAAAAAGGGACGCCCGGATTCAGCTTTGGCAAGAAAGAGAACAAGATGGGTATAAGGGCATCTACAACAAGAGAATTAATATTTCAGGACTGTCGTATCCCAAAGGAAAATATTATTGGAAGGGAAGGAATGGGTTTTATTGTAGCTATGAAGACCCTTGATAATTCAAGGACAGGAGTTGGTGCACAGGGAGTTGGTGTGGCACAGGGCGCATTTGAGACAGCGGTAAATTTCGCAAGGGAAAGGCATCAGTTTGGACATCCAATAATTAGCTTTCAGGCAGTACAGCATATGCTTGCGGATATATCCATCCAGATTGAGGCAGCAAGATCGCTCGTTTACTCAGTTGCGAGGTACATTGACAGCGGTGCGAAGGCTATATCCAAGGAATCTGCAATGGCAAAGGTATTCGCAACTGATGTTGCAATGAAGGTTACTGTAGATGCAGTGCAGATTATGGGAGGGGCAGGCTATATGCGAGAATACCCTGCTGAGAAAATGATGCGTGATGCCAAGATCCTTCAGATATACGAAGGCACAAACCAGATACAGAGAAATGTTATAGGACAGGCATTAATAAAAGAGTCGGTAAAGGGGAAGTAGCTAAAGTATTTTATTCTTCTCTGAAAGTATTTTTTTCATCTCATATAGCTTATTTAATGCCTCAAGAGGTGTCATGCTCAAAATATCAAGTCCAAGCAGTTCTTTTATCACAGGGTCTGCCTGTGTTGTAAAAATGTCAAGCTGTCCACCCCTTGATTTTTTAGCAGTCCCCTCAGTAGTATAGGCAATCTTTGGTATCCCAAGTTCATTAAGCTCGCCCTTTTCAAGGTTTGACAAAACCTCCTTTGCCCTATTTATCACATCCTCAGGAAGTCCTGCAAGTCTTGCCACCTGTATGCCGTAACTCTTGTCAGCAGGACCTTCTTCTATTTTCCTCAGGAAGATTACCTCATCACCCCACTCTTTTACAGCAACATTTAGATTTTTTACTCCATCAATGCATAATGCAAGCTCTGTAAGCTCATTATAATGGGTAGCAAAAAATGTCCTTGCCTTTAAATTCTTTGCAATATACTCAGCTACCGCCCATGCAATACTTATACCGTCAAATGTGCTTGTGCCTCTTCCGACCTCATCAAGTAATATAAAACTCCTCTCGGTAGCGTTATTAAGGATGTTTGCTGCCTCAACCATCTCTACCATAAAAGTACTTTGCCCTTTGGTTATAATATCTGAGGCGCCTATGCGGGTAAATATCCTGTCAACAAGCCCAACCCTTGCCTCTTTTGCAGGTACAAAACTCCCTGCCTGAGCCAGTAAAACTATTAAGGCAACCTGCCTCATATAAGTAGACTTACCCGCCATGTTAGGCCCTGTTATGATTAAAATATTATTTGTGTTCGTATCAACCAATGTGTCATTAGGGATAAACCTTTCACTGAAAGGCATCCTCTCAAGCACAGGATGTCTTCCCTCTGAGATATGTATCACATCTGTATCATCAACCGTAGGTTTAGTGTAATTATATTTTCTTGCTACACAGGCAAGGCTATACAATGCGTCTATTTCTGCAATTGCCCTTGATGCTTTATGAATCCTGTCGGTCTTTGTAGAAATATCTTTTCTCAATTTAGCGAAGAGTTCGCATTCAAGGTTTTTAAGCCCTTCTTCTGCCCCCAATACTTTAGCCTCGTAATCTTTAAGTTCAGGAGTTATAAACCTTTCACCATTTACAAGTGTTTGCTTCCTTATATAATCTTCAGGAACCTGGGGGAGATTTGGTTTTGTAACCTCTATGTAATAACCAAAAACCCTATTGTATCTGACTTTAAGAGATGATATGCCGGTCCTCTCCTTCTCCCTTATCTCAAGAGAGACTAAAAAATCCTTTCCACCCTCGCTTACCTGTCTTAGTTCATCTACATCGGCATTAAATCCCTTTTTTATAATTCCCCAATCCCTTAAACTCAAAGACGGGTTTTCCACAATAGCCCTTTCAATAAGTTCCTCTATATCAGAAAGGTCATCTATTTGTTTTGCTAATAATATTATAGAGTTATCAATATTATCCTTAAGTAAATTCTTAAGTTTTGGCAGCGCCTTTAAAGAATTCTTTAAGGCTATGAGGTCCATTGCATTGGCACTGCCACTATCTATTCTTGAGGATAAACGTTCAATATCACCAATAACCTTTAGAATCATTTCAATTTTGGGAAGCAAAATTGAATCATCACATAGTGCGGCAACAGCATCTTGTCTCTGTCTTATTTTTTCAACATCAAGCATGGGGTTGAGGAGCCAATTTCTCAGAAGCCTTCCACCCATCGGGGTAAGGGTCTCATCAATAATCCAGAGGAGACTTCCCTCTTTTGTCCCTTCTTTTATATTCCTTATAAGCTCAAGGTTCCTCTGTGTATTTGCGTCTAAAAGCATATAGGCATCACACTTCAGGGCGCTTATTTTTTTAAAGTTCAGTGTATCTTTCTGAACACCCTCAAGATAATTAAGGAGTGCGCCAGCTGCAGAAATAGCCACAACCATACCTTCTGCCCCATATCCCTCAAGGGAGACAACCTTGAAATGCCTTAGGAGCGTTCTGTATGACTCAATATAGTCAAAATACCAGTCCTCATAAGGTGTTAGGTAATAACCATTAAGCCCATCTAAAATAAAGGGGTTATTCTTAAAACTGGATGGATACAATATTTCTTTAGGTTCAAACCTCTGTATCTCATCCTCAAGATTATTGCATGATTCATAGATAAGAAACTCTCCTGTTGTTATGTCAGCCACTGCATAGCCAAAGATGTTTTCCTTTTGGAAAAAGCTCAATATATAGTTGTTCTCCTTTGGATTTTCTGGAAGGAATGTTCCGGGTGTAAATACCTTAACTACCTCTCTTTTTACTATTCCCTTTGCATCCTTCGGGTCTTCCACTTGTTCGCAAAGTGCAACCTTATATCCATTTTTTATTAATTTTGATATATAAGTCTCTGCTGTAAAATGTGGTATACCGCACATGGGCAGAGGGTCTTCTTTTCCCCTGTCTCTGGTAGTTAAGGTAATCTGGAGTATCTTTGAGGCAGTTACAGCATCCTGTCCGAACATCTCGTAAAAATCACCGAGGCGGAAAAATACAATAGAGTCAGAATAACTCTGTTTTATTTCATGATACTGTCTCATTAAAGGGGTTAACTCTGACATAGAAAAACTCAAAATTGAGGATTTATAGTAACGGTAAAAAGAAAATTACCATAATCCCCCCATCCCCCCTTTAGCAAAGGGGGGTTAAGGGGGGATTTGATGTCAACTTATTAAAACTATACCATAATGGATAAGATATATAAAAGCACAGAGGTTTTTTATTTAAAAAGACGGCTTAACTTACTATAAGTCTTCTTCAGATGTTCGGGTATTACCCTTGTCTCTGAAATTATCGGCATGCTGTCTGTATCACCTGTCCATCGCGGGACAATATGTATATGAACATGCCACTCCATGCCTGCCCCTGCAACCTTACCAAAGTTTAGACCGAGATTAAACCCGTCTGGATTTAATGCCTGCTTTAATATGTTTACTGCTTTATTCACCATTTTTATAAAATCGCAAAGCACTTTGTCAGAAAGCCCATCAAATGACGGCGTATGAAAATATGGAACAATCATAAGATGTCCGCTATTGTATGGATAGCGGTTAAGTATTACAAAGCAATGTTTACCTCTATGTAAAATAAAATTTTTCTTGTCATTTTTTTTATCCTGTTTAACAAAGTCGCAAAAAAGACAGCCCTTGTGTTTTTCCTCTGACAGTATATACTCCATCCTCCACGGCGCCCAGAGCCTCTTCATGTAACCTCCCCTAAAAAATCATTATCATTGCAAAATTAAAACTTAGGATGTAAAAAAGACATCCTTAAGTTTTTAGCTCTTAGCTTATTAGCTTATTAGCTTATTAGCTTACACCGTTAGAGATAAGTCTAAGTCTTCTAACAGGGCCTACTTGTTAAGCGCCTCTATCACCTTCTGTGCGTCACTCCATGTAAGCCATTTATCCTTAGGATTTCTCAGGAAGTAAGCCGGATGAAATGTCGGCATTACAGGTATATTCATGTACTCATGGAAGCTGCCGCGTAATTTGCTTATTGGAGTTTTAATGTTTAAAAGTGTATGCACAGCTGTTTTGCCAAGCGTCATGATGATTTTAGGATTAATTATCTTTATCTGTTCTTCAACAAACGGCTTGCAGGCATTTATCTCATCATCCTGCGGCGGCCTGTTCATCGGAGGCCTGCACTTTACGATATTGGCAATATAAACATCCTCACGTTTTAATCCCATTTTATTTATGAGACTCGTAAGGATTTTCCCTGCCTCGCCAACAAATGGCCTTGCCTGCTGGTCTTCTTCCATGCCCGGCCCTTCTCCGATAAACATAATCTCTGTGTTGGGATTGCCCTCGCCAAAGACAATGTTTGTGCGTCCATCTGAAAGCTTGCAACGTTTACAGTCCCCAATTGTTTCTCTCAGTGATTTAAGGGAAGACTCTTTAACATGCGACGAGTGACCCTTCGTCCCGAAGCGTCGGGACAGGGTAGGCTCAGTGATGAGTGATGACTTAGGTTCGTAGTTCGTGGCTTTACTCGTTACTCGTAACTCGTTACTTGTCACTGCCTTAAAAGGTAGATACTCAAACCCCAGTTCCTGATAAAATTCCAATGCCTTTTTAATCTCTTCTAACATCATTTTTCCACTATTCACTGTAGTTACCGCTCTCCCCATCCGAGCTTTGTCTTTAATATCTGAAAGTAATCTCTCTTATGAAACCGTATGAATCTTGTTTTGTACCCTGCTTTTTTAACCCTTATTATATCCCTCACCTTCAAAGAGAACCCAACCTGCCCGTCAAGTGTAAGATACACATCATCGCCAATTTTAATAGTGATATCTAATATAAATCTATCAGGCAAGACTATAGGCCTGTTAGTAAGGGTATGCGGACATATAGGAGTTATTACAAAAGACTCAAGCGTGGGATAAAGAATAGGACCGCCTGCTGAAAGTGAATGGGCTGTAGAGCCTGTAGGTGTTGATACTATCAGGCCATCAGCCCTTAATGTAGTAACATACCTCTTATTAATACTGAAATCAAACTCTATCATCCTCGCAAGCGCACTCTTGTTTATTACAGCATCATTAAGTGCGCTGGCAGTAAAAACCTTTCTCCTCTGATGGTAAACCTCTGCAGAAAGCATTATCCGTTCTTCTAAATCGTAATGTTTTGAGGCAATCTTATCAATGCTGCTTCTAATTTCATCAATGCTTATCTCGGTAATAAAGCCGAGGCCGCCGAGATTAACCCCAAGTATAGGAATACCTCTATCTCCAATAAGCCCTGCTGCATTTAAAAGTGTGCCGTCCCCACCTAAGACTATCATCATATCCACGAGTGAAGGAAGTCTCTTTCGCTGGTAGCCCTTTATCTTGAGCAAAGAAGCGATCTCTGATTCAACAAAGACTTTAAACCCTGCTTCCTCAAGTAATAGAAGTAGATTCTTAATTACATTAGCTGTCCCGGGTACGCCCCTTTTTGCAAGTATACCAATCTTTTTCATAGTATTCATTATACTTGATTAATCAGGTATCCTCATCTAATAGGATACCTTCTATTACAATTTCTCTTGAATTTTCTCCAGTATAAGTTAAATGTATTTTAATGCTTCCATCGGGAATTTCATTACCTGCCTTTTCGGCCCATTCAATAACAGATATCCCATCTTTACCAAGATACTCATGCAGCCCAAGTGCATGAACACCATCAGGCTCTACTCTATAAAGGTCAATATGATAAAATGGTGTAACTCCTTTATACTCAGAAATAATAGTAAAACTTGCACTTGTTATATCTCTTTCGTTTATCCCTATAGCAGAGGCTATACCCTTGACCATGGTTGTCTTACCTGCACCAAACTCTCCATAAAGGCATACAACATCGCCTGCTTTAAGCCTTTTCCCAAGGTTGCGACCTATTTCTTTTGTCTCAACCTCGCTTTTACTATTGAATTTCACTTGCTGTAGTATTATTGCGTTCCTTAAGTAATATGTTTGTAATTTGTCATTCCCGTGAAAACAGGAATCCAGTAATTTCAAAGCGACCAAGTTTCTTCCTTGATATGTGGTGTGCATCGTATAGGTTTTTTACAAATTTAAAGGGACGCGGATAAACCCCGCACTTATGCAAAGTGCGGGGTAAACTTTAGCTTTGGTTCTCTCACCCATCTTTTAAGATGGAGAGCCAACGTTTTATTTGCCACCTGTATATAATACTAATACAAACGCCTTAATTCATGATACACCCCCACCCTAACCCTCCCCCTCAAGGGGGGAGGGTTAGGGTGGGGGTGATGTAAATTTACTTTTTGCGTTTGTATTAAATACTAAAATTACCCTTATTGCTTTGTTTTAAGTATCTGTAACAGGATAAAGGTAATAGCGATTAGCAGGCAGGTATTTGTAAACATTAAAAAAGCCTCTGCTTCTAATCCTCCCCGTACTATATCAATAGGAGCAAATGTGAGCCTGGAGATTATACCTGCAACTAAACTTATGGAAGCAACAACTATAGCTATATAAGTTATAGTCTTCATCATCTTCCTCCTTTCTTAATAAGGTTTTATTTTTTACGCCTTTTAATATATACAACGTTGTTAGAAAAATGTCAACATAATTATTTGCCTCCTTAGTCGGGAATATTCCAGCCGCTGCGATGTCTCCCGCCAACAACCATTAGCACAGCAATTGCTTCAAAAATAATAGCAGCTTGTAAGATTGCCAAGACTCCTTCAAATGTCTCTTTTGCATAACTTATTATTATTGCACTTATTCCTAAGGCAAGGGTAACAAAATAGATAAAAAATACAGCACCAATTGGACGAAGTCCTAAATTAACCAAGCGGTGGTGAAAATGATCTCTATCCCCATAGCTAAGCCACTCAAGGAGTGTGCTAATTTTTTTTTCTTTAATCCTCATTATTGTAGTAAATATCATATCAAAAATTGGAACTCCTAAAATCAAAATAGGTATAGCCAATCTCACTACATTATCACTCGCCCAGTCGCCTACTACAGATATACCTGCTAACATAAATCCAATAAATGTGCTGCCTGCATCTCCCAAAAATATCTTTGCCTGTTTAAAGTTATAGGGAAGAAAGCCCAAACAACCTGCCATCAATATTAGGGCTATCAAACATATCTGGGGCTGATTGGTTAAATATGAAATAATAGAAAAGCAAAGAGCACTCATGGCTGTTGTCCCTGCTGCTAACCCATCTATTCCATCCAAATAATTCAAGGCATTGGTAATACCCACAACCCAAATTAAAGTCAGGATTACCTCTCCTGCATCACCCCATAAGTTATTGGGCAAAAAACTGATACGCATTCCAAAACCAATTATTACCAACGCGGCAATTAATTGACCCAACAGCCGAATTTTCACAGATAATCCTCTAATATCATCTATTAAACCAATTATTAATATTATTATCCCGCCTATTAATATACCGAAAAGAAGACGAAAGTCAGCTAAACTGAATAATAATCCAGATATTACACCTATATAAATCGCCACCCCTCCCAAAAGAGGTATGGAATTTTTATGTGTCTTTCTATCATCAGGAACATCTAAGATATTAAGTTTTAAGGCTAAATTTTTAAAAAGAGGGGTAGAAAAATATACTACTAAAAAAGAAACCAAAATAGGTATCAATGTATTCATAAGCCTAAATCTCCTTTAGTATTCGCAGGGCTTTAAATCCCTCTGCATATTTTACTCTACCTTGGTAACCACGAAAATTGGCGCAGGACTGGGCGCTCTCTATTATGGTAAGATTTTCCACCCTGGTCCTATCCACTTGCGAGGTATGCAATCTTAAAAGTTCTAACTTCTTATCTAATACATCTCCAATGTCTACGAATATATCAGGCTCAAAATTTTGGCTTGTAGGAACCTCATAATAAAGTACTTCTTTTATGTACCTTGTGGCAGACACTCCTGACTGGGCAGTGGCACGATGGTCCTGATGCACATCATCAAGATAATTCAAAAATACTATATCAGGTTTAACCTTATTGATAATCTCATCCATTTTCAGAATAAGTTCTCTATTATCCGCTATCTCAGTATCTCGGAGATTTCCTAAGAAGAGTTCACGTACACCCAGGAATTTTGCCGATTCTTTCTGTTCTCTCATTCTTATTGCAGGGTCTCCACCAAAACTTCCATCAGATAAAACAAAAAGGGAAATATTGTGTCTTGCACGAGTATATTTAATCAGTGTCCCTCCACAACCAAACTCAATATCATCTGGATGAGCCCCTATAGCTAATATATTCATTCTATTAGACCTCCGCACAATTTATTCCTGTCTTCACTTCTCAAAATCTTCCCACTTCCTTCGCCTTCATTAAATAATAAATCTATACAGGACATATATGGAAGAAAAATATTTCCACTTCCCATATATTGCTGATGATAGGTTGGATGAATAAAATTTTGATATTCTAATTTTATTCCTGCTTGAGAAAATTTCTCCTCCTCCAAATAATCCTTCCCACCTATACCAGAAAGATAAACATCAGCTCCAATCTTCTTGCATATTTCTATAATACGACCTGTTCCCTGTGTAGTAATACCTAATTCAGACTCATAATATATAGGTGTATTTATCTTAAGCGCCTTTAAAATATAATTAATTATACACACATTCAGGTCAATCAATTTCTCCCATTTTTTAGTATATATTTTTTCAAAAAATGGAAAATAGTTCTTAAAAAACTTAGCCCTACCATACCAAACCCTTAAACTTTCACGATGTTGCCTTTGCCAATCAGAATCATTATTTATTCTCACATCACATATTTTTTGCTGATGCATGCCCTTAGATATCACCGGCACTGTCAACCATATCCATCCATCTTTGGTGCGAATCTTATTTCTATTCTGGTATTCTCTTGATTTATACTGTACACTATCTAAAAATACAAAACAATCACTTTTATATATCTTATCAAAATACCCTAACCAAGAAATATATTGTGGTTGATGTACGGACAAAATCATTTTTGGCTCTTCGCGTAAGAGTGTGGGTAAATTTGCCACTTTTTGTTCTTCTCCTTCCCCTCTTTGGAAAAGAGGGGTGAGGGGAGATTTTGTGAATCATAATTCATTAAATATCTGCTCCAAAACTGCATTAATATTCTGTAAGACCTCCCTATCTGAAAATCTCAGAATAGTGAGCCCTGCTTTTGTCATGTAATCATCTCTGATATTGTCCTT
>JACQXB010000048.1 GCA_016208965.1 Nitrospirota bacterium
AGACATGCCATACTGCAAGCCCTGATTCCACTTATCAGATGTGTTTTAAGGCTAAAAGGATTTGCAGTATGGCATAAGATAATCTTATGTTGCAGTTCAAAGTCTTTGATGGCATTTATGCCTGCTATAATGTGCATAAGAGTACCAGAATTGCTCAATTTAGGTATTAGAATTCCGGAAAAATCTTCACCTCAAGCGGAGTGCCGCTATCAAGCGTGCACTTTGCTGATAGTATCCCGCCATCTATATAAGATAGCTTAAAACATCCAAATCCTGCCCTAATTACTGCCAAGGCATCAGCAGGGCATCCGTCCTCACAACCAGCTACACCTTTAATCATCCTTTGAATAAGCTGATCTATCTGGAATGCCTTAAGGTCTAACCCGAACCTTGTGCCAAAATCCACTATATTTTTCATAACACCGTTTTTATCAAATCTGTAAGGATTTTCAATGTTAATTGTTAAAGATTCTTTACCAATGCTTACATCAATATCCATGAACATTCTCCTCTTACTGTTATCCTCAACCCCTCCTTCGTCATTCCCCGATTGAATCGGGGAATCCAGTTTCTCTTTCCGTCATTTCCCTATATCCCCTCTTTTCAAGAAGATACTCCTGTAACTCCTTCAGAGCCATTGCCCTGTGACTTATGGCATTTTTCTCATCATCTCGCATCTCTGCAAAAGTCCTCTTGTGTCCCTCTGGATAAAAAACAGGGTCATAACCGAACCCTTTTTCACCTCTCGGTTGCCTTCCTATTATACCTTCAACATGTCCAAAAAATGTCTTAACCTCACCCTTAGGATATGCAATGGCTATACAGCAGACAAACCTTGCCTGCCTTTTTTCATCAGGGACATCTTTCATCTCCTGAAGCAGTTTTTCAATATTTTTTTTATCATCTGAAGGCTCTCCTGCATACCTTGCAGACAATACCCCCGGTGCTCTGCCAATCGCTTCTACTTCAAGCCCTGAGTCATCAGCAATTGCTATCATGCCTGTGTGTTTTGCAATAAACTTTGCCTTTTTAACTGCATTAGCCTCAAATGTGCCACCATTTTCTACAACCTCAGGATACTTAGGAAAATCATCAAGAGTGAAGATATTAACCACGGGGACAGTCCCAATAAATCCTTCTTTTATTATTTTTTTTATCTCTTCTGCCTTTTTTTTATTTCTTGTCGCAAGAACTATGTCCATAATTTAAGTAGAAAGTAAGAAGTAGGAAGTAGGAAGTTAAAAAGTCTTTCCACTTCCCACTTCTTAGTTCTCACTTCTAACTTGGTCTCAATTTTGATGCCAGCTTTATTGCCTCAATCATGCTTGATGGATTTGCCTTGTTTTGCCATGCTATATCAAATGCAGTCCCATGGTCAGGAGATGTCCTTATAATCGGAAGCCCCACTGTCATATTCACGCCGGTATCAAAGTATAACATTTTAAATGGCGCTAATCCTTGATCATGATACATACATACAGCTATATCAAATTCACCATTATATACTTTATGAAAAAGTGCATCCGCCGGATACGGACCGGAGACTGTAATACCTTTTTTTACTGCCTTCTTAATTGCAGGCATTATCTCCTTTATTTCTTCATCGCCAAAAATCCCTGACTCACCTGCGTGTGGATTAAGTCCAGTTACTGCAATCTTTGGTCTTTTTATCCCAAGCATCTCTGCGCCCTTTTTTGCAAGCATAATTGTTTTCAGCACAAGCCTTTCTTTAATAATTTTTGGAACGTCTTTTATAGGCACATGTATTGTAGCAAGGACTACTTTTAGTTTTTCACTAACAAACATCATTGCAAAATCCTCTGTCTTTGTAAGCTCTGCTAAGAGCTCTGTATGCCCGGGCCATGAATAGCCTGCCAACCTCAGTGATTCTTTTGATATAGGGGCAGTAACAATTGCATCTACCTCTTTCCTTAATGCAAGCCCTACTGCTTTCTCAATACAGCTCACTATAGCCCTGCCTGCTTGTGCAGAAGCCTTGCCTTTTTTAAAGGGGATGGAAGATTTAATGTCAACTACCTCTATATTGCCAATTGCAGGCTTTGAGTCTGATATTTTTAATAGAGGTTTAACCTTAAGCAAAAGTCCTGTAAGCTTAACTGCCTCTTTAATTGTGCCTATATCGCCGATAACTATTGGATTACAGTATTGCCTTATTTCAGAACAGGACAGTGCCTTAACAATTATCTCCGGACCAATGCCCCCAGGCTCTCCCATAGTGATTGCAATCTTATTCTTATTCATAGTACTCTCTACTCTCTACTTCTTTTATAGCTGCGATTGCATCAATCTCTATCTGAACATCTAATGGAAGTCTGCCTGCCTGTATGGTAGTCCTTGCCGGAGGTTCATCTACAAAGTATTTCTTATAAACATCATTAAACCTTCCAAAATCATCCATATCAGCAAGATAGCATGTTACCTTCAGGACATCCTTCATGCTTGCCCCTGCGGACTCAACAATTGCCTTTATGTTATTAAGAACCATTTCTGTTTCTTCCTCAATAGTCCCTCTCTTTATCACACCTGTCTTAGGGTCTATTGGTATCTGCCCAGAGATATACATTAAGCCATTGTGAATTACTGCCTGTGAATACGGCCCTTTTGGTTTTGGGACGTTGTCAGTAGAGAATATTATCTTCATTGTTTATTGCTAACCTATATTTATGGAGCACTATTACATAGTGCTATCATTTCTCAACTAAATTAGAAAAGCATGAACATCCCCTTGTAGCGCTTTTGCCCTGTACCAGATGGTACAAGGTTTTGCTCTGAATCAATTGTTTCTCCATGCCGTATTAGATAAATCTTTGTATGCATATCATCACCAGCAAAAATAATATTTCAGACATTTCGCTTACTGCACCGAGTGTGTCGCCTGTCATGCCGCCAAACATTCTATTGCAAAATCCGTTAGACAGGAGGCTGAAGATATAAAGCGTAAGAAGCGGCAGTAAGAAGTGAAAAATAGGGCCGATTATTTTGAGGCTTATAAGCACTGCTAAAAGTGAAAATAAAATAACAAAGGCTGTTGCAATACGGAATTCTTTCCCCTTTGTATTTTCAATAAATATCTTTCCTAATCCATCCTGCCTTGCGGATTTACCATAAAAGCTTGATGACACCATTGCCCATTTTGAAAAGACAGGCATGAGAAACAGTAACAAGTAATGAGTAACGAGTGACGAGTTTAGAGATAAACTGTTTAAAGCAAGAAATTTTAGCAGTATGGTGAGAACTATCGCAATGACACCAACAGGTCCGATTGCGCTGTCTTTCATTACTGAAAGCTTTTTTTCTCTATCTCCTTTAGAGGCAATTGCATCAAAGGTATCTGCAAGTCCGTCAAGATGAAACCCTCCACTGCTTAAAACAAGAAGCAAAAGAAGGATTCCATTTGTTAATTCCAAAGGGAATACATTGATAAGGACAATGCCTGCACCAACAAGCAATAACCCCTGAACCGCACCAACCAAAGGGAAGAATGCAGAAGCCTCTCCAATCTCTTTTTCAGAGACTTCTTTCGTTTCTTTAACAGGGATAATTGTTAAAAACTGAAAAGCGAGTAAAATCTTTTTCATCTCGGTGTTCCATGTTTTATATCAAAGCTAAGAGCCCAGACTTTTTTCTTTTGTCTGTGCTCTGTGTTCTTAGCTCTGTTTTTCAGCTACTGCTGCTTCTTTAAAGGTTGCCATGTCTTTATAAATCTTAAGCCCTGCCTCAATGATTAACATTGCAAGCGCTGCGCCTGTGCCCTCACCAAGTCTCAAGTCAAGGTCAAGTATTGGCTTTAATCCTATCTTCTCAAGCATTACCTTATGTCCTACTTCCTGCGAATTATGCGCGGAAAACATATAGTCCTTTGTCTTTGGCTCCATTGTATATGCTATAAGTGCTCCTGCTGTTGATATAAAACCATCTACAACAACTGGAATCTTATTTGCTGCTGCCCCAAGTATCAGACCTGCAATGCCTCCTATTTCTGCACCTCCCACTTTCGCAAGCACATCCATAGGGTCAGAAGGGTCGGGTTTGTTCAGGGCGATTGCATCTTTTATCACATCAACCTTATTCTTCCATATCTCATCATTTATTCCTGTGCCTCTGCCTGTAACCTCATCTACAGTCTTGCCAGTAAGCACTGATGCTATGGCACTTGATGGAGTTGTGTTTGCAATACCCATGTCTCCTGTGCCAAAAACTTTATAGCCTTTCTTTGCATACTCATTTGCAAGTTCAATTCCTACCTCTATGCATTTCATTGCCTCGTCACGAGTCATTGCGGAAGTACTGCGCATGTTTTTTGTCCCTTTTACAACTTTTTGTGACACAAAACAAGTATTCTTCATATCCTCGAACTCAGCATCAACCCCAATATCAACAACTACTACCTCTGCGCCTGCGTGCCTTGCAAGGACATTTATCCCTGCCCCGCCATTTAGAAAATTAAATACCATCTGTTTTGTTACTTCTTTTGGGAATGCAGATACTCCTTCTTCTGCAACACCATGGTCTCCTGCAAATGTAAAGATAACTTTTTTATCAAGCTCAGGCATGGTGTTTTCAGTAATTGCCACAAGCTGTCTTGCAAACTCCTCAAGCCTGCCAAGGCTTCCCTGCGGTTTGGTTAAGTTATCAAGGCGCTTTTGAGCCTGCTCAATAAATTTGCCATTAACTGATACTATTCTTGATAAAAGTGCTTGTAGTTCCATAATTCCTCCCTTTTAATTCCTTAATTTTGATTTTTGATTTTTGATTTTTTAATTTGTATTGGTATTCCTGCTGTTATCAAATAGACCTCATCTGCCAGCTCTGCAACTTTCTGATTTAAAAATCCTGCCAAGTCCCTGAATTTCCTTGCAAGCTCGTTTTCTGGAACTATGCCCATTCCAACTTCGTTGGATACGAGAAAAATCAGTGACGAGTGACGAGTGACGAGTGACGAGTCTGATAGTATCTTAATCAGATTCTCAATTTCTTTTTCTGTATTTAGATTGCTGTGCATAACATTTGATAGCCAGAGGGTAAGGCAATCAAGGACAATAACATCGTATTTACCTTTAATATCCAAGAGAACAGAGGTTATTTTTTTTGGCGCTTCATAAGTATCCCAATCATTGCCCCTTGTCCTTCTATGCTCCACTATCCGCGCCTTCATCTCTTCATCAAGTGCCTCAGCAGTGGCAATGTAAGCCTTTTTGGGCATGGGGGAAACTTTGTCTCCCCCTCGAACCCCCACTTTAGTTGCAAGCTCAAGGGCAAATGAACTTTTTCCGCTTCTTGCACCGCCTATAATAAAAGTAATTTTCATGCTCATTATCTATTTCCTAAGTTAGACGATTCACCACAGAATTTAACCACAGAGGCACGGAGATAACCTTAAAATTCATTGTAAATTTAACAATACAAATTTAACATTTTAAATTTGAACTGCTAAATGATAATTTTAAAATGAATAAATATATTTCTCAGTGTTCTCTGCCGAAGGCTCGTTTAGAGTGGTTTAAAAAATCGCTCAATTCAGATTTTTTATAATTTTATCTTATATGACAGATTTAATATAAAATCAGGTGCACCTGATGTGTTTATGTCTTCTGTAAAGGAAATTTCAAAGGAACGATACCTGCCGCCAATAGAAAATAGATATGCATTTCTATCAATAGCTAAGAGGTCAGTCTTTGGATAAATTGACAACTGCCCCTGAAGTTGCGCAAGGAGTGCTACGGCTTTGCCTGCATCTGCCTCTACTGACACCCCTCCATAGACAAAGTCTTTTAATTTTATCTTCTGATGTCCTTCAAGATCGCCTGTAAAGACATAGCCAATATTCCAGTATGTCATAATATCTTGAGAAATGCTCTTATCTATAAGAACTGTTATCCCTGTATCAAGGCTGCCATTTCCATAGCCTTTCTTGGCAGAACCTGTTGGAAATTCCACATCTCCTTTTATGCTTACCCAAAAACCTTCTGAAGAAATGAGAGGTTTTTTCACAGCAAGCCTTATATCCCCCAAACCCATGCCTGTTTCACCTTTTATAACAAGGTTCCCGTCTTTCCTGACTTCGTATAGAAAATCATTCAGCGGCCTGTTTTTTCTTCCGTAATCAGGGAATCCAAAGCCCTCATGATACCACCCAAGAAATCCATCCATAAATCCTTCACTAAAACCGAATATGGGGACATCAATACCAATCTCAAAAAGGCTTTTTACATTTTTCTTATACCTCAAATTAAGCTCTGTGATTTCCATATCCATACCAAAATCCCATGTATTTGAACTCTGAACAGTATAGGTGCTTGAATGTGAGAGGCTCATAGAAAGAGAGTCCTCTGAAGATGCCTTCTCCAGATACGGCTGGTTTACATGAAGGAATATGGGATACTGGTTTTTGACCTGTAGCGGACCATCAAAAGCAAAGGAGATGGATGAAAAAAAAGATAAAAGGCATATAACCACTAAAAAAAACCTATCTGCTATTTTCATGGAGACTAAAATGTCAGTCTTTTAACCTTTTATCGGTAAGGGCTGCAATCCCTGGCAGCTCCTTCCCCTCAAGGAGTTGAAGTGAAGCACCGCCGCCTGTTGAGATAAAGGATATGCTCTCAGGGGAAACCCCTGCTCTCGTTACCGCTAAATCAGTATCTCCACCGCCTACGATTGTAAGGGCATAGGCATCGGCTATTGCATGGGCAATTGCGAATGTTCCACGAGAGAATGCGTCTATTTCAAAAACCCCCATTGGCCCATTCCATAATATAGTCTTTGCATTGCTCAAAGCCTCTATGAAAAGCCTCACAGATGCAGGACCTATATCAAGTGCCTTCCAGCCATTTGGTATCTCCTGAACAGGGACGATCTTGGACTCGGCGCCCGGCTCTATGCTCTGTGCTATAACACAGTCTACAGGTAGGTAAAACTTTATCCCTTTTGAAATAATCCTCTCCCTTATGTTATTTACGGAGTCAAGCATTTCATCTTCTACAAGGGAATCTCCTACTGAATAGCCTGATGCCTTTAAAAATGTATAAGCCATACCTCCGCCTATTATTACCTTATCAACCTTGCTTTCAAGGTTCCCGAGAACGCCGATTTTACCTGATACCTTTGCCCCTCCTAAGAGTGCTACAAACGGCCTTACAGGAGAATTCACAACTCCCTGCAGATATTCTATCTCCTTTTTTAGGAGAAACCCTGCTGCAGATGGCAGGAATTTTGTTATACCAACTATAGAGGCATGAACCCTGTGGCTTGCACCAAATGCATCATTTATATAGTAATCTGCAAGCCCTGACAAAGCCCTGCTGAATCCCTCATCATTTGTTTCTTCCTCTATATGAAACCTCAGATTCTCAAGCAGCGCCACATCTCCGTCTTTCATCTCTTTAACAGCCTTCTCCACCTGCTGCCCTATACAGTCAGGTAAAAAGGTTACCTCTTTCTTTAGCAGACGCTGGAGCCTCTTTGCAATAGGTGCAAGACTATAACGTGGGTTAACCTTACCCTTCGGTCTTCCAAGATGTGAGCTAAGGATTACTTTAGCGCCTTCATCAATAGCATAATTTATGGTTGGCAGTGTTGAACGGATTCTCCTGTCATCTGTAATATTAAGGTCGTCATCAAGAGGGACATTGAAATCCGCGCGTATAAATAGTCTTTTCCCTTTTATATCCAGGTCCGCAATCGTAAGTTTATTTAAAACACCTTTAATTTCCATTGGGGAAACGTTGTTCTTCATAATTACCTTCCCATTTTATCTGAAATATAAAGGCTCAAATCCCTGAGTCTGCAACTATAACCCCATTCATTATCATACCATGCAAGGACCTTTACCATTTTGCCCTCAATAACCTTTGTAAGCATTGAATCAACTATAGCTGAATGCGGATTGCCATTGAGGTCTATTGAAACAAGCGGCTCTTCTGAATACTCCATTATTCCTTTAAGTGGTCCATCTGATGCCTCTTTAAGCGCGGTATTTACAGCCTCTGCAGTTGCATCCCTTTCAACCTCTGCTACGAGGTCAACCACAGATACATTTGGTATTGGAACCCTGATTGCCATGCCATCAAGTTTGCCTTTCAGTTCTGGAAGTACAAGCCCGACTGCTTTGGCTGCACCTGTTGTTGTAGGTATCATTGAGATTGCAGCTGCCCTCGCCCTGCGGAGGTCTTTATGAGGAAGGTCTAATATCCTCTGGTCATTTGTATATGCATGGATTGTGGTCATCAGCCCCTGTTTAATTGAAAATTTTCCGTGAATCACCTTTGCAATTGGTGCAAGACAGTTTGTTGTGCAAGATGCATTGGATATTATTCTGTGTTTTGAGACATCAAGCATATCTTCATTTACACCTATACAAACCGTTACATCAGGGTCTTTCGCTGGTGCTGATATAATAACCCAACCTGCTCCTGCAGAGAGGTGTTTTGATACACTGCCTCTGTCAACAAAGCGGCCCGTGGACTCAAGGGCTATGTCAACCTTCATATCCTTCCATGGAAGCTGTGCAGGGTCTGCCACTGAGGTGACATTTATCTCCTTTCCATTTATAACAAGACTGCCCTCTTTTGCTTTAATATCTGCCTTTAATATCCCATGAACAGAATCGTACTTTAGAAGGTGCGCTAAAGTCTTTGCATCGGTAAGGTCATTTATACAAACAATATCAATATCTTTATTCCCAAGGCTTGCCCTTAAAAAATTCCTCCCTATTCTGCCAAAACCATTAATACCTACCCGTATACTCATAAAAGCCTCCCACTAATAAATTTCAAATTTAGCATTGCAAATTTAGCATTTAACAACGATTGAAGAATCAATTTGAAATGCTAATTGTTAATTTTGCAATTTGTATTTTATTAATTATACTTCCATCAACTCTTTCTCTTTATGGGATAAAATTTCATCAACCCTTTTTATATAGGTGTCTGTTACCTTCTGTATCTCATCAATTGAGCGCTTGCCCTCATCTTCACTTATATGTTTTTCTTTTTCAAGCCTCTTTATTTCATCGTTACCATCCCGTCGGATATTCCTTATAGCTACCCTTGTCTCTTCACCCTTTTTATGGACATGCTTTATGATTTGTTTTCTACGTTCTTCTGTAAGAGGTGGTATAGGGAGCCTTATAATCTTTCCGTCGTTGGAGGGCGTTAAACCGAGGTCTGATTTTTGTATAGCCTTTTCAATTCCTGGAATCAACTTCACATCCCATGGTTGTATTATAATCAGCCTGCTTTCAGGCACAGACATTGTTGCAACCTGATTAATCGGGGTAGGTGTTCCATAATAGTCAACGGTTATCCCTTCAAATATAGAGAGGGATGCACGGCCTGTCCTTATACTTGTAAGGTCTTTTTTAAAAGCCTCAACCGTCTTTTCCATCTTATCTATGATTTTCTTTTTTACCTCTGCCTGCATGGGAACCCCTCTTTATATCTAATGTATCACTGTCCCAATTTTTTCCCCTCTTAATATCTTCTTTATATTTCCCTTCTTCCTGAGACTAAACACAATAATCGGCAGGTTGTTATCCATACATAATGAAATCGCTGTAGAGTCCATTACCTCAAGTCCCTTTTTAAGAACATCTATATATTTAATCTCGGGGAATTTCTTTGCCTTTGGGTCTTTTACAGGGTCACTGCTATAAACACCGTCTACCTTTGTTGCCTTGAGGATAATCTCTGCGCCGATTTCCATTGCCCTGAGCGCTGCTGCGGTGTCCGTGGTAAAGTATGGATTACCTGTACCCGCAGCAAATATAACAACCCTGCCTTTCTCAAGGTGTCTAATAGCCCTCCTTCTGATATAAGATTCTGTAAGCTCTCGCATTTCTATGGCTGACTGCACCCTCGTTGCCACATTGAGACGCTCCAGTGCATTCTGAAGCGCGAGGGCGTTAAGTACAGTAGCAAGCATTCCCATATAATCAGCAGATGCCCTCTCCATGCCTTTCGCAGAAGCCTCAAGCCCCCTGAATATATTACCGCCGCCAATAACAACCGCTGTCTCAACCCCTAAAGAAGATAGTTCTTTTAGTTCTCCTGCTATTGAATCAACCACCTTTTTGTCAATTCCATAGCCCTTATCTCCCATAAATGCCTCACCACTTAATTTTAAGAGGACCCGTTTATATTTAAGATTCTTCACCACTTAAACCTTCTCTCCAATCTGAAATCTTGCAAACCGCTTAATTATGATGTTCTCTCCAAGCCGTGCTACCTTCTCAGTAATTATATCATTGATTTTCTTCTTTTGTTCAGGGTCTTTTATAAAAATTTGATCCAATAGACAGACATCAGAGTAAAACTTCTCAAGCTTTCCATCTATGATTTTTTCTGCAATATGAGGCGGCTTTCCGCTTATCTGAGATGCATAAATCTCTTTTTCTTTATTTATTATAACGGCAGGGACATCCTCTCTCTTTACATATAAAGGAGTTGCTGCGGCAATCTGCATGGCAATATCTTTAACAAGTTGTCTGAATTCATCTGTCTTTGCAACAAAATCTGTTTCACAGTTTACCTCTACAAGCACCCCGACTTTATCCATGTGTATATAAGAGCTGACTATGCCTTCAGATGCCTCTCTGCTTGCCTTTTTAGAAGCTGTTGCAATGCCCTTTTGTCTCAGTATATCCCTTGCTTTTTCAAGGTCACCGCCTGTCTCTGTGAGTGCCTTCTTACATTCCATAAGCCCTGCGCCTGTCTGTTCCCTCAATTCTTTTACAGTAATAGAGCTAACGGGATTCATCCGGCTGGCTCCTCCTTGCCTGTCTCATCTATTTTCTCCTGTATAGCCTCTTTCTCAGCGGCTTCTGTAAGGGTTTTCTCAAAAATACTCCTGCCCTCAAGAATTGCATCAGCTATTTTAGAGGTTGTAAGTTTTATTGACCTTATTGCATCATCATTACCCGGGATGGGATAATCCGCTTCGTCAGGGTCGCAGTTAGTGTCAACAACAGCGATTACAGGAATTGAAAGCTTCTTTGCTTCAGCAACCGCAATCATTTCTTTTTTAGTGTCCACAATGAAAACCGCACATGGTAGAGTGGTCATCTCCTTTACACCACCAAGATTTCTTTGAAGTCGCATCCTCTCGGTTTCAAGTTTTGCCACCTCTTTTTTGGGGAGAAGATTGTAGGTGCCATCTTCCTTCATTTTCTCAATCTTCTTTAATTTTTCTACACTGAGCCTGACTGTCCTGAAGTTTGTAAGGGTGCCGCCAAGCCACCGCTGGTTTACATAGTAAGAAAGTGCCCTTTGCGCCTCTTCTGCAATAACATCCTGAGCCTGCTTTTTGGTACCAACAAAAAGCAGGGATTCGCCTTTACTGCTTAGATTTTTTGTAAAATTGTAGGCATTCTCTAACAATTTAACGGTTTTCTGAAGGTCAATAATGTGGATACCATTACGCTCTCCAAAAATAAATTTCTTCATCTTTGGATTCCACCGCTTTACCTGATGTCCAAAGTGAACACCTGCCTCTAAAAGCTCTTTCATTATTATTGCCATAAATTCTCCCTTTGGTTGCGAAATGCAACTCCTTAGTATGTACCATATGGTACATACCTTAGTTATTTCCTCCGCCCTTTCTTTCTACATCCCGACAATATCGGAACACTCATAGAAAGAGTGTTGGATGGGCGTGTGGTTTTTGGTAGCGGGGGTAGGATTTGAACCTACGACCTTCGGGTTATGAGCCCGACGAGCTTCCAGACTGCTCCACCCCGCGATTTTTATAATTTACTGTAACCCCCATAAAAAGTCAAGGCAACCCCTGCCTGCTTGAATACATCTATTTGCTTAGTTTTTTAATTATTCCTTTAAGTTCTCCAAGTTCAGAGGACTTTACAATATATGCCTCAGATGCCCAGACTGAGAAATCATCCCTGTAATCATAAGCGGTTGACATAATAATAGGAATCTCTGGACGCTTTTCCTTCATCCTCCTTAAAAGTGTTATACCATCAATGTCAGGCATGAGGATATCCAACGTTACAATATCAGGACATTCCTTCTCAAACAAAACTATTGCCTCTTCCCCTGTACCTGCAATAACAACCTGATACCCCTCTTCTTCTAACTCTTCCTTATAAAGTCTCTGTATATGCATATCATCATCAACAACGAGTATCTTCATGGTTTCCTCCTTTTCTCAGTGACAGTGATTAGTGTCAGTGTCAGAGAACATTGCAAATTAATCTTTACTGACACTGAAAACTGACACTTACACTATTTTTTATGTTTCTTCTAACGGCAGATAAATTTTAAATGTTGTTCCACCTTGTCTTGTTATTGTGCCTTTCTTATCCGTATCTCTTTCCCCTGCCCATACACTTTCAACAACAATCCGCCCTTTATTATCTTCAATAGTTCTGTGAGTTATTGCAAGCCCAAGCCCTGTGCCATATTGCCTTCTTGTAAAAAATGGCTTAAAGATATCTTTAATGTCCTCCTCTTTAATGCCACAGCCTGTATCCGAGATTTCTATCAGTGCTTCCTTGTCTTCCTGTTTCGTCTTTATAGAAATTGTTCCGTGGTCTGTTGATTGATTGGCATTAGTAATAACATTTAATATTGCCTCCCTTAGCCTGTCAGAATCTACGGTTGTCACTAAAGTAGTCTCTGAGAGATCTTTAACTATCCTATTTCCTTTCTCTAATACCTCTGGTGTAATAAAATTTATTGTGCTATCAACTACCTCATTTATATCAATAGTGTGTTTTGTTGTCTTTGCTGCCATCACAAATCCCAATCTGAGAATATCCTTTAATATTCCCTCAAGCCTTCTGGCCTCTGTAACAATAATGCCTGCATACCCTTGGAGCTCCCCATCTAATCTCTTCTCAAGCCTTCGTGCAAACCCACCTATTGAGACAAGGGGGTTTCTTATCTCATGCGCTACCCTTGATGCCATCTCCCCAAGCGCAGCCATTTTTTCAGCTGTCACAACTCGCTCTCTTAAGGCATGAAGTTCTGTTATATCACGAGAGATGTGAACAGTTCCTATAAAATTCCCTGTAGAATCAAAAATCGGTGAGGATGAGACAACAAATATGCCTCCAAGGAATGAGTCCTCAATCTCTTCAATATGTGATTTCCCTGTAATCATGGTCTTATGATGAGGGCAATTCTCCAATGGCTCGTTTTTCCCGTGGAATACCTCATAACACTTCCTTCCAATAATTTCTTCTTTAGGCTTCCCGAGCCTTACTATAACTGCATCATTTACATGCCTTATATTGAAATCCCTGTCAGTAAAGTAAAGCATATCAGATATTGATGTAAAAACATTCTGAAGCTCTGACTGTGCAAGGCTTACCTCTTCAAATAAGCGGGCATTCTCTATGGCGCCAGCTATCTGGGTTGTAAATCCCATGAGGAACTGCAGGTCTTCATCTTTTATCTCTCTTTTATTAAAAAAATTATCAACCCATATAAGCCCAATTGCCTTATCCTTGGCAATAAGGGGAACAAGACCAAATGCCTCTGTTCTAAGTTGTTGTATTAAAACAGGCTCTACCCGAGGTTCTCTTTTAACATCAGGAACATTGATAGGCTTTTTCTCTCTGACGCATTGAGACAGGATACAGTCTTTTCTGAGGTCTATGGTTAAGTTCCTGCTTACCTTATCTAAGTAAGAGTCCACAATAAGGGATCCATTCTCTACCTCTCCCATGATGGTCTCCAGGCTTTTGTCAGCTAAGGAATGCCAGATCCTGCCTGCCTCTTCATAACTTGCAGGCCCTACACCTATTGCTCCATTGAGTTTGCTTGCTGATTCATCTACAAGGAAAAGAATTGCCCTGTTAAACCCAAGCCCGTTACCCATTGTAATCACGGTAAGGACCATTCTTAGTAACCTGTCAAGGTCTAAGGTGCTCCTTATAACAGAATTTATGAAAAACAATCTTGACAATTCCTCATTCCTTCTTATTAATTCTTTTTCAATCCTTTTTCTCTCTGAGATGTCCCTTGAGATTCCACTTATACCTGTTACATTGCCTGATGAATCAAGTATCGGAGATAATGTAAGGCTTATCTCTATAAGGCTTCCATCTTTTGTCTGCCTTTTTGTTTCAAGGTGCCTTATTGTTTCTTTCTGTTTTATCCCTTCTATCATTTTCTTTTCATCCTCTCTTAGAAACTGAGGGACCATCGGAAGAAACTTCCCTATAACCTCCTCTTCAGTGTAGCCATAAATCTTCTCAGCCCCTTTATTCCATGAGGTAATGAGTCCTTCTGTATCAGATGCAATAATGGCATCAGCAGAATTTTCTATAATACTTTCAAGATAATCTTTCATCTGTGTGACTTCCCAGTAAAGCTGACGAATCTTCCTTTCCTTTTCTACCTCAGCCATATAAAGTCTTGCATTCTCAATTGCAATGGCAGAGGCAGAGGCAAAGGTGGTAAGGAGTTTAAGGTCGTCCTCAGTAAATGGGGTTATCCCTGTTACATCTTTTTTATCATAGAGCCCCAATGTCCCGATTATACGTTCACCAATCTTAAGAGGGACACAGAGGACAGAGGTTGCCTTTATCACAGGCACACGTAGATTCTCGGGCACCTTAGATACATCATCTACTAATAATGGTTCCCCTGTTTGAGCTACATATCCTGCTATCCCCTCCCCTAATCTTAGAATCATTGCCTCTTTGATTTCCTCGGGTAAACCATAAGATGTCTTTATCCTGACCTCGCCTTCTTCAATAAGCCTCAGTATGCAGCCCCTTGCGTTAAAGAGTTTTGATACTTCTTCACATATATATGGAAGGAGGGTATTAATACTTAAGATTGATGCTATGGCTTTGGTGACTTCATGTATTGCCTTTAATCCATCAAACCGTATCTTGGCATTTCTGTAAAGTTCGGCATTTCTTATTGCAGAACTTATGTTATGTGAGATTATTATAAGGAGGGCAATTTCATCCTGACTGTAAATATAAGGCTCCTGTGTCTGAAGTGTTATAACCCCCACTGCCTTGCTACCTCTTAAAATAGGGACTGCAAGCATTGAGAGAAAATCCGTTGCCCCTGTAATGGAGATGTCCTTGAATCGTGGCTCTTTCCTTATGTCTTCCACTGCAAGGGGTTTAAGTTCTTTAGCTACCCATCCCACGACCCCTTCTCCAACCGGAAAACAGGCTATGCCCACAGAATCCTGCTTAAGACCCTTTGTTGCTTCAATGCATATTATGTTTTTTTCAGGCTTTATAAGATAAATAGAACATACATCTTTTTTTAATGTATCTGCTATGATCTGGGTAATTTTATCGAGGATCTCTTTAAGCTCAAGTGTTGAATTGGCTACGCGGGCAACACTTGTTAATATCTCTGCCTCTAAGACTTTGTAATGATATTCTTTCTGCTCAATGGTTTTAGCCATAAGTTTATTCCGCTGCCTTTATGAGTCTCTCTTTGATATTACCTTTTTATAAAGAGAGAGATATTGCCTTGCTGATTGCCGCCATGAGAAATCCTCTGACATGGCATTTTTACGGATCCTTGACCACTGTTTTTTATCACTGAATAGCTCCTTTGCCTTTTTAACTGACCTGAGGAGATCATCTTCTGAGTACTTATCAAATAAAAAACCTGTGCCTGTGCCTTCAGATGGGTCATATTGTGTGATTGTGTCAGCAATGCCACCGGTTCTTCTTGCAATAGGTATCGTACCATAACGTAAGGCAATAAGCTGTCCAAGACCACATGGCTCATATTTTGATGGCATTAGAAACACATCAGAGCCCGCGTAAATCTTATGAGCAAGGGCATTATCAAAGCCAATAGTAACAGAAAGTTGCCCACTATATTTTTTCTGGAGGTCTAATAATATCCTGTGAAAGGGTTCATCGCCTTTCCCAAGGATAACTACCTGTGCCCCGAGTTTAATAATCCCATCCATTGCCTGTGCTGTAATGTCAAGGCCTTTTTGTGCTGAAAGACGCGAGACCATTCCTATGAGGAGGGCATTGTCTTGAGTAAGGCCGCAAGTCTTCTGCAGGGCTTTTTTACAAGTAGATTTGCCTGCTAAATTTTTTATGCTATAGGGAGCAGGGATGAGACTATCTTTCCGGGTGTTCCATTCATTGTAGTCAATGCCATTTATAATCCCATAGAGGTCATTTATCCTTTTCCTTAATACACCATCAAGTCCAAAACCATATTCCTCGGTTAGGATTTCTTTAGCATAGTTGTTACTTACTGTGGTTATGACATCTGCAAATAAAATACCACCCTTTAGGAAATTTATCTTGCCGTAGAACTCTAATGCATCCATATTGAAGAATTCCCGTCCAAGCCCTGTAACTAACATATCAGAAGATGGGAATAACCCCTGATAACCAAGGTTATGAATTGTTATAATGCTTATGGTTTCTGGAAAGTCGTCTCTGTAGATGGTTTTTAGATATACAGGAATAAGCCCTGACTGCCAGTCATTACAGTGTATTACATCAAAATTGAGCTTTAGCACTTTTAATGCCTCAAGCACCCCCCTACAAAAAAAAGTAAAACGGTAGATATTGTCAGAGAAGTCGCCTTTAGGGGTTCCATATAACTCATCTCTATCATAGAATTTATCGTTTTCTATAAAGTATGCAGTAGCCCCTTTGGGTGTTTTGCCTTTCCATAAGACCCCTTTTTTATATTTATCACCAAAGGGGATGGTTATTTTCTTATCAAGGCACTTGATACCTAAGGCTTTAGCATTATTTTTAATCTTCCTGTAAAGCGGCAGGAATATAGATGCGTCTACCTCCATCTTTTTATACTCATCAACAATCGCTCCAGCAACATCTGCAAGCCCGCCTGTTTTTATAAATGGCACAGCCTCGGGTGTGACAATAAGTACTTTCATCACTATTTTCCTCTACCTATATTTTCGCTTCCCTCATAAATTTTGCTGCCTCTTCTGGTGGTGTTGGATTGATATAAAAACCCGAGCCCCATTCAAAGCCCGCTATCTTTGTAAGTTTTGGCATTATCTCAATGTGCCAGTGATAATATTCATTTGCCTCATCATGAAATGGTGAAATGTGCAGCATCATGTTATAAGGCGGTCTGTCGAGGACTTTATCTATCTGTTTTATTGTGCGCTGCAGGATTTCAGCCAGCATGGGGAAATTTCCATCAGGCTGGAAAGCAGATTGATGCTTTTTAGGCAGTATCCATGTCTCAAACGGAGACCTGGGGGCAAAGGGTGAAAGGGATATATAATCTTTGTTTTCAGAGATTGCCCGTACACTGCTTTTCATCTCCTGACGTATTATATCGCAGAATATACAGCGCTCTTTTAGTTCATAATACTTCTTTGCACCTTCAATTTCCTCTACTACCTGTTTTGGGACTATAGGGAGGGCTATTAGCTGTGAGTGTGTATGTTCAAGGGATGCGCCTGCAAGATCACCTTCATTTTTAAAGACAACCACGTACTTGAATCGTAAATCCTTTTTAAGGTCCAGTATCCTGTAATAGTATGCCCAGAGCACATCTTCTACGGATTTTAATGATATTGAGGTTAATGCGGCTTCATGGTCGGGGCTTTCTATTATTACCTCATGTGCGCCAATGCCGTTTATTTTATCATAAATACCTTCTGCAACCTTATCCACATTCCCCTCTATACGTAGGGCGGGGAATTTATTTGGCACAACCCTGAGTGTCCACCCTGGCGTATTAGGAGGGCTTTTATCAGGACGAAAGGCTAAAATCTCAGGAGGTGTGGTATGTTCATGCCCTTTGCAAAAAGCACAAAACCCTCCTTTCTTAGGCGATACACCAATGCTGTATTCTGCAGGTCTTTTACCTCTTTCAATGGATATTATGACCCATCTGCCTACAATAGGGTCCTTTCTTAACTCAGGCATTAATACCTCCCTATAAATATCGTTAACCGTTATACGTTAATCGTTATTGGTATCAACTAATAACCAATAACAGCTTTATTAAGTTTTCAATACCCCACAGTCTCTGCTGTGGGGTTTCCTTGTTTCTGTATGTCTGTCATTGTCCGGCTTGACCGGACAATCCAGTCTCTCTGGATTCCCCGATCAAGTCGGGGAATGACAATACTTTTTGTGTATTTTTGGATACCCCGCCGTCTCTGCGGCGGGGAAGTCATTTTAATTTAGTATTATACCATTGAGGCTCTTGCAAAAGTCATAAAATGAAGTAATTTTTTTAGGGATTAAGGCTCTCCTTTGTGCCTTTTATTGAACGTCTGAGTGTAAAACCCGTTTAACTGCCTCATTCCTTTTGAAAAATTCCCGTCCGGGGTCTCTATTACAAAGTGATAGTGATTGTTCATAAGGCAATAAGCATTACATAACCAGTTATACCTTTTTGTTACCTTATGAAGCGTATCGAGGAAAATATTGCGGTCGGTGTCGTCTTTAAAGATGTTCTTTCTCTCATTAGCCTCTTGAAGTGACATGATATAATGCCCCATCATATTTGATTCTTAACGGTCTCGTCATGCAATATAATATACATATTTAAAGCAGATATAGCAAGATTAAAGACATGATCCCTTTTAAAGACAATAATCCAACAAGCACCTTTCCATTTGTAACCATAGGTTTAATTGCTCTAAACACTATAGTTTTTATTTTTAAGTTTTTTTATTCAGGTGACCCAAGACAGATAGTGTTTACATATGGTGCAATCCCAAATTATCTCTTAACACTTAATACTATGCAACCTGTTCATCCTGTTTTAACTGTTTTTACATCCATGTTTATGCATGGAGGACTTTTCCACATAGCTGGCAACATGCTCTACCTATGGATATTCGGGAATAATATAGAGGATAGGCTAGGGCATATGAGATTTATAATATTCTATCTCATCTCAGGCATTGCAGCGGCTTACTCCCACGCTATTACAGAGCCTACATCTATGATCCCAATGGTTGGGGCAAGTGGCGCGGTTTCAGGGATACTCGGTGCATATATACTTCTTTTCCCACATGCGAGGATTTCTACACTTATTTTTTTTGGGTTCTTTGTCCGCGTTATAACATTACCTGCTTTATTTGTTATAGGCTTCTGGATCGCGATCCAGTTTATAAATGGTTTACTAAGTAAGGGGGTTGTAAATCAGGGTGGGGTTGCCTGGTTTGCCCATATCGGAGGCTTTGTCTTTGGCATCATCATAATAAAGTTTTTCTTAAAGAGCAAAAGAAGATATTATTAATGGTTCTTCTGGGAATTGAGTGGGGAAAGAAATAGATAATGCAAGATAAAACACAGAGGCACGGAGTAACAGTTTAGTTCCTATCTTCCTGTGGGCTATTGAGAAATCAACTTGAGTTGTTATATAGCGTAGCTTGAGCCGTTGCTGTGTCCGCGGTAAGAAGGGTTTGCAGGAATTCCATCGGGTGTACGCCCTGTCTTCTTGCGGTCTGCACCAGACTGGGAAGAATGCTACGGGTTTTCAATCCGCTTTCCGAGCGAGTTCCGAAACATATCTTGCGGAAGATCACCATATGCCGTAGCGACTATTCTGCATGATTGTTTGTGGGCGGTACGCCGGGTGCCGGAGGAAGGTAAATCGGAGGAGAAATGACTATCTCAAATTCTCGTTTAAGAAATTTCTCTTTAACTCTGGCAGGATACCCTTTTCTATTTACAAAGGCAGAAACCCATACGATTAGTATCAATTAGAACGAGAACGCTTTTGGGCACGATAGGTCTCTTGAACCTCTCTAAAGGCTTCTGTAATATTAGCTTCTATTTCTTCAGATGAATATTTGTCAGTTCTTTTGTAAATGGTTTCGGACAGCTTCTTGAATTGCTTACGCAGACGCTCATCTAAATTTATATCAAGCGTAACCTTTTCATGCTCCTTCAGCGAAAGCGGCTCTAACGGTTTAAAAACACCATTTTCATATATTGCATTGATTGTTTTAGGCATCTTAATTGTCTCCTTACATCTCAAAAGGACTTTTAATTACTATAAACTTCTACTTCCTTGAAAAGCAAGTTTTTATACCTTTGAAGATTTTTAGAATCAGAATGTGTCATATTGTCATCCTGAACTCGTTTCAGGATCTCAGAGGAGAGGGAAAACGACTGAAAAAGGGGTAACTGATATTTCAAGACTTGAACCTCAATTACCCTTCATTGTAGCTTTACCACATTAGAAAGAAAACCCTGTCTTTTAGGTTGGGGCAAAAAAATATAGCTCGACCCGTTAGAAAAAATTTCTAACGGGGGTTACCTGTTAACCCCTTCAAAACATTGTAGACCACTGTTAGCTCGCGCACTTCCATTTTCTGCAGCTCAGGGGATATAGCGTCAATATATTTTTTCTTCTGTCTGGCCTCTTGTCTCTTGTCCCGGAACACAATAGGTCCTTTGAAATCAAAGAAATCTTTCGCATTGGTATTGAGGGATTTTACCAGCGATTCAAGGGTGTTAAATGAGGGTTGCGATACACCACGCTCTAATCTGCTTATATATTCAACACTCAACCCTGTCTTTTCAGCAAGACTTTCCTGCGTCAGCTTCGCAGCCTTCCTGATTTGCTTTAGCCTCTTACCCCACTGTTTAGTTATGTCCATCATGAGATACCCCTTTTCGATAATTAATAATATAGTGGATGTAGAAAGGCATAATAAGGGACTACTGATACGATTTTATTTTAAAACTTGATATAAGAGGTCTATTTATGCTTAAATCTCACCATAGGTTTTATCAGCTTATTTTAAATCCTTAAGAGAGGAGGGAACAATGAAAGTAGTTTTAGCTTATTCTGGAGGGTTAGACACATCAGTATGTATCAAATTGCTTCAAGAGAAATATAAAGCCGAGGTTATAACTGTAACCTGTGATGTTGGCCAACATGAAGATTTAGATGAGGCAGGTGAAAAAGCAAAGAAACTAGGAGTCAAAAAACATCTTCTTTTGGATGTGAAAGAAGAACTGGCTCAAGAATATTTGTTTAAGGCTGTGAAAGCAAATGCCCTTTATGAGGACTATTATCCTTTACATTCTGCCCTTCATCGATACCTAATTGTGAAAAAAGTAGTGGAGATAGCGAAGCAAGAGAAAGCAGAGGCAGTAGCCCATGGAAATACTGGACTAGGGAATGACCAGATGAGGTATGATATAACTTTTAAGGCCTTTGCTCCTGAGTTAAAGGTATTAGCTCCTATCAGAGAAATGAATTTAACCAGAGAACAGGAAATAGATTACTGTATAAAAAAAGGCATTCCTGTGAATCGGCCGAAGGACAAACCGTACAGTATAGATGAAAATCTATGGGGATGTTTTGTAGGAGATTATGGTGATGCAGAAGACCCAACCAAAGATACTCCTGAAGATATCTTTAGAACAGTAGTCAGAAATCCTAAAGGTAAAGAGTCTCTTTTTATCACTATTGATTTTGAAAGTGGTGTTCCAATAGGAATCAATGGTCAGAGAATGACCGGAGTAGAATTGATCCAAAAGATAAGAGACTTAGTTGGTGGTTATGGATATGGCTGGGTTGACTTTACCGAAGATACAGTGGTGGGAACAAAAATCAGGCAGACTTATGAGAGTCCAGCAGCTTTCACCTTAATCAAAGCCCACTTAGACTTAGAGAAATTAGTCTTGACCAAACGAGAGCTTACTTTTAAACACTTTATTGACAAAAGATGGGCTGAACTTATTTTTGACGGATTATGGGTTGAGCCCCTTAGAAGTGATTTAGAGTCTTTCATAGAGGAAACGCAAAAAGTAGTTACAGGCAGTGTTAAGATAATGTTATTACCTAACATGATTATGCCAGTTAGCCGAACCTCTCCGAATTCTTTATATATAAAAAAGTTAACTTCGTATGGGCCCGAAAGTGGGGTAAGACAAATTATGGGACAACACTTTACCGAGCTCTGGGGAGCAGGTTCAATAGTAGCATACCAGATAAGAAAGGAGAAAAATGAGAAACCAAAATAACAAGAAAATAGTGCGTACCACATGTGCCAATGACTGCGCTGATGCCTGTAGCATTTTAGTTTATGTAGAAGGTGAAAAAATAGTAAAACTTACTGGTGACCCAGATCACAAAATAACCAGGGGGTTTATCTGTAAGTATAATCGACAAGAGCCAGAAAGGCTTTATAATCAAGGACGGGTTCTTTCCCCCATGAAGCAAATACATGGTTCATGGAAGAAAATTAGTTGGGATGAAGCATTGGATACTATAGCTGAAAAAATTCGACACTATCAAACAAGATATGGTAGTTTGTCTATTCTCCATTACCAGGGAGCAGGTTCATTTGGGGCACTGAAAATGCTGAATCGCCGTTTCTTTAATCTCATTGGAGGAGTTTCTACTATCGCTGGAAGCATATGCGATGGAGCAAGCATTTTTGCCCAAACCTGTGATTTTGGTCTTCAGACCCTTCATGATTTAGAAGATATGTTAAACAGCAAGGTTATTATCCTTTGGGGAAAGAATCCTGCTGCTACACAGCGGCATTTTATTCCCTTTCTCAAAATGGCTAAAAAGAAAGGGGCAGTCCTGATAGCCATTGACCCTATTCAAACCCAAAGTACTAGTATTTGTCATCATTACTATTGTCCACGACCTGGAAGTGATATCTTCTTAGCCATAGGGATTGGTAAGATTTTATTAGAAAATGACATGATAAACAAAGACTTTATTGATAGTTATACAATAGGCTTTAAAGAATATAGAGATATTCTTGATGGGTTCTCAATATCAGATTTAGCTAAAAGGTGCGATTTGTCTGTTAGAGATATAGAGGAGATAGCCTTTCTATACGGCAAACATAAGCCATGTGGCATTTGGTTAGGATTTGGGGTTCAACGTCATAATTTAGGAGGGGAAACTGTTCGTCTAATAGATGCTTTAGGATCTATTACCGGAAATATTGGTATATCAGGAGGAGGCGTAAACCATCAACTTAGTTCTTTCCAATATTTTAATCCCGATATTATTGGAAAAAACTTTGCTGTTTGTAAAAGAACACTTCTTAAACCTTTAATAGGAGAAGAAATTTTGAAAGCCAAAGAGCCTCCAATAAAAATGATATTTGTTAATGGAGGAAATCCCGTAAATCAGTGTCCTAACTCTAAAAAAGTGATGGATGGTTTTAAATCTGTTGATTTTGTTGTGACAATCGATTCCTTTCTTAATGATACAGCTGATCTTTCTCATATTTTCCTGCCTACAAGTAGATATTTAGAAGAAGACGATGTTGTTGGAAGTTATGGACACCACTGGATAGGCTTGATGAAAAAGGTTGTAAATCCACCTTCTGGAGTAAAATCTGACTTAGAGATATTTCAGGCTTTATCAGAAAGATTAGGAATACAGAAAGAAATGGCTGGCTCTCCTAATGAGTGGATAAAAAGAATCATTGCGCCATTAGAGAACGAAGGGGTCTCTTTAGAGAAGTTAGAGGAGGGGACTATACGGTCTCCTCTGGCTCCTCCAATCCCTTTTGAAAAAGGTTCTTTTCTTACTGACTCAGGAAAAATTGAATTTATAAGGCAGTTACCCCCATTAACTGAAAAAGAAGATAGAGCCTATCCTTTCTATCTTTTATCTACACATTCTGCTAATTGGCTAAACTCAGTGATGCACTTAAGTGATCAAAATAAACTTCCCGAAGTGTTCCTTCACCCACTTGTGGGAAAGGAATATGGTATCCAAGATGGAGAAGAGATAAATCTCAAATCAATGGTTGGGGAATTAAAGGTAAAAACCCTTTATCACAATGGAGTAAGAAAAGATATGGTTGTTGTTCATCAGGGAAGGTGGATCAAGAATGGAGGGGGAGTGAATATCCTGACCGAGAATGTGATGACAAATGTAGGAGAAAGTGCTGCTTTCTATGCCACTAAGGTGAAGATAGAGAAGATTTAGAGGGACAATTGAAACAATATAGAATTGCTTACCAAAAAGCCTGCCAAAAATTGAAAGAAATCGACCCTGAAAAAGCTTCCTTAAGGTGTGGCGGTAAGTATAATGAAAAGGAGAAGAAGATATCTATTAAATGTTTGGGCCAGGAATATACAATACATTATCCAGGGGGGGAGGTAAGTTTCAGTAATGTGGATAAAGAGCCAAGAGAAGCAATAAAAATTGTTCTCCTACATTATATAGCAAATGAAGGCTCTGCCTTAAAAAATAAATTAATATCATTTCGAGAACTACCTGGCGGAGATGCATATTATAAGGCTTTTCAGAGATGGGCAATTGAGCCAATTGCACATCATTTTGACAAAAAGCCTCATCTGTTTAAAGAAGCAGTTTTAAGGCTTAAAGGAACAAAAGTAGAATATGGTGACCTTGCTTTCTGTATTCCTGCCTTACCTAATATACCTCTAATATATATATTATGGGTAGCTGATGAAGAATTTACGGGTGCCTGCAATATTCTATTCGATTATTCTGCATCCTCATGGTTACATACTGAAGATCTGGCTTTTTTAGGTGAGTTTACCACGGAACATTTAATTGAAATGGAGTAGTTTAATTTCTTCTTATGGAGTTAAAAAAACAAATAGGTTTAAAAGAAGGAACTGCTTTAACTATAGGTTCTATTGTAGGCTCCGGATTGCTCCTCTTACCTGGTCTTGCTTATTCCTTAGCTGGAGCTGATTCATTGATAGGTTGGATAGTTATGGGAATTTTAAGTCTTCCTTTTATTTATATCTTTGCCAATCTTACTTCTCTATATCCTTCTGCTGGTGGAATTGCTAATTTTGTAAAAAAAGCAAACGGAGAAAAATGGACAAAGAGCGCTACATATGTATTGGCAGGCACATGGCCTATTGCCCTTCCTATCTTAGCTCTTATTGCCGCTAATTACATCTCTTATCTGTTTCCTCTCTCTAAATTTCAGATAACACTTGTAGCCTTTTTAATCTTGTCAGGAGCCACTATTATCAATCTTCTTGGTAGCCAAATAGGAGGAAAGATTCAAAATTTCACTACAGTTTTTATAGTCTTATTCCTATTTTTAATAATTTTTATGGGCATTCCCAAACTATCTTTGACTTCAGAAAAATTTGCTTTTTCTTTTGAAATAGAAAATATATGGAAATCCATGGCTTTAATCTTCTGGGCATTTCTTGGATGGGAAAATATGTCTTTTACTTCGGAGGAGTTCAAAAACCCCCATCGGGACTTTCCCTTGAGTCTAATCTTAGGCTACATAGTCATTATTTTCCTTTACATGGGAATCAGTTTAAATGTAGTAGAATTTTTAAATCCTAATGACCCAGTGACTGTAAAGGCTCCCATAGCTAAGCTATTTCATGTATTAGGAGGAAAAAGTGTTGGAATCTTGGCAGGTTTAACAAGCATACTTCTTATAACTGTAAATGCAAATGCATGGGTATGGGGAGCCTCAAGATCAATATTTGCTGGTGGAAGAGAAGGGATTTTACCATCTTACTTAGGAAAAGTTCACAGGAAAAACGGTACTCCTTACGCTTCTTTGCTGACCTTATTAGGTTGCTGGGGACTAATTTTAATCATCCAACATTTTTTTGATCTTTCTTTTAATTCACTTATTATGGTAGCAAACCAGAATTTTATGGTTCTCTATCTATTCAGTATTGTTGCTTTTATAAAATTAAATAGGACTATGGTTAATAAAGTTATTGGGATTATCTCTTTAGTAACAACCTTTATATTTATGAAGGTATATGGACTTATTTTGTTATATCCCATTTCCCTAATCATTCTTCCTTTTATAGTGAGTTATCTTAGGAAAAATAATCGATGAAAAGAATACTTTTGGCTTATTCAGGAGGTCTTGATACCTCAATAGCAATAAATTGATTAAAAGAAAGATATAAAGCTGAAATAATAGCCTTGGTTACTGATTTAGGGCAGGTAGATGATAAAGACTTACTCTATAAAAGGGCAATTGCAGCCGGGGCAAGCAATATCTATATAGAGGATGTAAGAGAAGAATTTATACAGGATTATATTTTTTCAGCCCTTAAGGCAAATGCTTTATATGGAGAAGGTTATTTATTGTCTACCGCATTATCAAGGCCATTGATTGCTAAGAAAATTGTTGAAAGAGCAAAATCCGAAGGAATAGATACTGTAGCTCATGGATGTACTAGAAAAGGAAATGATAGAATAAGATTCAGAGAGTCTATTTCTGCTCTAAATCCTACCCTAAATATCCTTGAGCCTGCTTGTGAGTGGGAAATTAAAGACCGCAATAAAGCGATTGGCTATGCTTTAAACCATGGCATTCCTCTTTCAATCGACAAAAGAAGGCCTTATAGTATTGATAATAATCTGTGGGGTGTAAGTATAGAGGGCGAAGCCTTGGAGGACACTGTAAAAGAGCCTCCAGAAGATATTTATAAGATTACCGTCTCTCCTAGGGAGGCTCCAGATAATGAACTCTATATGGAAATAGGTTTTGAGAAAGGCATTCCTGTCAAAATAAATGGGAAATTTCTTTCTCCGATAGAGATGATTAATAAGTTGAATAAAATAGGTGGATTAAATGGTATCGGAAGAATAGATATGATTGAGGACAGGATAATTGGTCTTAAATCAAGGGAAATATACGAGGCACCAGCTGCTACTATTCTTTATAAAACTCATAAGGCATTGGAAAGTTTAGTCTTGAGTAAAGATATGCTCCATCTAAATGAGATGTTTAGTTTTAAGTATGCAGAATTAATTTATACTGGAAAGTGGCATTCACCCCTAAAGAAAACTTTGGATGCTTTTATTGAGAAATCTCAGGAAAAAGTAACAGGAAAAGTAAAGATAAAACTTTATAAAGGGAACATTGTAGTGATAGGAAGGAAGTCAAAATATTCCCTTTGTCATGAGAGATTTTCTTTTTATAGATAAAAGTATTCTCAGCCACAGACTTTCACTGATTATATAAAACCTAAATTGAGCGATTTATGATACAAAAATCAGCTAATGTATTGAGAACAAACATTTTCAGGATATGCCCAAAATCACCCATTGGGTGAAAGACAAGGTCTGTCATTCCGTATAAACAAACACTGAGACACGGAGGCACAGAGAAAATCATTGTAAATTTATTCCCGAATTATCGGGACAAATTACAAATTTAAAATTTGTCCCGACTTATTCGGGATGCAATTCTCAGTGTCTCAGTGTCTCAGTGGTTTATAATTTCCTCTGTGGTCTGTGCCTCTGTGTTTATTATCCACAGGAATGTCTGAAGAACCGATATTATTAATGGTGTATTTTCCCTTACCTGAAGAGTTTTAAGACTGTCTCTGCAATAAACTTAACCTTTTCTAATTCAAGTTCAGGGTATATCGGAAGTGATAAGGCTTCTCTTGCGGCAGACTCTGCCTCAGGGAAGTCATTTTCTTTATGCCCAAGGTATTTAAACGCAGGCTGAAGGTGAAGCGCCAGGGGGTAGTAAATAACAGAGGATATATTATTTTCTTTGAGGATATTCTGTATTTCTGCCCTTCTTGGAGACCTGATCGTGTACTGGTGATAGACATGTATCCTACCAGGAAATTCAGGGGGACACTTTACTACTTTCCCAAGCATTGAGGTATAAAGCCTTGCGATCTCACGTCTCTTTTGATTGTATGAATCTATATGCCTTAATTTTATTCTTAATATCCCTGCTTGAATCTCATCAAGCCTGCTATTGTAACCTACAGAGTTGTGCTGATAAGGTGCGAAGGTGCTATGATTTCTTAGGAGTTTAACCTTCTCATATATTTCATGATTATTTGTTATAATCATGCCACCATCTCCATGGGCACCA
The DNA here is from genome assembly GCA_016208965.1 of Nitrospirota bacterium. Lineage (GTDB taxonomy): Bacteria > Nitrospirota > Thermodesulfovibrionia > UBA6902 > DSMQ01 > JACQXB01. The sequence goes on from JACQXB010000048.1 coordinate 27,787, forward strand.
AGGTTTTTACTCGGATAAAAACTAAAACACCCTACATCTCCGATACTTCCAACCTTGGCACCTTTATACTCTGCTCCAAATGCCTGGGCACAATCCTCCACAACCTTTAGATTATGTCTCCTTGCTATATCTAATATAGCCTCCATATTTGCAGGCTGTCCAAAAAGATGGACAGGGATAATTGCCTTTGTCTTTGTCGTTATTTTTTTCTCAATCTGGGAAGGGGCGATGTTTAAAGTGTCTCTATCTATGTCAACAAAAACAGGTTTTGCACCAACATAGACAATTGCTTCCGTAGTGGCAATAAAGGTAAAAGGTGTTGTTATTACTTCATCCCCTTCTTTTATACCGAGTGCCCTCAGTGAAAGGTGCAAGGCATCAGTGCATGAGGCAAGACCGAGGGCGTATTTAACACCATGATACCGTGCTATCTCTTTTTCAAATTCCTCAACATTTGGTCCGAGGATAAAATGTCCACTTTCCATGATTTCTTTCAGGGTCTTCTCTATTTCATTCCTTAGTGACGTGTACTGCGCCCTCAGGTCAACCATTGGTATTATGGTGTTCTCTTTCATTACATTCTATTCCTTATCTCTTCTGATATCCTTAATGCCACCTTTAGCGCCTCTTTGCCTTCAAGCCCGGATACCACAGGTTTAGTCCTGTTTCTTACGCAGTCAATAAATGAAATTAATTGCTCTTTCAATGGTTCTTCCTCCCGCGGCTTTTTAATCTCTTTTTTAACTTTATTATTAACCTTCCTATAACACAGGACTTCCTGTGTCTGATAATCTAAGCTTAGATAGGAATTGTGCTGAAATACCTTAAGCTGTCTTAATTTCTGAGAAGATACTCTACTTGCTGCAACTTCTGCAATACACCCGTTTTTGAATTCTATCCATGCATGGGATATATCAATGTTATCTGTTAAAACCCTTGCCCCTGTTGCCCTTAGATCTGATATTTCCGAATGGACGAGGCTGAGTATTATATCAATATCATGTATCATAAGGTCAAGGGTTACATCCACATCAGTGCCCCGTCTGAGAAAGGGCGATAGCCTCTGTGATTCAATAAACCTTGGTTTTTCAACCATACTGCTTATCAAGGATACACCTGCATTAAACCTCTCAAGATGTCCAACCTGAAGGATCTTCCCCTTTTTTTGAGCCTCTGAGATAAGTTTATCGGCTTCTTTTATATCCGATGTCATTGGCTTTTCAATTAGCACATCCTTATCATTTTTTAAGAAATCCACTCCAATCTTATAGTGCATTGTCGTTGGGACAGCGATACTTACTGCATCAACATCCTCCATCATCTGGAGATAATTATTGTATGCTCTACAATTATATCTTGATGCAACCTCCTGAGCCCTTGATGAATCAGTATCTGCAACGCTCACGAGCCTCACCCCTTTAAGTCCCCCATATATCCTCGCATGCTGGCTCCCTATAGAGCCGACTCCTACTACGCCAACTTTAATCATTTCTTTTATCAAACGGGCTTCTTCCCTTAACCCCATTTTAAATTTAGAAATTTCTCATTACTTATCCCCACAACCACTATCCCTGCCTTATCCGCCTCTTTTATAAATTCCTCTCTATCAATAATTATGTTTTTTTCAGCCTCTAAGGCAAGAACGTTTGCGTGAGCCTTTTTCATTACATGAAGCGTATTAATTCCAACTGCCGGCACATCAAAACGGAAATCCTGCTGTGGCTTGCTGACCTTTATAACTACCGCTCCCTCTCCTGCCAGGGGTCCACCTCTTAATATTGCCTCATCTGTGCCCTCTATTGCCTCAACCGCCATTACAGCACTGTCCTTTATAACTATAGTCTGCCCTATATCAAGCCTTCCAATCTCTTTTGCAATATTCCACCCAAACTCTATGTCCTTCCACTGAGCCTTTGATGGTTTCTTTTTTGTTAGCTCTCCTTTTTGGGTCAAAAGATCTTTTGCGAATGTAATGGTTTTCAGTAATCTCATGCCTTCTTTCTCAAGTTCCCGCGTTATTCCGAGCATGATAGAGTCATCAGAGCGGTCTTTCAGTGATAGCAGAAGCTTTACAGCCCTCAGGTCAGGTCTGATACTGTTTCTATTCTTATAGAGAAGGCCTTTCGGAACTTTACCAGCCATTACAACTTCCTTCACAGAAAATTTCTTCAGGAGCTTTATTAATTCACCAAACCTGCCTACATTTACTTCATAAAAATCATCGGTGAAATGTTTAAGGTTACGATCGGCGAGGGGGTTAAGGGCAATACCCATAACCCTGTAACCCATTTTTTTTGCTTCAGAGGCAAGGGCTTTAGGCAGGTCTCCTGTCCCGGCAATAAGCCCCAGGGTATTTAACGACATATTCCCCTTTTATTGTGGTCTTCTAAGAATTCAAGCAGGTATTTTAATTCTTTTGAGACCTTGAGCTCATGTCGCACTATATCTATTGCCTCTTTTAAGGTAAGATTGCTACGGAATAGTATTTTATAGGCTTCTTTAAGGTCTTTAATAACTGACTTATTAAAGCCATACCTCTTGAGCCCTATGATATTCAGCCCATAGAGTTGAGCCCTGTTGCCGTTAGCAATTGTGTACGGGGGGACGTCCTGTGCAACTCCGCTGAGTCCGCCTATCATGGAATAAGCGCCTATCCTTAAAAACTGATGAACCGCAGCAAGCCCACCAATAACCACATAGTCCCCGACTGTGACATGCCCTGCGAGTGTTGCTACATTTGCCATTGTAACAAAATTTCCGACCTTACAATCATGGGCAATATGAGCATACGCCATTAAGAAATTATTATCCCCTATAGATGTTACCTCATCTCCTCCAACAGAGGCACGATGAATTGTCACATATTCCCTAATTATATTATTGTTGCCGAGCTTAACCATTGTCTTTTCGCCTTTATACTTTATATCCTGCGGAGGAAACCCTATGGTTGCGAATGAATATATAGTGCAGTTTTCTCCCACCTCTGTATTCTCAATAACAACATGGGAGATTAAAGAGGTATTCTTACCGATTTTTACATCTTTACCAACTATGCAGTAAGGACCAATGGTTACGCCTTCTGCAATCTTTACATCCGCTGAAACTATTGCTGTGTTATGAATCTTTGGTTTTGCCATCTCTTATAATTCCCTCTCTGAGACCATTGCAGTAAACTCCGCCTCAGACACAAGCTTGCCATCAACAAATGCCCCACCCGAGAGTCTCCATATATTGTTTCTGACCTGTATAACTTTTATCTCAAACCTGAGCTGGTCTCCGGGGAAAACCGGCTTTCTGAATTTAGCCTTCTCGATGCTCATAAAATACACAGAATTCCCCTCTGCCCCCGAGCGAAACGCCAGCACACCTGCTACCTGAGCCATTGCCTCAATGATTAAAACCCCGGGCATAATGGGGAAATTCGGGAAATGACCCTGAAAGAAAGGTTCATTGATTGTCACGTTTTTAATTCCGACAGCCTTCACGCCAGGCTCTAATTCTATAATCTTGTCTATCAGGAGAAAAGGATATCTATGGGGCAGAATCTTTTGGATTTCACGAGTACTCATCATTTGAACATCCCTCCCTTTTCACTTAATTTTTCTTTCAATATCCTGTAATCGCCTCATAACCTCGGGGAGTTTAGCATAAATACTCTGAGCCCTTAACCACTCTTTATGTGGGATTGCAGGACTCCCTGAAAATACCTCGCCATCAGAGATATCATCTCCTATGCCAGACTGAGCGCCAACCATAACCTTATTCCCAATCCTTACATGGTCTCTCACTCCGACCTGCCCTCCGAGAATAACCATGTCGCCAATCTTCACACTTCCACCAATGCCCACCTGTGCCACTATGAGGCAGTTTTTGCCTGTCTTTACATTATGGGCAATCTGAACGAGGTTATCTATCTTCGTCCCACATCCTATTATTGTGTATCCCGCTGTTGCCCTGTCAATTGTCACATTTGCACCTATCTCCACATCATCTTCAATTATTACCCCTCCAACCTGTGGGATTTTATAATGTCTACCTTCTTTCTGAATATACCCAAAGCCATCCGAGCCAATTACTGTACCTGAATGCACTATTACCTTTTTGCCAATTTTTACATTTTCTCTCACTGCTACATTTGGATAGATAATTGTGTCATCTCCAATCGTGACATCTTCTCCAATATACACACCCGGGGATATCACAACCCTGTCTCCTATTAAAACCCTATTGCTTATATAAGATAATGGATAAACCGTAACATCATTGCCAAAACTTACATCACTGCCAATAACCGCTTGAGCACTAATCTCCAAGGGCTTAAAAGGTTTTTTATAAAATACCTCCAGTGTCTTGGCAAAGGCAAGGTAAGGGTCATCAGAAATAAGCATGCTAATCGTAAGCCCTTTTATCTCCTCCTTGGCTATTACAGCAGAGGCTTTAGTGTCATAGAGATATTTTAAGTATTTTTTGTTAGCAAGGAAGGTTATATCCCATTCTTTTGCATCTTCTATATTGGATACCCCTCTGATTTCTATTTCAGGATTGCCTATTATCTTCCCGCCTATTATATCTGATAACTCTTTAAGCTTCATTAGTTAGTTTTTGTTTTGGTGGTTTCGTTATATTTCGTTATCACCTTTTCAGTTATATTAAGTCTCTGCGGGGCATAAAGCATTCCGCTTTCGGATTCCTCAAAAATAACTGTGTAGTTTTCTTCTTCACCGATTTTATTGATAACAGCCTTCAGGTCTTTTAATATCTCCTGTGAAAGCTCTGCTTCTTTCTTTTTTAATTCCTTCTGCGAGTCCTTTACCAGCCTCTGGTAATCACTCACAAGCTTATCCCTTTTTTCTTCTTTCTCTTTTTTTGCCTCCGTGGTAAGAGCTGAAGCCTGTTTTTCTATCTCTTCCTGTAATTTTTCTATCTCCTTTCCCGTTTTATCAATAGCAGACTGTTTTGTCTTCATCATCTCATCAAATATCTTTTTTGCCTCTGTTCCACGAGAAGATTCAATGAATGCCTTTTGAAGGTCCACATAACCTAACTTTATCTCTCCAGCCCCAACGTAAGAACTCAATGCGAAAACAGCAAGAATAATTGTGATGATGGAAAGTTTTTTCATATATCCTCCTTAAAGTTAAACTCTAAATCCTAAGCACTAAATTCTAAACAAATTCTAACGACCGAAATTCTAAATCCCAAACTGTTTGGAACATTAGAAAATTTGGAATTTAGATATTGTTTAGGATTTAGGATTTAGGATTTCTCTAAAAGAGTCCTCCAAATGTAAATTCAAGTTTAGTTCCTGCCTCATTATATTTTGGTGACAGGTTAAATCCCCACTCAAGCCTTATAGGACCAATAGGAGACATCCACCTGAACCCAAAACCAGCGGTTCTCCTCAGTTCTGCTATAGAAAGATTTTCGGTATTGTCAAAAGCCCTTCCTGCATCAAGAAACAAAACCCCTTTTAGCTTTATGTCTTTCTCTATAGGGAATATGTATTCGGCATTAAATATTAATTCCTTATTACCGCCTATTTTTTCATCCTCTGCATTTCTTGGGCCACCTTCTCCAAACCCAAGACCTCTTACAGTGTTTATCCCTCCCACATAAAACCTCTCATATAGTGGGATCTCTTTGCCTGCAAAACCTGTGGCATAGCCAAACCGCCCCCTTAAGCCAAAGGTTGTATTCCATATCGCGGGGAGATACCAGCTTGAGTCAACTACCCCTTTCACAAAGTAATTGTCTCCCCCTAGCCCTGCAAAAGTCGTATAAATGGCATGCCTTGAGCCTGTTGTAGGGTCTAAATAATTATCCCTCGTATCCTTCCATATTGAAGGGCTTATACTGCTTGTTGTCTTCTTACCTACCTGCTCTTTTATAAGTGATGAGGCTGTCGCGGACACATTAGAGATTTCCACCTGCTCAAAGTTATATATAACATTAGCGCCAACATACTCTGTTATTTCTTTGCCAAAGCCTATTGAAGCGCCTGAAGAGTCTTTATCATAATCAGGATATTGAAATACCTCATTATAAATACTGAAGGATGCGGAAATGGGTTTATCCATGAACCACGGATCCCTCAGTGTAAGGGTATAGTTTTTCCTCCGTGAACTAAAGTCTGCCCTGAACTTTAGATATAAACCCTTTCCAAAGAGATTTGCCTGCTGGATCTCGCCCATTACCATAAACTTATCCACAGAACTATATCCTCCACCAATACTTAACATGCCTGTCAGTTTTTCCTTGACCCTTACATTAACATCAATGAGTTTCTCATCTATGTGAGGCTCTGGGGTAAGATCTACAGACTCAAAATAATTTAGATTTGCTATCCTTTGGTAACTCCTTTTGAGGAGTTTCTTGTTAAATATATCTCCCTCGTCAAGCCTCATCTCTCGCCTGATTACCTTATCACGGGTCTTTGTATTGCCAGTGATTTCTATCCTCCCAATCCTGAACATATCTCCTTCTGTAATGGATAATGTAATATTTGCGAGCTTCTTTTCTGTATCAGTATCTATTATTGGATTAATATCTGCTCTTGCGTAACCCCTTTCCATGTAAAGGTCTATGATTTTATCAATGCTATTCCCTAACTCTGCCCTGCTGAAGACCTTGCCTTTGGTAGTCTCAATTTGTTTATATAATTCAGAGCTACTGAAAATAGTGTTCCCTGTGATTTTTACTTCTCCTACCCTGTATTGCTCGCCTTCTGATATAGATGTTTTTATATAGAGTTTTGTCTTGTCAGGGCTTAATGTAACCTCAGGCTCTGAAACCACAACATATATATATCCACGGCTATGATAAAGCTCTCTGATCCTTTCAATGTCTGCTTTCATTTCCTCTCTTTTATAGATACCTGAGCCTGTTATAAAAGAGAAAAGCCATCTCTCTTTTGTCTTTATGGCTTTTTTGATCTCCTTTGTTGCTATTGCCTTATTCCCTTCTACCGCGATCTCCTTAATTACTACCTTTGGTCCTTCTTCTATCTGAAAGGTAATCGCCGCTGCGCTCTCGGAAACCTCTCTCAGTACAGGTATAACATTCACATGCCAATACCCCTCTGAATGGTAGAAAGAAATGAGCTTCTCGGCATTATCTGTTATAAGGGATGGGTTTGCTATTGCCCCGGGTGTTAACATGAGCTTCTCTTTGAGTTCGTCTGTGTCTATCTTTTTATTCCCCTGGAAGTCTACACTTGTTATCGTGGGCTTCTCTTTGAGGATAAATATTAATTTAATCCCGCCTTCAAATAGTTCAACATCAACCCTCACATCATCAAAGTATCCTGTGCCGTATAATGCCTTAATATCTTTTTGCAGAATTTCATAAACAAAAGGCTCTTTAACATTACTGCGAATTTTTTCCAGTATTGTCTCTTCTTCAATTTTTTTGTTTCCCTTAATTTCTATGGAAGTGACAAGCGGGGTATCTCGTAGAGTCGAGTCTCCAACCTGAGCTAAAACAGCAGGGACGAAAAATAACAGAAAAATTATTGTGACATTAATCAACCACAGAGAAAACATACCTTTTTTGATAGCCCCTCCCTTAAGCATAAGAGTCCTTTTAGCTCTAAAAATTAAAGGGTAGTATAGCACTAAATATTTTTTAAATCCATACGCATGACGAATCCGAAAAATAGACATAGAAAGTTGTCATTGCGAGCAGGTCCCTCGCTTGTCATTGCGAGGCGAAGCCGAAGCAAACTGACACAAAGTGTCATTCTGAGCGTAGCGAAGAATCTCTTTTGAGATTGCCACGTCCCGAAATGTCGGGACTCGCAACGACCTTTCAGGTCGGATTGCCACGCACCCTTCGGGTGCTCGCAATGACAGGATTGTTAAGGACTTAGCTTTTCTATCTCTATTTTTCGGACGGATTAAGCTTCTTTAAAATTACAGGAGATATTCGGCAAGGTTGATATTATATTTATTGGGGTCCAATGTCTTTACAGCTTTTCTCAGGTAATTGCCGCTGCCGTCTTTTTCTGTAAGGTCTACAACACGGCCCTTGATTTTTTTGCCGTCGCTGTCTACGACGACTAAAACTCTCGGCTTATCCGGGAATGTGGCATTGCCCTCAAATACAAGCCCGAGCTCCTTTGTGTTAAGAAGCAATAGAGTGCCAACAGGGAGCATCCCTATCATATCTATAAAGAATTTAATCAGAAGAGGGTCGTAATGTTTTCCTGCTTTTTCTATCATAAAACTGAGTGCCTTGTCCGGAGGTAAGGCAATCCGTGCATATACCCTTGTTGATGTCATTGCATCGTAGCGGTCTGCAAGGGTCACTATCCTTGAATAAAAATCCAGTTCCATGGGGATGGAAACCGATGGATAACCTGACAGGTCATAGTTAAGGTGATGTTCAAAGGCAACAATGGCAGCTCTGACTGATATCTCATTAAGCCCTTTAAATTTCAGTATTGCCCTTACACCCCAAAAAGGATGCCGTTCCATCATCCCCCAGTCGTCTTCTGTAAGCTTGGTTGGTTTATTAAGTATTTCCTGGGGAATTTCCATCTTCCCGAAGTCGTGAAAGAGTGCAACGACCCCGAGTTCTGTGAGTGCTTTTTTATTCAAGCCGAGCTTGTGACCCAGCGCAACAGACAGGATGCTGACATTAACAGAATGGTAAAAAGTATATCCGTCGTAATCTTTTATGGCAGTCATCCCGATAAGCAGTTCTTCCTGCTGAAGTATCAGGTCTACCATTGATTCTACAATCCGCTTGGCTTTTTTAATGTCGATTTTTTTTTCTGATTTTATTTGATTCATAATCTCTTTTGTATATGAGACAGCATTGTAGTATATTTTTTTAACCTGTTTTCTGGTATCAAATTCTTTCTCTTCTTTAATCTTTTGCAGGGGTCCAACACTAAACGAATTGATATGGGCAACGCCGTCCATGAGGGCATTAAAAGGTTCATCGGAGAATGTTGACGATATAAATGCCTTTAAAAATATCTGCACATCTTCAGATTTCAATGTAGTATTCATTGTTATGCTGCCTAATCCATTTTTCTTAAACTCCCGCATAAGAAAAGCAAAATTAAGAAAATATTCCATAGAATATCCGACTCTCATCCTGTTTACATAAAAAATTTCCCCAATGAACTCAAATGTGAGCGCACCTGAAGAATCTATTGCCGGGTTTGCCATAGCGATAAGCTTGTCAATGGCAGTGGTGATGGCTACATTGCCGGGGTCATGTATTCGTGCGGTCCTGACGATAATTGCAAACTGGTTCATTATATCTTTTGCAATTCTTGTTATATCGGTGTCTTCTTTATGTACCATGTTCAATCTTATTTATAGCGGCACTCGCGTGCTCTCTTAAGAGTTTATTCTTTGAGTTTTTGAGTTTGTATAAGGCGGGAAGGGCGTCTTTATTCCCCATTAGTCCGAGAGAATATGCAGCGCATGCCTTATTCTCATTATGGCGAAGCCTTTTGAAAAACGTTTTGTTTTTAAGGATTTTAATTATGAAATTTACCGTTTCAGGATCCTTCCAGTTGGACAGGGCTGCAAAAAATTCCTTTTTCTCATCAAGTTCCTTATTAAGAAAATCTTTTCCCGGGACACTGTTAAGCAGTACTTCCCGGGCATCTACTGAACCAATGCCGCAAAGTGCTTTCACTGCAACTTTTCTTATTAAGATATCAGTGTCATTAAGATAATCTTTTAATATCACTAATGCTGATGAGCTTTTAAATTCGCTGAGCGCCCATATCACCTCTTTCCGGACCCTTATATCAGGGTGTTTTGCTGCGGTTATGATATATTCTAACGCCCTCTTGTCGCCTATCTGACGGAGGATGTATACTATATTTCTAACAACATACCAGCGTGAATCGCTGAGGCCTTTAGCAAGCGTTTGCAAATCCTTTTTGCCGACTTGAGTGAGAAGATTAATTACTTTTTTTCTTCCATGTATGCTTTCCAGTTCTCCCAAGACAACAATTAACGGGGTTATGGCATTTCTATTAAGGAATTCGGTATATTCATTTAAAAAGTTTTCATCTATATCTATATCGGATTCTAAAATTTTACAAACATGCCTGACTAACTCTTCGGAGTTAACGCTCGACAGCAGTAGATTTATCTGTTTTTTTACGTTGTCGGGAGTTACGTTGTTTTCTGCGGTCTCCTTTGCCTTTTTTATGATATTTATAAATACTGGTAAGTTTTTATTTTCAAGGGAATAGATAATTAAATCTTTAAGAGTATGATATATATTTTCTAATTCGGCTGTGCTTTCCGTTTGAAGGATCATCTCCAAGACAACCTTAAGGAGCTTATTTGTTTTGTCCTGCAGATCGTTCTCCTTTTCTTTTGCAAGCAGATGGAGGTCCTCATTGGTTATATTAATAATTGAAGTTTCCTTAACGTCCTCAGCATTGAATGCATCTGAGTATGCCTTCATGAATGTATCTACATTCGGGACTTTACTTTTTATTTCGTTCGTTGCCTTTGTTTCAAAATCTTCATCTTCTGTCAGAAATGATTCATCAACGATATATTTTATATTTGTGAAATCCATTTCCCAAAATAGTGTGACAATATCGTCCTCAATGGCTTCCCTGTCAAAATCAACTGCAATACTCTTAAGAAAACCTTCCAGTTCGTGTTTTGACAGTCCTTTCTTAAAACTTAATTCCCTTATTCCATCCTTAAAAAAGAAAAAGGCAAAATTATTTTCTTTTTCAGGGTTGTGGTATACATGGTCGGAGCCGTAAAATATCTCCTTCTGTTTTATTTTTAAAACAAGTTCATCTTTGTAATTTAAGAATTCATCAAATACTACGAAGGTGTCGTTTATTGTTTTTACGTAAATTGGATTGTTTGCAGGATAAAGCCGGATGTTCTTTTTTGCCTTGAGTAACGTCTGAATTATATGTTTTACCTTTATTACCTCTTCGGCTGTCATTTTAATAAAATAACATAAATTTTTATAAGTGTCAAAGAGAGGGCAGAGTTCTGTAACAGCAAAGTGAAAATGTCTGGTTTGAGAAGCGCTAAATGGAGCACTATTCTAATAGTGCTCCATAAAGAGATTGCACGTGATGCACAAAGTAATAGAGGAAGATTAAAATTTTATTCTGTTAGGGCTAAGACACTTTTCAATGGCAAAAGCTTGTATAACTTGGAGATAAAGCTTGCATATAATTTCAACAAACTTACTAACGGACTTTACAGAGAAGATAAAAAAGAAATATGATATTAATATGCTAAAACAATTCAAGGCCGACCTGCACATCCACACCTGTCTCTCTCCATGCGCTAACCTTCAAATGACTCCTTCTGCAATAGTAAGAACCGCATCCGAAAAGGGGCTTGATATAATAGCTATAACCGACCACAATTCAGCAGAGAATGTTATTGCAGCAAAAAAGGCTGCTGAAGGGACAGGGCTTACAGTCCTGCATGGGATGGAAATCACCTCTGCCGAAGAAGCACACATACTGGCTTTGTTTGATGATTCAGAAAGCGCTATACGACTGCAAGAAATTGTGTATCAAAAACTTATGCCCGGAGAAAATGACACAAGACGATTCGGAGACCAGATAGTGGTTAATGAAAAGGATGAGGTGTTAGGTTTCAACAACCGACTACTCATTTCTGCAACAACATTAGATGCATATTCAATAGTAAGCATCATACATTCCTTCGGTGGACTCGCCATAGCCTCTCATGTTGATAGGGATGCCTTTGGTGTAATCTCTCAGCTTGGTTTTATTCCAGAAGACTTAAAATTTGATGCATTAGAGATGTCTCCGAGAATGGATAGGAAAACAGCCGAACATTTATTCAAGGAATATAATTCTTTTGCATGGGTTTCCTCTTCTGACGCACACTATTCAAAAGATATAGGTAGAAGAGACACAAGTTTCTTTATGAAAGAACCATCATTAGCCGAAATAGCCTTAGCTCTGAAAAATATTGACGGGAGGAAGGTAGAATGGGAGTAAAAAATCAAAATCATATGTAAAAGGAAGACTTAAACTTTATGAGCCTGCTTAACTTATCCAAATTTACGGGGCATGCAAAGACCTTTTTTGCATGGCAGATAGAACTCACTACGCGATGCCCGCTGAAATGCAGGATGTGCATAAGGGAAGGCGCCGGAAGGTGGCACAGCAAGGATATGTTGCTTGATAATTTCAAGGATATCTCAGGATATTTCAGTAAAGCTGAAAACATTATTCTTCAGGGATGGGGAGAGCCGTTGCTCTACAGGAATCTTATCGATGCTGTAAGGATTGTAAAGGAGAAGGGTGCAAGTGCTGGATTTGTAACAAGCGGGAAAGGATTAAATGGAAACTATATTGTTGAACTTATTAATGCAGGTGTTGATTTTATAGGTTTTTCATTGGCAGGAGCCACAGCAAAGACGCATAACTCAATAAGGATGAATTCTGATTTTGAAATCCTTCTCGAAAATATCCGCTTTTTAAATGCTGTAAAGAAAGAAAAAAAGATTGATAAGCCGAGACTCCACATTGTATACCTTATGCTCAAAGACAATATAATAGATGTCCCTGCCCTTGTTGAACTCGCAAAATATACGGGGATAAATGATATTATTCTTACAAACCTTATTCATGTAAGCAATGAATGGCAGGAAGGACAGAGGGTGTTTAGCGGGAGGGGGAGAGGGGTAAATGAAGCTCACGAAGAAATTCTCCAAGTTGCAGAAGCAAAAGCCAAAAAATTAAAGATAAATCTCAGGCAGTCTTCTCTATCTCCCGTTGATGTGCCTGTTTGTGAAGAGAATCCCCTCAGAAATCTATATATATCTGTGGATGGTGAAGTATCACCGTGTGTTTATCTTTACCCTCCGGTGCCATCACCGTTTAAAAGGATATTCTGCGGTAATAAATTTGAGACTGAAAAGGCAAGTTTCGGAAATATCTTCAGAGAATCCTTTGACATAATATGGAACAGCAAAGAATATGCTGAATTCAGGGGGTGCTTTGAAAAAAGGCTGAAGAACTATAAAAGGTTATTTCCGTCTGGCGCCGAAAACGAGCCTCCTGTTCAGTGCAGGACATGCCATAAGATGCTTGGGGTATAGCAAGTCTATCAATCTGCCCAACAATTCATAAAATCGTACCCTCTGGTATTTAAATTTTCCTTTGACAAACACAAAATTCTTAATCTATATTAAGCCATAAAATCTCCTCTGGATACTCTAAATCTTCGGGAGGACGGTGAGAAACGACAATATTTGTCAAAAAGGAGAGGGTTTTTGGTATTCAGCCAGAGTTGGGATAAACGAAATACTTCGTCTATAATCCCAAAACAGGACAAAAAGCGAAATAGTTCGCTTGTGAAGAAGTTATCTGTTCATTGCAGGCAAGGATGTTATAGAGGAGGATTTAGTTATGGATGCGTTTCTGATACATCTAGATGAAGAGCTTATTAATAATCGAAAAGACCGTTATTACGGTCAACATGCATTACTTGATCAAAGAACTCACAAATATACACCAAGGGAGTTGGCTTTTTGGATTAATTTTTATGGGCTCTTCTATGAACATATTTATATTCCAGCCAATTTTCTTACCGACTCTCAATGGACAATAGCTGTCCTAGAAAAACTTAACTATAAAAGAAACAAAAAGGATTCTCTAATTTGCTCTGAAGAATCGCCACTTCGAGTATTCTGGGACAGCGAACGGTGGCCAGATAGACGTTTTGCGAATCTTGTTAAAATGGACTGGGATGGTAAAGATTCTGTAACAAACCAAGAATCTAAATCTAAAGCAATGGAAATAGCGGAATTGTGTGATGATATATTTAAAGTTGATAGAATTATTTATAATACGGCAGATTTTAAAATTAATCTTACTTATAGCCTTCATAGGTTGCAGAATGAAATATTCTGTAAAGATAAAAACGCAGCTGAATCAAGTTTGAGAACGCCTATTCAGGAATTGCAAGGATGCGCTTCGACTCTCGCGTCTAATCCGCTTCCAGGAAAAAGGTATGGCAGAAATCTGCTTTATGCTATGTTTGGCTATCATCGACATGATAAACCTAATGAACAAATTGATTTGCAAAAACAATTTAAAAAAATACTATCACCATACTTGAGTAAACATAAATATTTTTGTCATGAATTCCTATCTGGTGTTGATCGTGTTTCAAATGAACTTAAGGCAATAAAAACTAGCGAATCGCTTAAAAAAGATCTAAAGATTCTTATGCCTCCAGACTACTATGACGTGTTCCATCGGCCAGCCTATGATTATACAATGAAGAATCTTCATATAGAGCAAAAAGATGCGATTTTATTAGACCCTGAGGCGATCATAAAAATGACACCGAAGCAAATGAATATAATACGAAAATTAAGACAACGCAAAGATTATGTAACTGCATGGAAACAACTAGAAAATAAAGGGCAAGGGGTATCAGAAGATGATATTAAAAATGCAGAAAACATGCTAGGTAATTATTTCAAAGCTATTGGTGGTGTGTTGCACCCATTTATACATACATCATCACGAATTCTTAAAGTATTTAACTGGTGCGCCCCTTTGATAGGTACTGGTGTTGGAGCCAGCATACCTTGGATTCTCCAACTTATTCTAACACCAGCTCAGGTTCAAGATATTAGTAGAGCAGGGTCTGTCCTGGGATGTGCTGTAGGACTGGGTATGGCTAAAGGAACATCGGCAATCATAAAGAAGATACAACCAAAGGAAATATTAAATATTTCACAGGTCGATTTATCGGAGGAAACAAAAATAAATATTATCGACAAAAGTAATAAATAATTGTATATATAAATATAAAAAATGCCTGCAACGGACGGCTAACACGTTGCAAAAGACTAATGTCCAAACCCTTCGGGCTTCTTTTGCAACGACATATATATAGTAGAGTGCTTATCTAAGACTCGTAGAGAGATTAACACCCAGAGGCTTCGCCCATCTCGGAAATCACTTGACAAGGGTTAACACGCAGGTTAACATAGTACTGCGAACAGAACAGTTACCTTTTATAAAACTATTGACGGGAGATGCCCGATACAAAATTTTCTTGATTCTCTACCGTCAAAGGTTGCACAAAAGGTAACATGGGTACTTAATTTACTTGAAGACTTGGATCTTGTCCCGTCTTCTTATTTTAAAAAGCTCGTTGGTACAGAAGAAATCTGGGAGTGCAGAATTCAGTTTGGTTCGAATACTTATCGTATATTCTGTTTCTTTTCGGATAATTCTGTTGTTGTGCTAACACATGGATTTATAAAAAAGAGCCAGAAAACACCTAAATCTGAAATAGAAAAAGCGGAGTCATATAGAAAAGATTTTTTGAAAAGGAGGTCAAAGCATGAGTGACTTGAAAAAATATATATGCGAAAGAAAAAAAAGAGACAAGAAATTTGCCGAAGGATTTGATGAGGGTTACGAACAGTTTAAAGTTGGAGTGATGCTTTGTCAGGCGCGCGAATCAGCAGGATTAACTCAGGAAGAACTTGCTCGTAGACTTAAAACTAAAAAGACCGCGATTTCAAGAATTGAGAATCATGCAGAGGATATCAAACTGTCAACATTGGAGCGAGTAGCGTTTGCTTTGGGTAAACGATTGCAAGTTAGTATTGCTTAATTTTGTATGCCCGCAACGGCAGATAGCAGAGTGCTTGTCTACGACTCATGGAGAGGTTAACACCAAAAGGCTTTATCTTCTATGTTATATTTTTGATAAACAAAATCAGTATTTTTGAGGTAAAATAGGTCAAAAGATTAGAAAGCATACGGAGGTGTTTATGAAATATAAAGTAAATCTCAAAAAGACAGAGGAAGGTTTTTCTGTCTGGGTACCTGGCCTGCCCGGTTGCTGGTCTCAAGGGAAAACAGAAGAAGAAGCATTGGAAAACATTAAGGACGCTATACAGTCATATTTAGAGACTGTTGAGGAACTAAGCAAAAACAAAGAGTCTCGTTATGTAGAAGTAGCCTATGCCTAAATTATCAGGGATAAACCACCAGCGAGCAGTGAGAGCATTTCAAAAAGCAGGTTTCAGGATAGCAAGGGAAAGTAAACATATCACAATGACAAACGGCGAAAGGATTATCACTATCCCGAGAGCAAATCCTGTTGATGCCTTTACAATGGCAGGTATTGTAAAAGATGCTGGACTTAATATTGAAGAATTCAAGAAACTTTTATAATTCCCTGCCCACAACGATAGATAACAACAGTCTAAAAGGAAACAGATTAATAAGCAAATGCTTTGCACTTCTTTTATGCTGGGAACGTTATCGAACACGTACTAATCAGTACCCATTCTTTCTCCCGCCTGCATCTTTTTCCTCAGGACTGCCTTAATAACCTCCATCGAGATGAATACAACAATACCAAAACCAAGAATAATACCCATGTCAGAGAATGAAGGCTTCATAATTCCAAAGGCATCACGCACAGACGAAAACTGAACCAATACAGCAACCAATATCAACTCCCATACAACAGCAATAAGAAGCCATTTGTGAGGAGGTGCCTTAAAGATGCTGTATCTCATTGAACGGAAATTAAGGGCAATGATAATCTCTATGATTATGAACAAGAAGAATATCTCTGTTCTTGCATGTGATATGTCAGAGAGTTCATGGAAAAAGAGATAGTAGAAAAAGGGAATTTCAATCAGCAGCGCCATCAGGATAAAAGCCCTCACATCCCATGAAAAGACGCTCTCCTTTGGGTTCCTCGGTGGTCTCTGCATGATGTCAGGGTCGGGGGGAGCGACTCCAAGGGCGAGGGCAGGAAGCCCATCAGTTGCAAGATTTATATATAGTATGGCTGCCGGCAAGAGTGGCAGATATTCGGGTCCCATAAGGAGAACTACGCCACCAAGGAAGACAACCTCCGTTGCATTTGCCCTGAGGAGATAGGTGAGATATTTCTTTATATTGTCGTATATCCATCTGCCACGTTCAATGGCCTTTACGATAGTCGCAAAGTTATCATCACTGAGAACCATATCTGCGGCCTCTTTTGTCACCTCTGTGCCTGTAATACCCATCGCAATTCCAATATCGGCATGTTTGAGTGCGGGTGCGTCATTAACACCATCACCGGTCATCGCCACAACTTCACCCCTCTTCTTCCATGCCTTGACTATCTTCAACTTATCCATTGGTGAAACCCTGGCATAGACAGTAACCTTATCAACAATCTTCTCGAATTCCTCATCACTTATCTTTTCCAGTTCTTCACCTGTCAATACCATATCACCTTCTTTATAGATACCTATTTCCTTTGCTATCGCTACTGCAGTGAGTTTGTGATCTCCTGTAATCATGATAGGTCTAATCCCCACCTCTTTACACACCTTTGTCGCCTCTATTGCCTCTTCTCTCGGGGGATCCATCATACCTGCGAGACCGAGAAACACCATGGAGTTCTCAATGGTATCTTCTGAATAAGCTATCTTATCAGGGACTTCCCTGTAAGCTATTCCGAGGACTCTTAATGCATCTTGTGCCATTTCCTCATTTGTTTTTAAGATCATAGACCTTTCTTCAGAAGTCAGGGCATTCATTCCGCCATCCTCTAAGATATGGGTGCATCTGTCAAGGACAATCTCGGGAGCGCCCTTTATAAATGCCATTCTTTTACCGTCCTGCATCTGATGAATGGTTGTCATTCTCTTTCTTTCTGAGCTGAAAGGTATCTCTTCTATCCTCGGGTTTTCAAGCCTTATCTCATGGATATGCATGCCTGCCTTTGCTGCTGTAACTACGAGGGCACCCTCTGTTGGGTCACCTTTGATGAACCACTTTCCTTCCTTTTCGTGGAGGTCTGAGTCATTACATAAAACTCCACCTTTAAGCAGCATCTGAAGGGAGCTAATTCTGGCCACATCTACAGTCATGGACCCCCTGAATTCTCCGACAGGTGTATAGCCAGCACCTGTAACCTCTATCATCCTCCCTGTTGCAAATATCTTTCTAACAGTCATCTCGCCCTTTGTGAGCGTGCCTGTCTTATCAGAGCATATCACCGTTGTGCAACCGAGTGTCTCCACGGCAGACATCTTTCTTACGAGTGCATTTTGCTTTGCCAGCTGGTGCATACCTATGGCAAGGGCGCCTGTGACAACGGCTGCCAGCGCTTCGGGGACTGCTGCCACCGCAAGAGCTATTGCAAACATTACCACTGTTATTATAAAAGGCAGATTAATCGTGCCACCCATGCTTTCCCTTATTATGCTTATACCTCCTACAAGGATGCAGATACCGACGGCAATTATACCGAGCCACTTGCCTATCTCTTCTGTCCTTTTCTCAAGAGGCGTCTTTTCTGCTTCAACTGTGGTCACCTCCTCGGCAATCCTTCCAAACTCTGTATTCATGCCTGTTGATGTCACAGCAGCCTTGCCTCTGCCATATGTAACGGTCGTGCCTGTAAACACCATGTTCTTTCTGTCACTTACACGCACATCTTGTGGCATTGGTTTTATATCCTTTCCCACAGGAACAGACTCACCTGTAAGGGGGGCCTCATCGCATCTTAAGGAATGGTTTTCAACCAGTCTTGCATCTGCTGGGATTTTATCCCCTGCCTCCAGGAGCAATATATCTCCGGGGACAAGTTCTTTTGATGGAATCTCCTCTTCCTTGCCTCCCCTCAGGATCGTTATGGTAGAAGAGAGCATCTTTTTTAATGCCTCAAGTGCCCGCTCTGCACGATACTCCTGGGTAAAGCCAAGGATAGCGCAGAAGATGACAATCACACCAATGATCGCAGCATCCACAACCTCTCCAACAAGAGCGGAAAGGGCTATTGCTACGAGGAGAATGATTATAAGGATATTCTTGAACTGATTGATGAATATGGTGAAAGGCGAAATCCTATCTTCCTTTTTTAATTCATTATAGCCGTATTTTTCAATCCTCTTTTTTACCTCATCCTCTGATAAACCGCGATGGATGTCGGTATCAAGGTTCTTTAATGCCTCTGCTACCTCCATCGAATGCCAGATAGCTTTTGCCATAAAAATGCCTCCAATAAAAAAGTACTTTTAAATTATCTTCTGTGTAATATAGTCACAAAAAGCCCCACAACCCCTCTCATGAGGGGGTTGTGGGGCCTGAAAATATTTCTACCTTATAAGAAAAGTAGGTTTATTTTTTCCATGTCCCCACTTCCTTACCTTCCACTGTGGCATAGCCTTTCTTTATCCAGTCAGGAATGCCTTCACGATACCAATATACGTTTTTATATCCTGCATCCAAAAGCAGCGATGATGCAGCCGGAGATCTCCAGCACTTAATCCCGTTACAGTAGTTGACGATGATATCGTCCTTCTTGACTCCTGCTGTCTCAGCCTCCTTTGGTCCATTCTGAAGCAGTTCATCCACACCAACTCTCTTAGCAGTTGGAATATGCTCCGCATCGTATTCCTTTGCTGGACGGTTATCCAGGATTACAACAGCCTTCCCCTCATCCAGCCACTTCTTCAGCTCGTCAGACGTGATCTTCTTCACTCCTGCCATTTCTGCAGGCATCTCTTTCTTTGCACCGGCGAGGTTTTTCATTTCATCTGTCTTCTTCATGACTGCATCTGAGTACTTATGCTCGGCAAATGCCACGCCGGTCATCACGAAGAGCACTGCCATAGCCATTACAAAACCTTTTTTCATTGCCTTCATTCTTGGTCACCTCCTTTCATTTTTAAATTACATACTGCTTATACGGTCCATGAACTAATATAGTCCTATCTGATATCCGGCACAGGGAAGATAATCCCGCCGAAGAGCAGATATGCCAGTATCAGTGTCCAGACAACATTTACGGCCTGTGCAACTATGAATGCGGCTGCGGGCCTGCCACCCTCCATTTTTGCCATATCAAGAAAACGTGTCTCAAGTCCGATAGACATAAAGGCAAGGGCAAACCACCATGTTCTCAGTTCACCCAATAGACTTTTTGTAGCGCTAACAGTATCAATATGAAGTAAGAACGAAAAAACCGCTGATGCAACAAGAAAGCCGAGGACGAACTTCGGGAATCTCTCCCAGATAACTCTGGCACTTGGTTTTTCAGCTCCTGCCGCACCTGCTTTACATGCCTTCAATGTCCATGCAATGGAAAGAATAAATGCTGCTACGCCGATCAGGACATTCTGGGAAAACTTGACGATAACGCCTGTCTTCATTGCCGCCTCGCCTACAAGTGAGCCAGCTGCCACGACAGAACCGCTTGTGTCAAGGGTGCCGCCGATCCATGCTCCTCCAACGATTTCGGGCATCCCGGATGCCTTAATTATCCATGGCATAATGACCATCATCGGAACAGCCACGATCAATACAAGACCGGACACATAGGAGAGTTTCTTTTTATCGGCCTGAATTGCTCCGCAGGTTGCAATGGCTGCAGAGACTCCGCAGATAGAAACACCCGAAGAGAGCAAAGCTGCAAAATCGTCATCTACCTTGAGCACCTTTGTTGCAAACCAGAAGCAGAAATACCATATAACAGCCACAACCAGAATCCCCTGAATTATTCCGAGTGCTCCACCCTGCATGATCTCAAAGAAGAGGATACCTGCCCCCAGGATTACAAGACCTGATTTGATATAGTATTCGGTCCTCACAGCAGGCTTCAGCCATTCAGGTATGCCAACGGTATTACTTATGAGCAGGCCTATGATGAGGGCGAAGACTACATACTCAAACCCATAGTCAGTAGGTAAGGCATTGCCGGCAATAAATCGAGAGAGCCAGGCAAGGGTGAATACTATAGGAAACCCTATAATGAACTTCCCGAGAGGAACCCCGCCAAAGAGTTTCAACCCAATAGCGGCTATGATGAGGAATACAACTCCAATTTTAACGGCTCTGGTAATATTATCTGCGGTAAAAACCTTATCGGGAACAGCCTTGGCATGTCCGCCTATCTCTTTAGCTACCTCTGCCGGAAGCCCTCCAATTCTTTGAACCTTTTCTGCTGCTGATGCGATCTCTTTTCTGTCTTTCTTAGCAAGGGCTTCTTTAAGGGCTTGGAGACGGTTTACTGTTCCAGGCTCACCTTTTGCCTCTGCGTCTTTTATGAGCGGGTCTATTGCCTTATTCCAACTATCTATACGACTCTCTATCTGGCCATCCGTAGCCCATTTAAAACTCGGAGTGACCTTTCCTATGTCTATCAGCTTCCCTTGATGGGCAACAATAACCAGCGCTATAAGAATAAATCCTATCCACACTGCCAACCAGTCTTCATTCTTCCATAGATTCGACCAACCTGCTTTTTTCTCTACAACACACTTTTCTTCCATGCGTTTTACCCCCTATCATGGAGCTTTAAAATGTTTGTAATGGCGATACGGTTCTTCTGTTGAGGTTATTATTTTAATAATACCTCGTCTGAAAAATAAGGCTGATAAACGGTGGTATATTTCTCTATCTGACCACCCCCTTCCAACATATAATTTGGTATGTGTCTAATTATATTTTCTCCTTGTTAAAATTAGCAAGTGATTTTTAATGATGTAATCAAATCTTTATGTTTATGGGTCAGGGTTTGTAATTGAACTGCTATGACAACCAGATGCCCCTGAAGTTGCACAATTAGGATTATCCATACTCATGCCGCCCCCGTAGCTTGTAGGGGTGGCTGCTTTTTTAAACCCCGTTACTTTCAGACTATTGCCACCGTAATTGTATGGTGCTGGGTCGGGGCTTGTAGCATTTGCCCCATATCCAATAAACCTTGACCTTTTTGAGCCATGAGGAACTGCTACATGACAATTAACACAAGTCATATCCTGGTGGCCGCTACCTTTACCCTCCCCACCACCTCCGCCCCCGCTTTGTGAATGAACATTATTTTTCCAAGTTCCATCATAAACAGGGTGGCAGTTTTTGCAGAATAAACCACCGTATGAAGTAAAATTATTCTTATCGCTTAATTTCCAGAGTTGTCCGTCATTTCTAAGCGGCCAGTATCTATAATTGCCTTTTAACATATATTTATAACTTGATCCATGGAGTCCCTTGGGGTCTCCAGATGCCTCATTGTCTGCTCCATGGCAATCTGAGCAGTACATGGTCTGATTTCCAAGGATAGTGGACCAAGGTGATGACATCTGGGAAGATGTCAATGGTTTCGGGGCATAACTTCCTGTCTGGTTATTCAATGTTACAACTACAGGATGGGCTGATTTGTTGTTCGGATTAAATTCCATTGCCTGGTCTGTAACTGTTACACCCGATGCTGTTGTATATGTAGTAACACCGTCTCCATCCCTCAATGCCCAGTATGAATGGCATTTAAAGCATATCTGATATTCATATGTTGAAGACTCCTGAGTGGTGAAGGTAGTAGGGACTGTCCATATAGACGGCCATGTAGGTTGTACGCCTGTTACACCTGTAAGTGCGCCTGATTTGGCTGTCCAATTGGATGTGCTGTCAACACTCGTTGGATACCATGAGGATGTCCCGACTCGTGCCGGTGTATTTTTTGCCCTATGAGGGTTATGGCAGTCAACACATTCTGCGTGCCTGGCATTCGACCAGTTAAGTCCAAGGCTTCCTGGGGGAGTGCCTCCCAATGGATAAAGCACATCAAGGTTTGTGTGCTTACCTGAAGTTGGAGTTGTAGGATGTTTGTATGTCTTTGTTATCACTGTTTGTATATTGTTAGTTGCGGCTGTTGCACTTGTGCCGTGACATGCAGTCTCATTGGCTAAATTTGATGCCCCCTGAAAACAGGTGGCCTCTTCTGCCTGCCTCAATAAATAAGGCGCTCCAATGCCTTTATGTGTCCTGTGGCAATTCATGCAGACAAGGGACGATGTGGTGCTTGTATCAAATGTAGTATTAACATTTGCATCCGAATAAGCATTTGAAGTTGTCTGGTGGATGCTCCCAGTCCAGCCTGTCTTATTATGACATGCACTGCATGTGTTGCTTATCTTGGCTGCAAGGGTGCCTCCAGTGGTATCCCTTAAAAATTTCTGCTTACTGTATCCAGTATCAATATGGGAATCATGACAAGATGAACACTCAACATAGTTCTTGGCGCTTATCGTGTAAAGTTTCATAGCCATTGATGTCGGATTAGATATGAGTTCTATTGTCCTTATGCCTGAACCAAAAGAAATTGTTATTGATGGGTTATACTCAATACCAACAGGATGGTGCCGAGTGAGATCTGTGCCGATATAACCTGTAGCTGTAGTCGGTATTGCTCCACTTCCTGTAACCCCGGACATTGCAATAAGATTATTTCCAAGAATTGTCCCCCTTACCATATAAACAGCGCCAACTGCGACTGTTCCGTCATGACAGCTAAGGCACTGCCTTGAAAGCATTCCGGGAGTGCCTGTGGTGGTTCCAATCGCCAGAGGTAGCGGGTAGTCTGCCCTCTGCAGATATTCGCTGCCATACATGGTGTAGCCGCTGGTAGGCATATCATGATTCCACAATGGCCTGCCTGGCTGTGCATTATGTGGGGTGTGGCAAAACACGCATATCTCTGTCTCTGTGGCAGCTTTTATAACTCCCGGGCCTGATATGGACATATTATGCACTGTGTTTGCAATACCTGCGTAAGAAATACAGGCAAAGACAAAGGTAAAGGCAAAGGCAATTATTTGAATAAAGCACTTCATAATCATAAACCCCTCTTTTTAATATCTACTAAGATACTTCAGCAAATTTAGCGCCACCTATTTTTTCTCATCTTTACCTGTCTTAATATATCTGAACACCTGCACCCTCATATTATATGAGTCTGCTACATATATTTTATCATCACTGGAAATGCTGATACCCGCTGGTATAGAAAACTCACCATTTTTCGTTCCAGTCATACCGAAGGTTAGAAGAGCCTGTCCTGATTTATCAAATATCTGCACTGCCTCAAAGAGTGTATCAGTCACATAGATATGGCCATTGCTGTCAAGGGCAATACCCCTCGGATTTGCCATCTCACCGGCACTGTTACCCCTCCTGCCGAACTTGGTGATAAATTTTCCATTCTTATCCAGTATCTGTATCCTCACATTCATAGTATCAGATACATACAGATTTCCATCTCCTCCAAGAGCAATAAAGGTCGGACGGTTAAACTGGCCATTACCATCACCATACTCTCCCATGGTTTTTATATACTTACCATCAAGGCTGTAAACAAGGAGTTTACTGGCAAGGGAGTCAACAACATATAAGGTCCCTGATGCCTTATCTATGGCAATTCCTGTTGGACGCTCCATAAGATTATCACCGCCTATTTCTCTCAGGAATTTGCCATTTTCATTGAAGATATATACCCTTCTCAAAACAGAATCTGACACAAATATATCGCCATCCTTGTCCACAGCCACACTAATAGGAGATGTAAAACGATATTTTTTGTTCACACCCTCTATAACAAAATATTTGTTATCCTTTGTGTCAAAGACATGGACTGATTGGTCTGCTGTATCAGTAACATACAGCCTGCCGTTGTCATCTGCAAAGACACCAAATGGCTTTATTATAAATCTCTCCCTTGATTCGCCCGCGATAAATTCCCATAAGCGGCGGAAAAAACCCTTTTTAATCTGAAAATCGTCAGGTGTAGTAATTGAATACAAAAACTCTATCTTGGGCTCCCATGGCGGAGGAGGCCAAACTATATATTCCTTATATTCCTTTTTCTTTTCAACTTCAACCTTTGTACCCATTCCAATGGTCAATAATGCCATGAGTAGTGTTAAAAATACTATGAACGTCTTTCTCATTTATCTCTCCTAAAACGGTCTTGATGCCTGGAGGAATGTTGTTGACCTTGTCCTTGTTCCTTGTGGCCCTTTTTCCTTCCACAGTTCATTTTTAAAGTTCATGGTAATACCCCTTAATCTGTATTCTGCGCCCAGGGAGCCTAAAATCGTGCGTGTATTATTAAGGCTTTCTTTATAAAAATTCATTCCTGCATTCAATGATAGAGATCTCCTTACACTATAATGGAAAGTCAAGTTGGCGTACCGGAATGTCCTTGAAGTGGTTCCTGATTCTAAAATCGCACCTGTCTTTGCATCAAGACTGCCTCTAAACCCGATTTGCATAAAGTATCCTATGGAATTATCAGAAGTGAGACGCTTTGTCTTTGTAATGGATGATGTTCCGTCCAATTCATCGCCAGTAATACCTTCTTCAGAATAGTTAAGAAGGCTCTGGAGAGTCATGTTCTGTATGAAACGGCTGACAAATCCAGTATTGAACGTATACCTTTCGGTTTTCTCTTTCAGGGATGAACGGTAAAAATAGCACGAGCCGCCACCATTGATTTCTGAATTTATTTTGTCAAAAAATTTGGAGACCATTCCACCTATTGAGTAAGACATGGAATTTCTATTCTTTGATGTCTCAAGCTGCTGTGCTGTACCGGTTATTGATGTGTCTGCGGAAACGGTAATGTATTTGGGCATCTGCTTTGCAAAGACAAGTCCGAGTGTCAAGGACTCTATTGACTCGTTGCTGAAATCGCCCTCGCTTTTATAAAGCATAAGGTTCTGGTTCGTTGTTAAAGATTGACTGAGTCTGTATGTAGAATTCCCGAAAAATGTAGCGGAGTTACCCTTATCTTGCTTTTGTTCTATGTGGTTTGCATGTAAACTGAAATTGGAATTAAAGTCGGAGGACGGCATATAGATAAAATTGATGTCTGAAATCGCGGTTGTGAATTCGGTGAAGCTGTTGTCATTGTAACTGATGTTCATATTGAAATTTGTTGGTATGCCCGGTTTCAACCCTATAGAAATACTCGCAGCATTGATTGCCTCAAACAGTTTACCAAAAGTATGCCGGTATGTATAGGCTGCATCTATAAAATCTTCGCCCTTTCTTTTATTAATGCCGAGCATAAAACTCCTGTTTGTCTGGTCGGTGACTTCTGTTAAACTCGTTGTATTTATATTGTCCTCCTGCATGTCATACCTTAGATTTATCCCTTTGCCAAGAAAGGCACTGCCGAAAAGTCCGTATCTATCAATGGTCTGTTTTGTCTGAAATATCTGTTCAGGCTGAATTGTCCATGTTGGTAAATCCAGTTTTTCCTTGAATATGGTGAACGGATATTTTGTACCCTGAATAAAGTCCAGCTTGAGATTGTAATCACGGCTTTTTGCAGTAGTAGTCGTCCTTCCAACTCTGGATTCATCGGTCTCGGAATCCTCTTCTCTGAATGAACCGCCAATCCCATACATCAGAAGCCTCGGGCTATAAACATGGCCTTGATATTTTAATTTATAGTCCTGTGTAAATGAGTCTTTTTTAGACTCAGCATCTATGTCTTTAATTTTATCATTCTGATATGAAAGTTGAATCAATCCCAAAATTCCCTCTCTTTCTTGTGCAAATGATACAACGGGGAATACAAGGGCGGAAAACGATATTACCACACAAGTCCACATCCATCTTGAATTCATCGTTCATAATCCACAAGCCATAGTCCATAATTCGCTTTTACTATGAAACATAAACTATCAACTATGAACGGCCACCTTCTATGAAATCCCATTAGTAATGACCCCTCAAGTATTCATTATATTTTTCAGGGTTTTCCTTTTTCCACTTCTCGCTCAGATACTGGAATACCTGCACCCTGTAGTTAAAGGAATCAACGATATATACCCTGTCTTTTTCATCCACATATACACCTGCAGGGAGCCAGAAATATCCTGGTTCGTGCCCAGGTCCCCCTATGAAAAGAAGGATTTTACCATTCTCATCAAATATCTGAAGGTTATCAAATGCAGCATCAGCCACATAAACATGTTGCTCGCTGTCAATACCTATGCCCTTTGGCCTTGCAAAAGTACCAGGGGCATCTCCTATCTGCCCAAACCTCTTTATAGACTTTCCATCTTTATCAAAAACCTGCACCCTGAAGTTTTGTGTATCAACGATATATACATTACCGGTTCTCATATCAATTGCTACATTAGAGGGGTAATTAAACTCTCCGTCCTGGGTCCCCCTTATGCCGAAAGTAAACAAAGGCTCGCCTTTTGTAGAATAAACATGCACCATATGTCCATAACTGTCAACTACATACAATCTCCCGAGTTCATTATTTACAGCAATACCAGCAGGATTTTTAAACTCATCTTTTTTGCCGAGGGCTATCTTCAGATTTCCATTTGCATCATAACCAAACACCCTCTTCTGTTTTGCATCCGATACAAAAACTGTGCCATCAGAAGAAACAGCCACACCTACAGGAAGGATAAGCCTTCCCATACCCTCACGTCCAATAAAGGTTACTTTCCGCTCCTTCAAGTCAAAGACAAATACAACGGAGCTCTGGGTATCCGTAACATAAATCTTGTCATTATATGCAGTAACACCATAAGGCTTCATAATCTCGGTGCTAAAAATTGGTTCACCGAGAACTTTCTCAAGAAATCCCCTTTTCTTGAAATTGCTTTCTCCCTTATAGCTGTCCAGATAAACCAGTCTCGGTTCCTCAGGAGGAAGGGGATAAATAAGTTTAACTTCTTTTGGCGGGGGTGCTGCACAACCGTAAATTGACAGGAATACAGAAAATATCAACAGATAGCGACACACATGGTTCAGCATTCTAAACAGGCACACTCCTCTAAAGCAATATTATTCCATATATAAACTTGATATCCTGCAGCTTGCTCATTAAAAAATAGTATTCTATTTCTTCCTTTTCTTTGTCAAGTGGCCTGCTGTTTACCGAAAAATAGAGATAGAAAAGCTAAGTCCTTAACAATCCTGTCATTGCGAGCACCCGAGGGGTGCGTGGCAATCTCGTTATAAAAAGGCGAGATTGCTTCGTTTCACTCGCAATGACACGTCACTCGCAATGACACGCTCTATCTCTATTTTTCGGCTGTTTAAACACATCTGATTTTTAATGATTTCAGGGCAAAAAAAAGGGGGAGAAAACTCCCCCCTTTTAATTAAATCTTTACTTTATTTGCCGTGGCATGAAAGACAGAGTGCACTCCCTGAATTGCTTAATCTCAAAAATAATGCACCTGCTGTTGTTCCTTGTCCAGTTGTGTCTCCAGAAGCAACATGGGGATCATGACAGCTTGAGCATTCCACCTTGCCGCCCCTGAGAAGGGATGCTATTGTCCCTGTACCAAATCCAGTGGTAGTTGCCTTCAGGCTTGCCTTTCCGGCAGTATAGACAATGGATACAGGATGGTCATCTGCCAAATTTGTTCCAAGATTGGATGCTCCAGCAGGCATTACATACGCTGTTCCTGCTGCTGTTGCACCAAATGCTACATTAGTGCCGCCAGTAACAACACCGCCTGAACCTGCTGCGTTAACGATAGAGTTGATAGCGCTTACACCATCATGGCAGCTCAGACATGCCTTGGTAATACCGGCAGGTGAAGTATCAGGAGTTGTGCCTGCAATGGTTGTTGCATACATGATATAACTTGCTGATGGAGTCGCCTTGTTCCAGAGTGGTGCGCCTGCAAAGTCTGTGTTTGCAAAGTGAGGAGCATGGCACCATACACAGATTTCACCGTTCTGCTGTGTGCCGGTTGCGTGAATTGTGCCAGTACCACTGGGTGAAAGATTATGCTTTGTGTCTGCTACACCGCCTGCCATTGCAGCACCTGCGCCTAAGAGTGCAATTGCCACCCCTATTACTATTAATATCAAAGTCTTTTCCTTCATTGTCTTTTCCTTCATTTTACCCGCCTCCCTTCTTTTGGTTTTAAAAATTATTAGCTTTTAAAGTATTAATACGCAAAAAATATACCAGTAGAAATGATTAAAGAAAGTCCTTGAAAAACTGAAAAAAAATTGAACACGAAGTATAGGATACCCTCATAAACAGTGAAATCACCATATCCAGTTGGTGATTTCACCAACTTACCACAACTAATATTCTCATTTCATCCTCATTTTTTGTGACAGGTAAAACATAGTGCGCTTCCTATATTGGACTTTCTCAGGAACGGATTCTTACTCGGGTCGTGTGGCTCATGACAGGAAATACATTCAACCCTGCCACTATCTAACTTCACATCGCTCCAGCCGTTCTGCGCGTCAGGAGGCGTATTAAACATCAGATCCTGCACAGTTGTAGGATATGTATTGGAGATAGGATGATGAGCACCGAGGTTTAAAGGTTCTGTTGGATAATCTCCGAAAAGCCGCAAGTTATCATTCCTGCTCCAATGGCATCTATTACAATTGGGGTTTGATGTTGTATCAGGTATACTGCCCGCACCCGGGCCATTAATTAAATCATGCATTTTATTATTTGCATTCACGCCGTCATGGCAGCTAAAACATACAAGGGAACTTGGGTTAGGAATTGCGGGACATGATGTATTCATAGTAGGACTCGAATAAGGTGTAAAGGTGCTTGTCGTAGTCTGTCTGTTCCATAAAGGTTTCAAACCCGTATTAGAAAAATGAGGGGTATGGCAGAATACACATATCT
Organism: Nitrospirota bacterium; assembly: GCA_016208965.1. Classification (GTDB taxonomy): domain Bacteria; phylum Nitrospirota; class Thermodesulfovibrionia; order UBA6902; family DSMQ01; genus JACQXB01. The sequence continues at coordinate 57,246 of JACQXB010000048.1, forward strand.
CTTCTCCAGCAGTACTGATGTCATGTCTTGACCCTACAATGGTCGCACCATACGCAACAACATCTATCGTGAGTATTGGAAAGATTATTAAAACAATTAGTTTTGTATTGATTTTCATAGATTTTAGTAGATCTTAGCCTTTATTATATAAAATAAAAAAGCAAAAAACATGCCATTAAACTCATCCCCTACTAAAATAAAAGAGTTATAAGACACAAAAATCATCCTCTGGCACTACAATTCTACTACATCCACAATAGGTTCAGGATGGTGAAATCACCAATTTAGATTATGGTGATTTCACCATCCTGAACCGGAAGTAGGAAGTTTTTGCTTTTTACTCCTTACTTCTACTTCTCCATTGTTTGGTATGTTTATTGCATAGATTTTTATGGTTAATTTAATCCATGTAAAAATCATAACATTGACTTTCAAGGTTATGAGAGGCTATGGAACAGCCTTAAAATTAGAAGGAGATAAGATGAAAAGGGTTCTTATAGTTGATGACGAGAGATTGATACTTGATGGATTATCAAAGTCTCTCTCTAATGAATATACCGAGATAAAAACCATAGAAACAGGTGAAGATGCGCTTAAGGAAATTGTTTCCTGTTTTTATGACCTTTGCATTTTAGACATCTATCTGCCTGATATCAACGGACTGAATGTTATGAAGAAGATAAGGGAGATATCTCCTGAGACTAAAGTAGTTATCATGACAGCTTACCATATAACTAATGAAATGACGCAGGAGATAGAAGATAATGCCCATTACTTTATTAGCAAACCCTTTGACCTCTCTCAGATAAAAGTCATCTCGGAGATGGCATTGAGTGGAGAGGGAAAAGATGCAAGAAGGTCTAAAAGAATACCATTTATGAAAACCATTGTTTACTTTGCAAGCGTTCTGGAAGATGAAATGTTGAAGATATTGAACTTAAAGGGTGATATTGTTGATGTAAACGATGATGGTATTGGTATGAAGACAGACTATCCCCTCAAGACGGGCTATATGGTGAGGTTCCCTGAAGAAACAAAACATGATTTAGGAGTTGTCAAGTGGAGCATGTCTACAGGAGGTGGTTCCTACAGGGTAGGAATTGAGTTTTTGAAACGTAGCGTTTAGCGCATACGCTATTCCAGTCCAAATTTTTTAATCTGGTACCTTAGCGAATCGTAACTTATATTAAGCAGCTTTGCAGCGAGGGTTTTATTATTCCCTGACTTTTGAAGCGCCTGTATGAGAAGGTCTTTTTCTACTTCTTCAAGGGATATTCCATCATCTGGAAGA
>JACQXB010000049.1 GCA_016208965.1 Nitrospirota bacterium
CTCATAGAAAAACCATGTTGTGTTTAGGTTCGGGTCTGTTATGTCTGTAGGCATTCCATTTGTGTTGAAGTTAACTGTGGTCTTTTTCAGAAGCGGGTCTTGTGTTTCAATTTTTGTGATTTTATTGTTTGCATCGTATGTGTATGTGATTATTGTATCTTTTAGATTTGCATCTGTTATCTTTGAAGGCAGTCCATACACCGGTTCATACTCATAACTTGTAACATTGTTGAGATTGTCTGTGACTGTATGTATCTGACCGTTTGGATAATATGTATAAATCGTCTTTCTGTTAAGAGGGTCTGTCACAGACAGTAAAAGATTTGTTCCGGGCTGTCTTTCATATGTCGTTGCGCCGTCAGGAGTAATCTTTTTGACTATGTATTTATCATAGAAATTCCCTAAATCATCATAGAATCTCCATGTGGTTACTGCACCATTTGGAGAAGTCATAGAGGTCTCTGATATGTTGCCGCCTGCGGTTGTATAGCTGAAGGTGTATATGCCTCCGTCTGCGTGTGTCTGCTTTATCACTCTGTTATCGGTGTTGTATTCGTTTGTAACCTCAAGAATTCCACGCTCATTCTTGATACTGTAAAGCCTTCCTGATGAGTCATATTGATACTCTATTGAGCCACCATCAGGATAAGTAACTTTTTTTAATCTTGGATAAGAACTGAAGGGGTCTGTTTCATAGGTGTAGGCAATTGTCCTTCCCGAAGATTCTGTTATTGAGTCTGTCCTCCAGAAATTTCCTGTATAGGTCTGAGTAAAGGCGAGTGTTCTCCCTTCAGGGGTTGTTATCTGACTCAGATACCCGCCTTCAAAATCAGAGTGTCTTGTGAATGTGAGTTTATTCCCATTTCTGTCTGCTATCTCTATCAAATCCCCGCTCGTATCAAACTTATATGTCCATCCGTCCCTCATCTTCAAGCTTTTTGTATTGTCTGCATTCTTTGTAATAACTGCACCACGCATTGAAGGGTCAGAGTCATTGATAAAAGTCCCGCCTGTCTGTTGGACATCAAATCTATATTGATAGTTGCCCGGCTTGATAAGTAAAAACATGTCAATATTGCCGTCACTGTCAGTATCATAACTACCCATCCACCAGTCGTATTCAAGATACATCCCTTTGCCGAATGCACCAAGCCCTGTTGTGCCTGTTACCGCTGAGCCGCTGTCTCTGCTTCTGTAATACCTCGTGATATTCACAGGGATTATTCCAGGAATTTGCAAATCTGTCTTTTCATGGATGAAATACCCTGTTGCAACATCAACCGGGTCGCCTGCCAAACCACAAGAACCATTATCGCCTGAACTCTCGGTACTTGCGCTTGTGCCTCCCCATGCAGTGGCGCCGCAGCAGAATTTGGGAATGCCTACGCCGGGGTCAGAAACGATGTATTTCCCATCAGGAGTTACTGTGCCTGTGCCTGCTATTGCCCAGTCATTTGGAGCTTCTCCTTCATTTGGAGATTCGTCATAATACCAGAGCACTGCCTTCTCCCCCGGAAGGAGACCAAGGTCATTTTTTGATTTTATAGGTATTGGCTGGTCAGGTACTCCGCCGCCTTCTTTGTCAAAGTAGAACATATATACTGTCCTGACATTTGCATTTTGTGGAAGGGGTTTTACCGGAAGCCTGTCTATAGGCACTGTCCTTACGGATATTTTTTGGTTGGGCTTCCCATCCCAGCCTGTAATGTTTACTCCTTTTGGAATCCTGAGCTCAAATCCAGGCACTTCAGGGTCTGTGAGTATTGTATCTTCATTTGGGTTTATGTCCTTGAAGTTTTTGTTTTTCTGTTTGTGCAGATATATCTGAAATGGCATTTCGTTTATCATATCTGCCTGAATGTTTACTGTAAGTGGTATTGTTGGATACCGAGCGTCTTTATGTCTTGCAGTTGAGCCGCGAATCATAAGATGCTGTTTGCCTGAAGGAACATTCTCAAGAGTGAAGTATCCATTGGAATCTGTTGTAGTTGATATGTTTTTTATCTTTATTGTTACACCTTCAATCGGCTCTTTATTGGTGTTTAAAATCCTTCCAGTGAGAGCGCCGACAGACTGATTAGCAGATGCCTGATGCATGATTCCAGATTCCTGATACTGGATGTCTGATGCAGGATACCCGATGCCTGTTACATCCTCTACTACATTAAGATAAACGGCATTTGAAGCAAATGCACCTGGTGGAGGAGTTGTAACAATAACTGCATACTTGCCAGTGGATGTTATGACTGTAGAATTTATCTCTACTTCAAGGAGAATACTGCTTATGAATTTAGTTTTGAGATTATTGCCGTTAAGATTTGCTACTGACTGCGGCATGAAGTTCCTGCCATAGATTCTGATTGTAGCTGGAAGACCTGTTAATAAAATTGAATCAGGGGTAATATATTCTATGATAGGGATAGGGTTGTATATGCTGAATGTAAGCATGTTTGATTGCCCGCCGCCAGGAGGAGGATTGGTTACTGACACATCAACATTTCTTGGTATCTGAAACTCTGATGATGGTATATCGGCTTGAAGGCTAAAGTTATCATCAAATCTTGTTGTCAACTCTTTTGTATCAAACCATGTCTTTGAATCCTTTATAAATTTTTCACCTTTTATTGAAAGGGTAAGTCCCGGATCACCTGACCTGCTTGAACTCGGGATGATGGTGTTTATAAGAGGGATAGGATTTTCAAGCTTGACAGTTGCTATGCCCTCTTTATGGGATATAAGGGCAATATTTCTTGACGGGTTAATGGATATAGCAGTGGGTTCGTTGAGACTGATGCCGGATGCAGGATGCACGATACAGGATGCAGGATACAGGATACATGATGATAAAGAAACTACTGTGATACTGTTGTCTGAAGGGTTTGTGAGGACTGCGATGTGGGTTGAGGGGTTGACTGCTATGCCTGAATATCCGATACCCGATGCAGGATGCACGATGCCAGATAGTATAGGCTCTAATGTCTCTGAATTATACAGATGCAGGATGTCTGATGCAGGATGCAGGATGTCTGATGAAATCAACATTACGAGATAGCCGAGGTTAGGGTCTATATCCATAGCAATGACTGGATTGGATATGGATACCTCTTTAATGAAGTTGCCTGTCTGCAAGTCCATTGCCTTGAGCCAACTGTCGCCGCCGATGTAGAGAATGTCGGTTTTGGAATTTATGGCGATAGAATTAGGAAGTTGAGAGGCTGAGAAGTTGGGATGTTGGGAAGCAACGACGGAAGATGAGAGGTTAGGAAGTTGAGAACCTTTAATAAGGTTACCTGTATCAAAGTCAATAAACTGAAGTATTCCGTCTGATGAGGACACGATAACCTGATTTCTATTTGTGTCAACTGCAATACCTGAGGGCGTTATTTCAAGAGAGATTTTCTTAGTAATGGTGTTCGTTTGTGTATCAATTAAATAGAGGGTTTTTGTTTCTCTGCTTATGGCTGCTGCTGTGTTTGTGGATGGATTGATTGATATGCCTGTGAGATTGTCGGTAAGGGGGATGTTAGCAATCGTCTTGATTGTGTAAGAGAATGCGGAAGTAGTCCATAAAAGTATAAGAGCAATAACCGATAATAATCTTTTCATGTAGTACACCTCTTTTTTAAAAGAGAAGTTGGGAAGTTGAGAAGATGAGAAGTTGGGTTAAAAACAAAATTTGTTAGCATTTTTCTCCAGATATTGTCCCTTCCTTTTGTTGAAGTAGGAAGGACGCTCTTGCCAATATATTAAGCTGCAACCTCCTTTCCGTCAAGATTTTTCTGCTGCAAGGCAGCAATGAGTTTTGGTATCTCTCTATATGGAGCACTTCGTGGAAGTGCTCCATAAATCCTTTGACTCTCTTGAATTTCTTTCCCGACTCATTCGGGACGCTGCCACTGCCCAACGCTGAACCATGTCCCCGCCATTCCACTTTTTGACCCGTCCAGTAACAGTGCGAGTCACAGAAAAGCACGACTATACCTGTCTGCGGGACCGCACAGGCAGATAGGGTTTGTGGTTGAAAGGGGTTTTTCTTAAGAGCCCTGTTACTCCGAATTTGTGCAATGTCAGTTTATTGCCTCTTCATAGTTGCAGCTCGATATGCCCAATACCATCTGTTTCATTACTGTCCGTTTCATCTTTTTGGAACTCTGGAATGCCTTTAAATGAGTTTTTGTATGAAACATTTTGATCGAGGTCGCTTCCTACTTCAACAACTAAAGGGACATCATCAAAAGAAAAAGTTGTTTTGACAAGGTATAATAGAAAAATGCATGTTAAGGAGAAATGTCATGAATACATTAGAAAAAAAGATTCTTGAAACATTCAAGACATTATTGTTGAAGCGTGTTTTACTCTATAAGATGATACTATTTGGTTCAAGGGCAAGAGGCGATGCATCGCCATATTCTGACATGGATGTCTTAGTGATTCTGGATACGCCCTCTGGTGAGCAGGACATTGATTATGTCAGCGATTGTGCATGGGAAGCAGGTTTTGAACACGGCATTGTAGTAGTGCCTGTTGTATTTTCAAAAGAGGAATGGGAAAACAGCCCTGAGCGTTATTCTTTACTTGCACAGGCTGTTGAAATGGAAGGGGTATCCATTTGAAGAACGAAGAAATAGCCAGCCTTATAAAATATCGTTTGGAACAGGCACAGACTGCTCTTAACGATGCAAGATTCCTTTTAGAAGGGGGCCGTAGTTCACAAAGCATTGTGAATAGGGCATACTATGCAATGTTTTATTCTGCTCTTGCCATTTCCTCTATTTTTTCAGTCTTTCCCAGATATCTTTTGTAGGATTTACCTTATTTAATGTAAAGAAATGAAGCCCTGGCGCCCCGCCATCAAGTAATTCCTGACACTGCTTGACTGCGAAATCCACTCCTGCCTTGTATGTAGCCTCATCATTACCATCAAGCGGTTTAAATATGTCATGGACTTTTTGTGGAATGGTTGCTCCACAAGTATTACAGAACTTTATTAAACCCTGATAGCTTGTTATAGGAAGAATGCCCGGAAGTACACGAGCATTTACCCCTATCTTTTTGAGCCTCTCCAGATACTCAAAGTAAATGCTGTTGTCAAAAAATAACTGGGTTACTACAAACTCTCCTCCGTGCTCAATCTTGATTTTAAGATATTTTGAATCTGTTTCCTTATTAGGGCAATCTATATGTCCTTCAGGAAAGCCTGCTACACCGATACTGAAAAAGTCTCCATAGGATCTGATGAGGTCACAGAGTTGATAACAATATTCAAAGCCATCTGGGGAGGTTTCCCATTTTTCTACGCCTTTTGGTGGGTCTCCGCGCAGGGCAAGGACATTCCTTATATTATTTTGTTTCATCTGGTCTAATATTGACTTTAATTCTGCCTGACTATGTCCTACGCATGTAAAATGATGCATACAGGTGAGGTCAAAACGTTTTTGTATCTCAGCACAGATTTCAAGTGTGGTTCCACGAGTTGCTCCTCCTGCACCATATGTCACAGATGCGAAATCAGGGCCGAGTTTATTAAGCTCTGCTATAGTTTCATATAGCTTTTTAACGCCTTCTGCTGACTTCGGTGGGAAATATTCAAAAGAGTATGTCCTCTTCTTCGCTTTGAAAATATCTGATATTTTTCTAATCATATTTTCCCCCTTATTTTATTCCTGCTGCCATCTTTGCAGATTTGACAGTATTCTTCATGAGCATTGTAATGGTCATTGGCCCGACACCGCCAGGCACAGGTGTTATAGCTCCGGCTATTTCCTTTGCAGCATCAAAGTCTACATCTCCTCTGAGGATAGGTACCGGCTTACCGGTTTTCTCGCTGATTTTTTCGCCTACGCGATTAACACCAACGTCTATAACGCAAGCCCCCGGCTTTATCCATTCAGGTTTTACAAGATGAGGCACACCAGCAGCAACGATGAGTATATCAGCGCGCTTACAATGGGCTTCAAGATTTTTCGTCCCTGTATGCACGACTGTGACTGTTGCATTTGCACCCTTGTCTTTCTGAAGCAGAATGTTGGCAATTGGCTTGCCTACAATATTTGAGCGTCCTACAACTACAACTTCGGCTCCTGAGGTTTCAAAGCCGGATCGCACGATCAGTTCTTGTATGCCTGCAGCTGTGCAGGGCAAAAACCTTACCTCATCTCCGCCTATCATCAGACGACCGACATTAACAGGGTGGAACGCGTCCACATCCTTATCAGGGTCTATAGCGTTAAGGACTTTCTTTTCGTCAATGTGATTGGGAAGCGGAAGCTGGACGAGGATGCCATGTATCTTCGGGTCCTTATTGTATTTGTCAATAAGCTTCAGGAGTTCTACCTCTGATATGTTTTCAGGCTGATCATCCTGTATCGAGTAAAAACCAAGTTCATGTGCAGTTTTCTGCTTGCCGGTAACATAACTGACCGATGCAGGATTTTTACCCACAAGAATAGTAACCAGACCTGGTACTATCCCATGCTTTCCCTTCAACCCGGCGACTTCTTTCTTGAGCTCTTCTTTTATCTGAGCGGCGATTTCCGTTCCGCTTATTATCTTTGCAGACATGTTTTTCCTCCTTTCTTTAATCCCTTTTCTTTATCAATTCCAGCAGTTCTTCCCTTGTTGACTGTTTAGTGCGGAATATTCCCCTTACCGCTGATGTAACTGTCCTTATGCCGGGTTTCTTTATACCCCTCATACTCATGCACAGATGCTCTGCATCAATAATCACCATTGCCCCTTTAGGTTTAATTTTCTCCATTATTAAATCCGCAAGCTGTGTTGTTAAACGCTCCTGCACCTGCGGTCTCTTCGCAAAAATTTCAACCGCCTTTGCAAGTTCACTTAAACCTACAATCCTCCCCCCGGCAGGGATATATGCAACATGTGCCTTACCCATAAATGGAAGTAAATGATGTTCACATACTGAGTAAAAAGGTATATCCTTAAGCAGAACTAACTCATCATGACTTTCGCCTTCAATTGGCTTTAGTATTTCCTCTGTTGGTGTTGAAAGCCCTGCAAATATTTCTTCATAGAGGTCTGCGATGCGATTAGGGGTATCTTTTAGCCCTGGTCTTTCCGGGTCTTCACCAATGCCCTCAAGGATTAATCTTACGGCTTTTTCAATCTTTTTCTTATTCATAAAATATATATCTGTGATTATATGTTTTTTATTTGTCTGTGTTCATCTGTGATTTCTGCAATCTATAACCCTTCTTTCTGTAATTATCTTATCTACTCTTACATCATGCCCTTCACGTGGTACCCCCGGAACAATCTGTTCTTCAAAGGCAAGGGCTATGGTGGTAATGTGCTTTCTGGAGCCAGATAGAAGTTTATCATAATAACCTGCCCCATATCCAAGACGGTTGCCTTTGGTATCAAATCCTGCACCCGGGACTACTACGACATCAATGTCTTTTAAATTCATCTTTCTTCCCTTGAGAATAGACAGTTCAAGGATACCCATATAATTCGGTTGCAGTTCAGATGTATCTTTTATTTCGTAGAGATTTAAACACCCTTGCTCTTTATCAACCTTTGGTAACCCTATCTTTTTACCAAGTTTTATCGCAGAGTTTAGACAACCCATGGTATCCACCTCTGACCTGAACGAGGCATAAAACAGTATACTCTTCGCCTTTTTAAATTCTTGGATATTTAAAAGCCGTTTTATTATAAGTGCCTCTTTCTCATTTTTTCTTTTAGGCTCAATGCTGTCTCTTTTTTTTAGAAGGCTTTCTCTGAGACTTTTTTTCACTGGATTACTTCGCCGCTCATATAACTCTCAAGTGACTTTTTTATCTTAATCACTTCTTTTATCACATGTTTTGACGCCTTGTAAGGGGGTAGTCCTTTAATGTCTGTCTCCATAATATCATTGTTAAATCTTATTGCACCGAGAAAATTAAAATCGCTGAGGGCATTCTTTATAAACATGAGGTCGTCTTCATTTCTTATCTTATTAGCAACAACATAAATCTTTTTTATTCCTAAATCTTCTGCAAGACCCTTTATTGTCTCTGCTGTGTGCAGGCTCCTCTGCCCCGGTTCAACCACCACGATAAATGCATCAACTCCCTCTGCGGTGCCTCTTGTGAGGTGTTCTATGCCCGCTACCATATCAACTATTACAACCTCGTCTCTTTCAACAATCAGGTGTTTTAAAAGTCTTCTTAGGAATGCATTTTCAGGACAATAGCATCCAGAGGATGCTGCTTTTGATTTCCCCATAACAAGAAGGGTTATGCTGTCCCGCCACATCGGGTCTCCGACAACTTTATAACCAAATCCCTCTGGAATATCATCAACCTTCGGGTTAAGCTTAAAAATTCCACCGATACTGCCTGGTTTTGCACCTGTCCTCTTTTCAATCAACTCACTCATCTCTGCTATTGGTATTATTTTCTCTCTGTCCTCTTTTGGAATGCCTAATGCTACTGCTAAGTTTGCATCAGGGTCTGCATCCAGAGCTATCACCTTTTTACCTTCTGATGCATACACATAGCTTAACAATGCAGAGATTGTGGTCTTGCCAACGCCCCCTTTTCCTGTAATTGCTATCTTCATTTAGAAAGATGGATTCACGCAATTTTTAGATATTAATTAATTTTTTGAAATAGTCTATTGTCTTCTCAAGCCCCTTTTCAAGGTTTACACCGGGCTGCCAGTTTAGCAGTTTTTTAGCAAGAGTTATATCAGGCTGTCTCTGTATGGGGTCGTCCTCGGGAAGGGGTTTATATGCTATTCGTGAGCGTGATTCTGTCATTTGTATAATCTTTTTAGCAAGTTCCATGATTGTAAATTCAGACGGGTTACCTAAATTTACAGGACCTGTAACATCATCCGAAGTATTCATGAGTTTAATCAATCCATCTATCATATCGTCCACGTAGCAGAAACTCCTTGTCTGCTCCCCGTCGCCATAAACTGTAATTTCTTCTCCTCTTAATGCCTGCACTACAAAGTTACTTACAACGCGCCCATCATTAAGATGCATCCTCTGACCATAGGTATTGAAGATTCTTGCAACTTTTATTTTTAATTTATGCTGGCGGTGATAGTCAAAGAAAAGGGTCTCTGCACATCTTTTCCCCTCATCGTAGCATGACCTCAAGCCGATAGGATTTACATTACCCCAGTATGTTTCAGGCTGTGGATGGATTGTAGGGTCTCCATACACCTCGCTGGTTGATGCCTGCAATATCTTTGCCTTTACGCGCTTTGCCAGCCCAAGCATATTAATGCCGCCGTTAACCGAGGTCTTTGTTGTCTGGACAGGGTCGAACTGATAATGTATTGGGGATGCAGGGCATGCGAGGTTGTATATCTCATCAACCTCCACATATAATGGAAAACAAATATCATGTCGTAAAACCTCAAAATATGGATTACTCATTAAATGGGCAATGTTGGCTTTTTGTCCTGTATAAAAGTTATCTACACAGATAACCTCATTCCCTTCATTCAGAAGTCTCTCGCATAGATGTGAACCTAAAAAACCTGCACCACCTGTAACAAGTATCCTTTTCATTATAACCACCTCTTGTTTATAAGAATTTTATCTATACATAGCGACTTAATTTATGTCGCATAAGGCAATCTCTCTGTTATGCTGGCTTGTCCAGCATCCTTCTTCTTCGCCACAGCGAACCCGCCTGAGTGCGGGAGAGAAAGATTCCAGACAAGCTGGAATGACAGATAATTCGGCAATTAATGTCGTTATGTATAATTATCAACTATAACCTTTATTAATACGCATTTTCCAGAGCTATGAGTCTATGAGAGTCAAATCTTTTTTGTTCACAACTTTGTGGATATTGAAGAATTGACCCCTTTTCCTATTTTCTTTTTTCTTTCTTTATTTTTATCCCTTTCCCTTTTACTTTTTACTTTTAGTCAAAATATAGCATATAGGAATTCACAAAGGCGTGCACTAATGTCGAGGGAATAAGTCCGCCTCTCATATAAATCAAAGTAAAGATAATCGAATTCAAATAAATGAAGATAAGACTTCTATCAAAATATCCCCATAGACCATGAGGAATCACAAACAAAACTGAGGAAAACAATACAGCTTTCGTACGCCCCCAATTCTGACTTAATATCTCAAAAAAATACCCTCGATTTAAGATTTCTTCCAGAAGAGGCCCCCAAAGTAATAATAAAAAAAGAGTCGGATATAAGTATGGGTGCGGAGTTCTAAGCACTTCTTCTTTCAGAGGTATGTTCTTCATGTCAAGAAACAGCGTGCTAAAAAAAATGACCATCCAAGCCGATATTAGTCCCCCAAAAAGATATAAAAAACCTTCTCTCTTAACGATGAATATAGGAAGAAACCTTGTCCTTAGAGCTAAATAAACCAGGGCTATAAGTGGCGATATTGCAGATGAGGACAGCATAGCAATGGTTAGCAGAGGCATTTTAAAAAATACTTCTGCTAACCTCGGCGCTAAATAATATCCACCCATTGCATGGGCTGCAAGTAAAATTCCAAGCCCTTCCATAACAACAATGAGACTCTTACTTTTCGTTAAATCCAATTTTCAACTCCCCAACCGTAAATTAAGGTTCATACCTATGCCTGCCACCGCTACTGCATGCTGGCCCTGAAGTTGGTTTTTTTGGTTCTTCTTTTGGTGGCTTCATATATTGGAGGCGTATAAGGAAACTGTGCTGGCGGTCTTACACCTGGTTGCCTTGGAAAAGGATAGTCTTTGGGCGGTAATTGTGGCCCTGGATCGACACAGTTTACTCCTGGAGGGCACCCCGCAAGTGGTTCACCAGGAACAATAACAGTTAATCCTAAAGGATCTGTAAAGTTCACCGGATTATTTCCCACCATCACATACAGATTTACATCACCCCCTGCCAGCCCAATCGGGTCTTCGCTTATGTAGACCCTGTAAGGCTCATCCAGCCCAATAGGCATAAAGCCAGTATCTATGCCTGTTTGCGGGTAA
>JACQXB010000047.1 GCA_016208965.1 Nitrospirota bacterium
CCGGCAGTTCAGACTGAGTCACTTTGACGGACCCCATTAGCCACAGATACTCCCGATGCCACTTTGCTTATCTTATTACATAAAGAAGGCTCCTTGTTTTTCTTTCCCTATTTTTGCTTTAATTTCTAATTATAGACCCCACCCCCAAAAGTGACCCCACCCCCAAAAGAATTTACACAGAAGTCTTGACATTACCCTTCATTTTTGAAGTGGACTCTTGATTAAAAATGTTTAAGAAGGTATATTATTATCTGCCTAAAGTTAGAATTTAACAAAAAAAAGGGGGAAGATAGATGCCCTTTGTAAAGATTGGGGAAAAAGAGTCTTTTGAAAATGCTCTTAAAAAATTCAAGAGGCAGTGCGAAAAGGAAGGGATACTTTCTGAGATAAAAAAAAGAGAGCATTATGACAAGCCAAGCATAAAGAAAAAGAAAAAGTCTATTGCTGCCAGTGCTGCCAGAAAAAAGAGTATTAAAAAAACACGGACGTTTTCAGGAAGATAACCATGTCTCTATCTGAAAAACTCTCAGATGACCTGAAAAAGGCAATGAAGACAAGGGATAAGGATACCCTGTCAGTTGTCAGGATGATTAAGGCAGCAGTCAAAAATAAAGAGATAGAAAAAGGGGCAGCCCTTTTAGATGAAGAAATTTATGCTGTCCTTAACTCTATGGTAAGACAGAGGAAAGACTCTATAGAGCAGTTCTCAAAAGCAGGTAGAGATGACCTTGTTAAACAAGAAACTAAAGAACTATCAATAGTTCAGTCTTATCTACCACCACAACTTTCAGAAGATGAGGTTAAAAGAATAATAAATAATGTAATAGCAGAAGTAGGGGCAAGCACCCCAAAGGATATTGGTAAGGTTATGAAATCAATTATGCCAAAGGTAAAAGGACAGATTGATAGTAAGCTACTTAGTGAACTTGTAAAGAAGGCATTGACCTACGACTCGTAGAGGAGGATAGATGTTATTAAAAGAAATCTATGAAGCAGTTCTATCCAGGGGCATTGAAGCAGACCCGAGGGGTAAAGATACTGTACTAAAGGACTTTGATAGACGCAATAAAGCCTACAATGAGATGAAAGAAGAAGAGAAGAAATTTTTTGATGCGGAAAGCCTTAAAAACCCTTATGCCGACACAAGAATTCTTAATGGAACAGGTAAGGAGAACATAGAGTCTACTCTTGTTGGGATTGATATGGAAGTGGGCGAAATCCTGCTTGCTGATAGACTTTCATCAAAAGGTCAGAAGATTGACCTGATTATATCCCATCATCCGGAAGGAAGGGCATATGCGAATTTTTATGAAGTTATGCGCATGCAGGCTGATATACTAAATAAATTTGGTGTCCCTATAAATATTGCCGAAGACCTACTTGACAGCAGGATTAAAGAGGTTGAGAGAAAACTATCTCCTGTAAATCACACAAGGGCAGTTGATGCTGCCAGGTTGTTAGACATTCCATTCCTGTGTATCCATACCCCCGTAGACAATATGGTCGCCTCTTGCCTTCAGAGGCTCTTTGATGAAAAGAAGCCCGATACCATTGATGACATACTTAAAATATTAAAAGAAATCCCTGAATATGAAGAAGGGATAAAAAACAATGCAGGGCCAAAAATTCTACTGGGTTCAAAGGACAGAAGGGCAGGCAAGATTTTTGTTGATATGACAGGTGGGACAGAAGGCTCAAAAGACATCTTTGAGAGTCTTGCTAATTCAGGGGTCAGCACAATTGTGGCAATGCATCTGAGTGAAGAGCACAGGAAAAAAGCAGAGAAGTCTCATGTAAACGTAGTAATTGCCGGACACATCTCAAGTGATAATCTGGGCATGAACTTAATGCTTGATGAGATACAAAAGATAGGTCAACTGGAAGTTCTTCCGTGTTCGGGCTTTAGAAGGTTCAGTAGAAAATAAATACGATTCAAGATGCAAGATACAAGAAATTACTGGATTCAAGATACAAGATAAAAGATACAAGATAAAAGACAAGAATTTTTTATATCCTGAATCATGAATCGTGTATCGTTAAATTATGCCATCTTTTAATAACGACCTTGAGGAAATTAAAAACAGATTAGATATAGTTGATGTAATCTCAGAGTATATCCCCTTAAAAAAGGCAGGTCAGAACCATAAAGGTCTCTGTCCTTTTCATACAGAAAAAACCCCTTCCTTCCTTGTCAGTCCATCAAAGCAGATATATCACTGTTTTGGTTGCGGTAATGGGGGAGATGTTTTCACCTTTCTTACACAATATGAAAACATATCTTTCCAGGAAGCAGTAGAGATACTTGCTAAAAGAGCTGGCGTTGTGCTTAAAAAACCAAGAAAAGATGCGGTAGATACACAAGAAAAAGAAACCATTCTTAACCTGAACAAGGATGTCCTCGTATTCTACCAAAAAGCCCTGCATCAAACCTCTGAGGCATTAGAATATCTCAAAAAAAGAGGGATAACTGGTGAAGCATTAGGAATTTTCTCTTTAGGCTATGCCCCGCAAAAAAGAGATGCACTATTTTCTTACCTTAAAAACAAAGGCTATAAGGCAGAGACAATAAAAAAAGTCGGGCTTATTAATTATGGAAATAGTGGCTATTATGATACATTCAGACACAGGATTATATTCCCTATCTTTGATTTAAGAGGTGAAGTTATTGCCTTTGGCGGCAGGGTTATCTCTACGGAGGATGAGCCAAAATATCTTAATTCTCCGGAAACGGCTGTTTTTAATAAGAGTAGGGCGCTATACGGACTTAACATTGCAAAAGAATCCATTAAAAAACTTGGAAATACCATCCTTGTTGAAGGATATTTTGATGCCATTACATCACACATGTATGGCTTCTCAAATACGGTTGCTCCACTTGGTACTGCCATTACTGAAGGGCATGGAAAGTTAATAAAAAGATTTACAAGAGATGTATTACTGATGTTTGATGGTGATGATGCAGGTATAAAGGCAGCCCAAAATGGTATCGGTATACTTCTGGAAAATGGTCTCAATGTAGAGGCGCTCCCTCTACCTCAGGGAGAAGACCCTGATAGTTTCTTAAGAAAAAATGGTAAAGAGGCTTTTGATAATTTACTAAAAAAGACAATGTCCATTGTAGATTTTTTTATGATGCAAAAAGGGGATAAGCTCTTAATAGCCCATAACGCATTAGAGGTAATCTCCAAGATATCTGATAGCATTCTAAAGGGTTATTATGTAAAATTGCTATCTGAGAAGCTTGAAATTAATGAGGTCTTCCTTAGAGAAGAACTAAGAAAGATAAAAACAAAAACCGCATATACCCATAGGCAAAAACAACGCATGGAATGTGCAATAAAGATAACACCCCGGGAAGAGAGATATATACTACAGATACTTTTAAACTTCCCTGAAAAGGCAGAGCAAATATTTACATCTGTATCAGTAGAGGATTTTGAGGACCCTATTATCAAATCAATCTTTAGAAAGATAAAAGAAGGTGCCGTAGATTATAATATTTTAATTTCAGATGCTGATGAGGACGAAAAAAATCTCCTCACAGAGCTCTTACTTAAAGTCGACTTTGATAACCCTCAAAAGATATTAGAAGACTGTATCAATCGCCTGAGGTCCAAAAAGCGGCGAATATTATTACAGAAACTCCATGACAGAATAAAAGAGGCAGAACTAAAAAAAGACATTACACTACTGAAAGCACTTCAGTTAGAACAACAAAGTCTACTTAGATTATAAGGGGCATAAATTATGACAAATTATTCGTATCCAGCATGGGATGAAGAAAATAAATTTGCAGGGGTTTTTGACGAATCCTTTAAAGAAGAGGAAAAGTTCAGTGAAAAAACCAAAGAATTTCCTATTGGTGAAACCCATGCAGAAAATGAACCTCTGAAATTGTATCTTCGAGAAATTGCAACGGTGCCTCTACTTACCAAGAAAGAAGAGATATTAATAGCTAAAAAAATAGAAGCGGGTAGAGAGAAAATAAAAAGGATAATCTTTACTATGCCTTTTACAATAAATAAGATTTTGGCACTTCCTGATATGCTTATGAGAAATGAAGTATCCATAAAAAATATAGCCTCTGACTTGGATGAGGCTGAAAAAGAAGAAAAAAAAATTTTAAAGAGGTTTCTAAAAACTATAAAAACTATCAAGGCGATATATCTCAGAGAAAGAACCCACCTAAAGAAACTCAATCAAAAACACCCAAATAGCAAAACCCTAAAGCAGATATCAGGCAGATTAGCAAAGGTAAGAGCAGATATAATAAATAAAATTTTAAAACTCAATATTAAAGAAGAAATTATAGAAGCATTTACAGAACAATTCAAGAAACTTGCAAAGCGAGCAAATGATATATCCCGGGAAATAAATAACATTCCTAAAGGTACCAAAGAATATAAAAAACTAAAGAAAGAGGTATCCGAGATAGAAGCTAATTTAGGACTAAAAGGTGTTGAAATGAAAAATACCTTTAGACTCCTTAAACAGGCTGAGAGAGAAACAGAAAAAGCAAAAAGGGCTCTGATAGAAGCAAATCTGAGACTCGTAGTAAGTTTTGCTAAGAAATACATCTGGAAAGGGCTTAGTATGTCAGACCTTATTCAGGAAGGTAATATCGGTTTAATGAGGGCTGTTGATAAATTTGAATACAAGAGGGACTATAAATTTAGCACGTATGCAACATGGTGGATAAGGCAGGCTATGATGCGTGCGCTTGCTGATCAGTCAAGAACTATAAGGGTACCTGTACACATGGTAGAAACAATAAATAGGTTGAACAAGGTTTCGAAAAAGCTGGCTCAAGAATTGAGGAGGGAACCAACTATTGAGGAAATTGCCGAAAATATGGGTCTCCACATCGATGTGGTAAAAACCACTTTAAAGGTCTCTAAAGAACCTATATCACTGGAGACCCCGATCGGTAACGACGAAGACAGTTATCTAATGGACTTCATTGAAGATAGTGCCGGGTTGTCTCCCTTAGACCTCGCCATCCGACACGACTTACAGGAACAGATAAGTAGAGTTCTAGACACACTACCTGACAAAGAGGCTGCAGTTATTAAAATGCGATTTGGCATTGAAAACGGGGCCCCCCATACCCTTGAGGAGGTCGGTAAAGAATTTAACCTCACAAGGGAAAGAATAAGGCAGATAGAAATGAGGGTCCTCAGAAAATTAAGACATCCAATGAAAATCAAATGGCTTAAGGGTTTTATTGATAAGACACCGTAATAAGTTTACTTTTCTTTCTAAAATAGATAAAATACCAGGATTTCTAATAATGAACATGTAGGGCCCATAGCTCAGCTGGTAGAGCTACCGGCTCATAACCGGTTGGTCCCAGGTTCGAGTCCTGGTGGGCCCACCAACCAATTTCGCTCGGCGAAATTGGAGTTGAAAGTTTAAAGTTAAAAGTGAAAAATTAAAACTTCTAAATTTTTTTAACTCTTAACTTTTTGGGGAGATACAGTTGAATGAACAGTTAAAACTCTTGATAAGACTTCAAGAAATAGACTTATCCATTAGTTCCCTCAATGAGAAGATAAAAAGCCTACCTAATAGATTGAAAAAAGTTATGACTTCTTTTAAAGAAGCAAGTGAGGCACTTGAGAAAGTTAAAATAAAATACGAAGAGTTAAACAAAAAGAAAAAGTCCTGTGAACATGGCCTTGAAGAGATAGAAATAAATATAAAAAAATTAAAAGAACGAATCAAGGATATAAAAACAAATAAAGAATACAATGCACACCTTAAGGAAATAGAATCTGCTGAAAAAAATAAATATCAAATTGAAGAAGAGATTCTATCTATAATGGAGTCTATTGAAATATTAACAGGGGGATTGAAAGAAGAAGATAGAAAAATCAAAATAGTAGAAGAAAACCTCAAGCATGAAGAAAAGGCATTAGAGGACGAGGGGAAAGCCCTTTATTCTGAGATAGAGGCATATAAGGCAAAAAGGAAAGATTTAGAAGGTCTAATCAAAAATGGTAATGAAGAATTGTATGAGAAATATACAACTCTTCTAATCACAAAGGATGGGATCGCAGTAGTGGAAACAAGCAACGAGGTCTGTAAGGGCTGTCATACTAACATCCCCCCTCAACTTTATAATGATATAAAAAACAATCATGGTATCTTTTCATGTTATAACTGTAATAGGATCCTATATTGCAAGAGTGAAGAAGGGAAGGAGTCGGGTTAATCAGGATGGATGAAGCTGAAATCTTCTGTGACGGGGCATCCAGCGGAAACCCTGGTGATTCAGGTATAGGAGTAGTAATTCGCCACAAGTCAGCTCATAGTTCACAGTTTACAATTCACAAGGTATCCGAGTATATAGGAACAGCCACAAATAACATGGCTGAATATGCAGCGCTTATACGGGGTCTTAAAGAAGCAAGGTCGTTGGGATTTAGAGAAGTAAAGGTCTTCCTCGATTCGGAACTCGTAGTAAAACAGATAAATGGTATTTACAAGGTTAAGGATAGTAAGTTAAAACGACTGTGGACTCAAGTACAAGAAATTCTAAGTAGTTTTGACAGTTATACAATAACCCATGTCCGAAGAGACTTAAATAAACCTGCGGACACGCTTGCAAAACAGGCTATTAATGTCCATAGTATGAACCAGTATCGGTTCATACCATAAAAAACATACTGTAATCCCAAAATGATAATGTCCTAAATGAAGCACTATTAATAAGCTAATAAGCTAATAAGCTAAAAGCTAAAAGGAGGCGGAGATAAATGACCTCAGTTAATATTTTCTTTCTGTCTTTTCACCCTCACAAACTTCACGCACCTGATCTTTTGCAATCTTTCCATCCTGCCAGACCTTTTCAGATACTTTTCTGCATTTTGTCTGGGCATCGTATTCTAATGGCTCTGCCCTATACACGCCGCGGCCGTCTTCAGTCCTGTACTCTACAGGTCTTCCTGATGCTGCAGCCTCTTGTGATGCCCTCATAGAAATGTCTGTAAGCGTTGCGCCTGCTAATGCGCCAAGTGCTCCGCCTATGACCCCTCCGCGCCACGGGTTTTTCCTGTCAAGGAGTGCGCCTGCAATGCCTCCTATAACACCGCCTGCACCAGCTCCCTGAGCATGATATTGGGTACATCCGGCTGCTATCCACAATAAATTTAACAGCAATAATAAAGAAATAGCTTTTTTCATAGAAATATATCCTCCTTGTTTAATATTCTTGTTCACTGCTGTCCAAGATATTTTAGAATCACAGTTTATTTTATTTATTTTATTTGATACTGTCAAGTTTTTTCTACAAATTCTCTTAAGGTCTTTATTCTCAATGGTTCCCATCATGGGTATAATTCTCCTTTCCCCCGACATTTCGGGGTTTGTTTAACACATTGAGAATTATACCCTTTTTCACATTTGCAGAAAACATGTTACAGTATCGTAAATGTCTGCATTATCATAGGAGGAATGGAGAATTGCCCGCATGTTTCTTTAGTAAAGAATTTGAAAGAACCTATGACCGCTCTGCAAGGAACTTTATAAACATGTATAATAGATAAAAAGCACTAAACACTAATATCTAAATCCTGAACAGGAGTCCAGTTTAAATTTTAGATTTTGAGTAACAGGAGAAAATTATGAAAAAAATGACTTTAGCAACCATCTTGTTATCTATAATCCTTTTGTCTGTAATCAACCTTAATGCATACGGCTTTTCACCATGGGAAACAGAGGGACTTGTAAATAGGAAGGCGCCTCAATTCACTGCCAAGAACCTTTCAGGAGAGAATGTCTCTCTGTCATCATTTGAAGGTAAACCAATACTACTCAACTTCTGGGCTACATGGTGCCACTATTGCAGAGAGGAAAGACCTTCTCTCAATTCTATCTACAAGGAATATAAGGGCAGAGGGTTAACCATAGTCACAGTGTCAATAGATAGATCACCAGAAATAGTAAAGACATACCTAAAAAAAATGCCGATGGATTTTATAATCCTTCATGACAACAATAAGGAGGCATCACAAATCTATGGTGTTTATTCTGTGCCAACATCTTTTCTTATAGACCGTAAAGGTATAATTAAATATAAATTCATGGGCTTAAGGGAGTGGACAGATAGTAGTTCAAAAAAACTCATTGAGGGACTTCTTAAAGAATAGCTTGATTTTATCGTTGGGCACTGTTGCCTCATCATCCCATACTTTTCAAGGAATTAACCAATGACTAACAACGATATAAGAGATTTGTATTCTTTAATATCGGATTCCAGAGTATACACGTCTGTCTTAGCTGTAAGTTTTCTTATAGCTTCTTTATTTCTATTTATAATATTCTCTACCTTCTCTGTAGATTGTAAATTTTCAGAGTAGTCATTTTTTTGTCTATAAAGAAAGTAGTTTTTCTCAATTATGTAATCCATTACATAAAATTATGTAATGGATTACATAAATTCAAATAGGAGATTGTTATAAGCCTTTGTAAAATAAGTTTTTTGTAATTGGCATGAGCTTTGCTTATTTTATAAGGTAGTTAGATGATTAAATGTTGGTAATGTCAAAAGTTTTATGAAAAAAGAGGAGAAGATATGAAACCACAGAGGCACAGAGGCACGGAGAGAGAATGAATTTTAAAATTATTTTTATAAACTCAGTGTCTCAGTGTTTTAATAATATAACTCAGGAGGTATGAAATGAAGGTCTCCAAAATTATCAGCTCATTCGTAAAAAAGTTGAAATCTCATTTAATAAAAGAAAGTATCTGGATTCCCGCTCAAAGGACTGCGGGAATGACGGATTTTTTTACTTATTTTGTCATTCCCGTGAAAACGGGAATCCAGAAGCCTGCCCTCGAAGGTCTTAATCGAGGGTCTTTGATTTTAAAGAATAAAGAATACTGGATTCGTCCCCGAATGTCTTTATCGGGGATAAAGACTTCGGGAATGACGAATAAAGACTTTTGCAAGAGCCTCAGGTTTTTATCCCGCAAAAGTGGGGTGCGGGGTTTACCATTTTTGGCAGCTTTGCTGTTTGTCTCATTTGTCCTGTCTCCATCAATATCTTATTCAGCAGTGATGGGAGATTACTGTTCTACTCCGCCATATGCAGGTATAAAGGCAGCGCCAAATATTATGATTGGTTATGAAAACGGCAGCGAAATTTTAAACAGAGCATATTCAACTACTTATAGCTCAACTACTATTTATTACGGTTTTTTTAACTCAAACTACAATTATTGGTACGATTCTGGTCATTTCATTAAATCAACTACCTGTGCGCCGTCTGAGACAACTTCTACTAATTGTTTTTCAGGCAATCTTCTCAACTGGGCATTGATGAGCTCAGTTGACCTATCAAGAAAGACGCTCATAGGGTTCGGCGTTGCGGCAGCAGGCAGGGCAGCCACCGCTGGAAACATATTTACATATACAGGCGACCTCGACAGCGAAGGACAGGCTGATTCTGCAACTGTCAGCGGAGGAGGATATACCTTCTGTCTTTCTGCTAATCAAACGGATCCCACGGATATAATAATAAGGTTTGGAACAGGGTGGGCCAATTGCAACTCTGGCACGCGTCCTGTAAATGGTAGAGTGATTATGCGTTTCACAGATGAAAGCAGGACAGGTATAATCCAAGAATATGGTGACAAGGACCAAAACTACATATATGACACTGATGCCCCAAGATTTGGAGTTAGAAGATGGACTAATAGCAAGGATAAACAGGTAGATATTATCAGAGATTCGCCTGCCCTCACTGATGCGGAACGTGAATCTTATTTTAGACTCCTGCTTACTAATCTTTCCAAGGTACCGCCAATTGACAGCCAAGACCCTTACCTTGGGGATATGATGAAAGAAATAGTTAAATACTTCAGTGGGCAATCGAATAGGTACGAAGACAATGAGCCTTACACTCAAACGCCTTACAGTTGGGCAAATGACCCTCTAAAAGCCTGCAGGAAAACCTATGCTCTCTTTGTTACAACAGGGACTTACCTCGGACAAGATAAATTGTCACCGCTGCCTTCGGCTTGCAGTTCATTGACTTATACAGACGCATTCCCGACAAATACCTGCTACGCCTACTACACTGACCTTTATACAACAGATGGCGCCCCACCAAGACAAAATATCAGTACATATGTTGTCCATTTCGGTGAAGGCGCCCCAAATGAGGCTCAACTAACATATGCTGCTAATATAAGCAATGGTAAATATTTAAAGCTGAACGACCTGAGCAGTTTCAAAACGACCATGGATAGTGCTATGTCTAATATACTGTCAGTTGCTAATATTTCATCATCAGTGCTTTTATCTGGCAGTTCACCCTCTATGATTGCGTCTACACAGGGAAGCGGGGCAAGTCTCATTCAGGCATACTCTTATCCGCTTAGCCCTA
>JACQXB010000050.1 GCA_016208965.1 Nitrospirota bacterium
ATGTCGACATAAGCGATTATAAGGCATTTTGCGAAGCCGATTTTTTAAAAAATGTCAGTTATGAAGGCAGATCAGGTAAAATACAAAAAGCGGACATTTCTAAATCAGTAAGAATAGGACATTTCTAAATCGGTAGAACATGAGGCAATTCGTTGACTTGACAACCGTAAAGGGAAATGTATATTATTTCTGTAAATAATCATTTCTGATTATTTGAAGAAACGAACATATGAACTCAGAAAATGCGTGAATAAAAACACAGAGCTCTGTGGTTAATACATTATTTGGGATGGATTATAAAGAATTTACAAAAATTAAAAAAGATGTAGAAAGATTTTTAGAAGACAGAACTGAATTAAAATTCTTAGAATTTGATGTAATTAAAAGAACGTTAACCACATATAATAAATAATTCATTATGGATAACTTATATTTAGACTTTTTATCTTGCGGTAAAGGGTCTTTTTGTTCATCTTGAGGATTTCTGCCGACTTTAGCTTATTGCCACCTGCCTCCTCTAATGCCTTTTTAATCAAATCTTTTTCAAATTCCTGTGTTATCTCCTCAAAAGAAACTCCTTTATCCCGCCCTTTGTTACCACTGAGAATCTCTTCAAAATAGAAAGGGCGGGATTTATCCAGAGGCTGGGGAACATCCATCTTCTCTCCATAAAGCTTAAGGTTATCTGGAGAGAAATTACCAAGCTCAATAGAGTCTGACTCTGCTAACAATGCCGCCCTTCTAATAATATTCCTTAACTCCCTGACATTACCCGGCCATAAATAATTAAGTAAAAATTTCATTGCCTCAGAGGATATGCCATTTACCTTTTTGTTGAATTCACTATTTGCCACATCTAAAAAATATTTCGCCAGGATAGGTATATCCTCTTTTCTTTCGCATAATAACGGTAGCTCGATTTGAAACTCATTAAGCCGATGGTATAGGTCATCTCTAAATTTACCAGCCCTTACTGCCTCAGAAAGATTAACATTTGAAGCCACAATTATACGCACATCTATGCTTATATCTCTCTTGCCGCCCAAGTGCTGGAGTCTTCTTTCCTGAATTACTCTTAAAAGCTTCATCTGGACCGCATCAGAAAGATTAGTAATTTCATCTAAAAGCAACGTCCCGCTATTGGCCTGTTCAAACTTACCTTTCCTTCTCTCCTCAGCTCCGGTAAAAGCGCCTCTTTCATAACCAAAGAGTTCGCTCTCCACCAGTGTCTCAGGTATAGCGCCGCAATCTATAGCCACAAAAGGCTGAGCTTTACGCAGGCCCTTTTGATGAATTAGCTGGGCTACTAATTCTTTACCGGTTCCGCTTGCGCCCTGAATTACTACAGTCATATTCGTAGGCGCAATAATCTCAACCTGTTTTAAGACGTGTTTTATTTGAGGACTTTCTCCCATTATCTCTTCAATAGGCTTTTTATCGCCTAATCTTCTCCGTAAATTCTCCACCTCCTTGCTCAAATACGAGTTTTGCAATGCCTTTTTTATAATCAAGATTAACTCTTCATTTTCAAATGGCTTGGTAATATAGTCAAAGGCCCCTAATTGCATTGCCCTTACCGCTCCCTTCACATCACTATAGGCAGTAAGCATAATAATGATGAGGTCTTTATCTTTTTTCCGCATCTCCTCTAAAATCTTCATCCCATTCATACCCGGAAGCCTAATATCTAATAAGACTAAATTAGGTGTGCGTCTTTGAACTTCTCTTAATGCCCTATCACCATCTGAGGCAGTAAAAATTTCATATCCTGCATCTTTTAGGATAGTAGAGAGGATAAATTGTACATCCCTATCATCGTCAACGATTAAGATGGTTTCCATTCTTATTCTTTGTTTTTACTCTCTCTGAATTGGCAGCCGTACTGTAATCTCTGTTCCTTCTCCTACTTTACTTTCTAAATTTACCTTTCCTTTATGATAGCCGATAACCTGACGGGCAAGATATAAGCCTAAACCTACGCCATTGGCTTTGGTAGTAAAAAATGGCTGGTAGAGTTTGCTTAAATTTTCTTCTGAGATACCGCAACCTGTGTCCAAGAAATTCACTGTTATTTCGTTATTTCCAGAATCTGGATAAACCGTAATCGTTAATCTTCCACCCTCAGGCATAGCGTCTATGGAATTAAGCATAAAATTTAAAAATGCCTCTTCTAATTGTTTTTTATCTAATAAAATATACGGAAGTCTTCTGGGGATGCGTTTAGCTAAACGCACGCGCTGTTTTGCACACCTTGCCTTAACTAAATTACAAACACTCTCTATAACACTACTCACACTGCTCCTTTTAAAAGAAACTTCATTTGGCTTAGCAAAATCCAGTAAATCCTTAATAATCCGATTTGCATTCTGAGCGTTCTTGAGTATTACCTTTAAATGCCTTTTTACTACTTCATTAAGCTCATATTTACCTAAAACAAATTGTGCTGTGGCAGAGATATTACCTAAAGGATTCCTTATCTCGTGGGCAATACCTGCAGCTAATTCTCCGGTAGCAGCAAGTTTTTCCTGGTAAAGTAATTGGTCTTCAAGTTTCACACTATCTGTAACATCTTTTATATATTCAATTACCTGAATAACATTTTCCTCATCGTCTTTGATGGGGAAACTTGATATATCTAAAACCATTTTTCCTTTATTGCGCCACTGGTATGCCTTAATGATCTGGAAAGGCTCGCCGCTTGAGAAGGTTTTTTCAACTGGACAATTTTCACAGATTACTTCTTCCTTATGATATTCCATAAAACATTTCTTTCCCATCAGGTCTAAATAATCTCTTTTATTAAACATCTTTAGTATTGCCTTATTAACCCTTAAGATTTGATAATTTCTATCAACGACTGAAACCCCATCACCAATACCATCAAAGATTGCCTGAAGCCTGTCTTTAGTCTCTTTTAGTTTATGCTCAAGTTGTATTTTCTCAGTTAAATCTATTTCCATTTATGCTAATTTATTAACGGTCTCAAAATAATAACGATATTATTTATAAAATCCCACCTACCCTCCCTTTGCCAAGGGGAGGAATTTCCCCTCTTTAGCAAAGAGGGGCGAGGGGAGATTTTCCAATCAAATGTCTATTCAATTACGAGACTGTTAATAAATAAATTATTACAATCTGCTAACTCATAGGTTTTTAATTCAACTTAACTTAATTTAAGTATTACTTACATTTTTAAATAAAAAATATATGCCCTATCTCTTAACATAGTTATCATCTACATACTTAGCAATCCTCTGCCTATCTTCTTCTTTAATCTCTATAAACTTTGCCCCTATCATATATCTGTTTTCCCCCTGCTCAAAATTATCCTTCTCTGTTCTTTTTGTCCAAATCACTTTTGCCAAAACTGGCAGAGAGAAAATTACATCTTTAGAGCTCTTTGTGGGTTGATATATTTCAAATTTTAATTCCTTCTCAACAGGAATTTTTCCCTCTGTCTCAAACATTAAGCCACCCGCACTTATATTTTTGGTGACTGCCTTAAATTTTCCAGTTGAACTAAAACCTGACTCATTGAAGACAAAAATATTATCTTCTAAGCGAGGACTTTTTCTTCTTTCCAAAATAGGAATATCATTAATTTCCACTTACTTTCCTCCTCTTTAGGTATTAGTAAATTTAATAAGCTGATGAAAAAACAATCCAAAAAAGTTTTGCCTCTGTATCACCGATATTTACCAGTTTCTTGAGCTTCTGAGTAAAGACGCAATAGATACTATCTCCTTCTTCAAGGATCAATTTTTCATCACCGCAAGATAATTCTATTTTGCCCTTCAGTACCATTCCGAATTTCTCTCCTTCTGGATAAATCACCTCCTTCGTTAATTCGGCATTAATTCCTAAGGTAAAGATAGAAGGTTGCATTTTTATATTCAATAATCCCGAAGCTAGTGACTCAAAAGCTATCTGCCTTTCCTTATCAACGGATTTTTTGCCCATGCCCTTTTTAATAAAAACTAAATCTTTACGTTCCTCTTTCTCAAAAAAATAACCTACCTTTGTATTTAAGGCTTGGGCAATCTTTTCTAAAGAACTAATTGAAGGTGATGTAAGGTCTCTTTCTAATTGTGAAAGGAAACTTGTAGTAAGCCCTGTCTTTTTTGCCAAGTCCTTTAACAGAACTCTTTGGCTAATACGCAGGTTTTTTATTCTCGTACCTATTCTCATTTCTTTATATTAAAAACCTATGCTTCCTTTTTATGGATATATGGCTTCCCTATTTTACTGATATTACTGAAACAAAAAAGGCGTGCTATTAAACACGCCCTTTTTGAGTTGAAAAATTTCTGATAAGGAGTTATGTCTGTCTGTCTGTCTGTCTGTCTGTCTGTCTGTCTGTCTGTCTGTCTGTCTGTGCAAGATTGATACCATAATCAATACCCTATTCCTTGTGGCATGTCAAACATTACCAAAACTCTTAAATTTTGTCAAAGTCTTCAGCGAGTCCATAATTTTTGAAATGACTTCTTCCACTGTAAGACTGCTTGTGTCTATATAAACCATGTCGTGTGTCCTTTTAAGCGGAGCGCTCTGCCTCGTTGAATCCCGGTTATCTCTATTTTTTATATCATTAATAGTATCTTTTAATGTGGTTTCAGCGCCTTGAGCCTTTAACTCCTTATATCTCCTCCTGCCTCTTTCCTCAAAACTGGCGTCAAGAAAAAATTTATTTTCTGCCTCAGGAAAGATAACAGTGCCGGTATCCCTCCCCTCAATGACCACTTTCCCTTTAAGCCCGATTTCTCTCTGCATTGTATACAGATGCTCTCTAACAATAGGTTTAGCAGAAACCTTTGAGCTTAGCTCCCCTATCTCTGATGTTCGGATGTGCTGAGAAACATCTGTGCCATTTACTATTATCCTGTCACCATTGAAAGTTATATTTATTGCCTCCAATATTTTTTTTAGCCCTTCTCCGTCATCAGGGTCTATGTTTTCTTCATTAACCTTCCATGCAACTGCACGGTAAATCGCACCTGTATCAAGATAGCTATAACCAAGCCTTTTGGCAAGCAACCTTGATACTGTGCTCTTCCCCGCACCTGAAGGACCATCTATTGTAATTATGTCTTTCATCTGAAAATCTCCTTTAACCGTCATTTACGCCCCGCTATCGCATAAGTCACTTGCTTTTCAAGTGTATATTAAGGATGTATGATGTGTAACGGGTTCAGGATATATAATAATACAAGATTTATGATATAGGATACAACATCCAAAGGAAACGCAAAAAAAGCTGTAACAGCAAAGTGAAAATGTCTGGTTTTCAATGTGCATAAGAATACCAAAATATCTCAATTTAGGTTATAATAAAAAATATATTGAAAAATTTAGCCAAATGTGATATGTTTAAAAAAACCTTATTTCTAAATTTAGTGAGAGGAGGAAGTTATGACCATTAAGGAATTACAGAATATTGCTAAGAAGAAGGGGGTAAAGGCAACAAACCTAAATAGAAAGGCAGATATCATCCGCACTATTCAACGCGCTGAGGGGAATTTTGAGTGTTTTGGCACTGTTACAACAGGGGTATGCTCTCAAACTGACTGTCTGTGGCTTGGTGATTGCAGGCATAGCTCACTTTGTTCGTAAATTTTTTCCTGAACTTTTTGAAATACGGTATGGGATTGTCCTTAATAATATTAAGGGATTTACCCCGTTAGAAAGTCTGCCTTTCAGACGGGGTGAAAAAATATAGCTCAGATTTAAAACCCAACCGAACTTTCTTACGGGGTAAATATCCCTGTACTTAAATATCTGTCCCCTCTGTCAGGTAAGACAGCCACAATCCGTTTGCCTTTTTCAAATTGCTGAGCTGCCTTCAATGCAGCACATATCGCAGCGCCTGAGGAAATGCCTGCTAATATTCCTTCTTCAACTGCCAGCCGTCTTGTCATCACAATTGCATCATCATCTCCTACAGGGATTACCTCATCATAAATATTGGTATTTAAAACCCCTGGATAAAATCCAGCACCTATACCTGCAATCTTGTGTTGCCCCGGGCTGCCGCCCGAAAGCACAGGGGAGCCTGCTGGCTCAACTGCTACAATCCGTATTTCCGGGTTCTTATTCTTTAAAACCTCTCCAACGCCTGTAATAGTCCCGCCTGTCCCGACCCCTGCAACAAAGACATCTATTTCATGACCGAGTGCATCAAGGATTTCTATAGCGGTTGTCTTTCTGTGTATCTCGGGGTTTGCAGGATTCTCAAACTGCATAGGCATAAAATATTCAGGATTCTTTTTTAGTATTATCTCAGCTTCTTCCACAGCACCCAGCATCCCTTTATCTGCAGCCGTAAGAATTACCTCAGCTCCAAATGCCTGAAAGATCTGTCTCCTTTCTACAGACATGGTCTCAGGCATTGCAAGAATACACTTATAGCCTTTAACAGCTGATACTATAGCCAATCCAATACCTGTGTTCCCACTTGTAGGCTCAATAATTGTGCCGCCTGTTTTTAATCTTCCATCGCGCTCCGCTGTCTCTATCATGGAAAGGGCAATCCTGTCTTTAACAGAGCCTCCTGGATTAAAGCCTTCTATTTTTGCCCATACCTCTGCGCCTTCTGTGTCAGGTATGCGATTCAGTTTAACAAGAGGGGTATTACCGATAAGGGTTAAGATATTTTTATGGGGTTTCATCTCTTACATAGATTAGCACAGACTTTAAACAGATTTCCAGTTATTGATGACACAGATTTTGTAAAACAATTACACCGATTAAAGATTTAGTCTATCTGTGTAATCTGAGGTTTTAATCTATGTAATCATATGATGATTTATTTATGACGCTTCATATAAAAACCTGTTATAATAAGTCTTGTCATGGAAATCTTAAGACAATTACGCTGGCAGGATATCCTTGATATCATCCTTGTAGCAATTATACTTTATAGAGTGCTTCTGATTATCAAGGGCACAAAGGCTGCGCATATGCTCATTGGTCTTGCCGTGGTCTTTATGGCTTTTCTCTTTTCAGAATACATAGGGCTTTACGCAATGGACTGGCTTATTCATAGCCTGTGGGCGCAAATGGTACTGGCGCTGGTAATTCTATTTCAGCCCGAGATTCGCAGGGCATTGGCACAGATGGGCAAGGCGGGGTTTCTGCCGTCTTTTACATCTGCAGAGGAGCTAAAGTCCCTTGAAGAGATTGTAAGGGCAGCGATTGCCCTTGCAAATAGGAAAATAGGCGCATTGATGGTTATTGAAAGAGAGACGAATTTGAGGGATTTTGTTGAAATAGGAACACCTCTGGACGCAAAGGTCTCAAAGGAATTGCTTTTAAGCATATTTCATCCCACATCTCCAATTCATGATGGTGCGGTGGTTATTAAGGGTAACCGTGTTATTGCAGCCGGATGTTTTCTGCCACTCACACTCAGTGCTGAACCTTCAAAGGCTTTTGGCACAAGGCACAGGGCAGGTATTGGATTAACTGAAGAGACAGACGCAGTCGCAATAATAGTTTCTGAAGAAACAGGCAGCATCGCTACTGCCATAGGGGGCCGCATAGAGAAGAATGTGGACATGGGGCCTTTAAGGGATTTCCTTACTGAAATCTTTGCATCTCCACGAGAGAAGAAATGAAATACCCGATTAGACAGATTATAACAACGAACCCATTGCTAAAGCTGGCATCCCTGGCACTGGCAATTGCCCTATGGTTTTTTGTGGTCTCAAAAGGAAGCTTAGGCATTATTATGGATGTTCCAGTAGGATTTAAAAATCTACCTTCGGGCTTAGAACTCGTAGAAGTGACAAAGGCTGTAAGTATTAATATAGAAGGGCAGGAAAGGATTCTTAAGTCTTTAAAACAGGAAAACATAAACGTTCTTATTGACCTTAAAAATGCTAAAAAGGGAGAATTATTTTTTTCTGTTTCTCCTGAGAATGTTAGCCTGCCAAAAAACCTTGTTATAACAAAAATCTCTCCGCAGACTGTAAGGTTGGTCCTTGAGGAGAAGCTCAGAAAGAATGTCATAGTGTCCCCCTTAATTATTAGTTCGCCAGCAACAGGGTATATACTTGGAAAGATAGAGGTAATACCAAAGAGTGTTGAGATAGAGGGACCGCTAACCGCTGTCACAAAGGTCTATTCTCTTAAGACAGAGCCCATAGATATCTCAGGGATTACAGCGGATTCACAATACACTGTTAACTTGAATATAACCCAAAAAAATGTGAGGGTTAATCCACCAGAAGTTAAAGTTAATATATTTGTGAGGAGGGTGAAGTGAAACTATTTGGAACTGATGGGATAAGGGGAAAGGCTAATCAGCATCCAATGACAGGTGAAATGGCATTTAAGATTGGCCGTGCTTCCGCCTATGTGCTTAAGAAAAAACATTATGCGAGGGACATTATCCTCATTGGCAAAGATACGAGGCTATCAGGGTATATGATAGAAAGTGCCCTTACATCAGGCATATGCTCAATGGGCATGGATGTTGCCCTTGTAGGTCCGATGCCAACGCCCGGGATTGCCTTTGTAACGCGGAGTTTACGGGTTGATGCAGGAATTGTGATATCTGCATCCCATAACCCTTATGATGATAACGGGATAAAATTCTTTTCCTCTGATGGATTTAAACTTCCTAATGGAGTAGAAAAAGAGATAGAGAATGCAGTGTTCTCGGATACTCTTGAAAATATAAGGCCCACGGGTTCAGAGATAGGAAAGGCATTCAGGGTAGATGATGCAGCAGGAAGATATATTGAATATGTAAAGGCAAGTTTTCCAAGAGGCATGACCCTTGAAGGCGTAAAGATAGTGGTTGATTGTGCTAATGGCTCTGCTTACAAAATCACACCTTTGGTGCTTAGAGAATTAGGGGCTCATGTTATAGCAATTAATGATAAACCTGATGGTCTGAATATAAATGCAGGATGCGGTTCAACGCACCCTGAGGCTATGCAGAAGGCGGTTTTAGAGCACAAAGCAGATATCGGTATTGCCCATGATGGTGACGGTGACAGGACAATACTGTGCGATGAAAATGGAGAGATAGTTGACGGCGATAAGATTATGGGAATATGTGCCCTTGATATGAAAAATGAGGGGAGACTCAGAGGGGACACAGTTGTGGCAACAGTTATGAGCAACATAGGATTTGAGGGGCTTCTTAATAAATCAGGGATAAAACTCATAAGGGCATCAGTTGGAGACAGATATGTTGTTGAGGAGATGCTTAAGGGTGGATACAATCTTGGTGGAGAACAATCAGGGCATATCGTGTTTATGGATTATAATACAACAGGCGATGGCGCTATAACATCACTTCAGGTGCTTGCTGCAATGCGTAAAAGCGAAAAAAGACTCTCCGAGCTTGCATCCCGTATCCCAATCTATCCCCAGATTCTTATAAATGTCCCTGTAAAAAAGAAAAAGATTGAGGATTTCCCCAATGTGGTCGGTGCCATAAAAGATGCAGAGAAAAAGCTTAATGGCGGGAGGATCCTTGTAAGGCATTCTGGAACAGAGCCAATAGTAAGGATAATGGTTGAAGGAGATAATATTCAAAAGATTTCAGATATAGCTGAAGAAATTGCAAAATCCATAAAGTCAAATATGGTATAGGCTGTCAAATATTCAACAATCTCTTACATCTCAACGCGGGTGATAACACCATGGAGTTTGTGTGACGGCAGTTTGTAAAATTGGACATATGCAGGTGTTAATCTTTTAAGTATTGAGAATATTTTCCAGACTAAGTTTCGGGTTACTATTTCTTCAAGACCGTAAAAGATTGTTTTTTCATCCACTCCTGCCTCCCGCAGTATCTCTTCAACATCAATAACTTCCATATAACCCATCTGTATCTCAAATACCCTTAAACCGTCTGCCAGGTCGTCTTTAAAATAACCTGTAATGCCAAAAGGGTCATCACGTCTGATTAGAGATACGAATATGTTGTCTTCATAAATTATATTATTAGTAAACATTGTATGAAAAATATAAGGGGGAATTTTTTGTACGTCCCTTACAAAGAAGAGGGCAGTCCCTTTAATTTTGTTCATGCACTTATATGCTAAATTATATCTTCCGAGAAAGGCAGACAGCTCCATTGCCTGAAGGGATTTATACAGTCCCTTCTGTCCCATCGTATAAAGAATAATTGTACATAAGGGAATTAATGCAAGAATAATAGACCAATATCCACCGTGAGGTATTTTATATGTATTTGACAAAAGAAATGCTATATCAACAAAAGTTACCAGCAAAGAGATAATTGTTTTATAAATCTCTCCCCTCAAATAGAATAGCCATGTCATCATTATACCTGTCAAAGTCATGGTTCCTGTAACTGCCAAGCCGTAAGCTGCAGCGAGACGATGTGATTCCTTAAATTCATACATAATAAACAAGACAGCAATAAGCAAAAACCAGTTAACAGTTCCTATATATATCTGGGACCTTACTTCAGAAGATGTATAATCAACCTTAAACATGGGCATCACATGAGTTGTTATTCCCTGATAGACAATTGAAAACATCCCGCTTATCATAGCCTGAGATGCTATGACAGTTGCCGCTATGCTTAATATAAGGAAAGGGATGTAAAGCCCCTGCGCCTGATGAAATATCATTTCAAATAAAACATTCTTGGCATCAGGGTGCTGGATAATGTAGGCACCCTGACCAATGTAATTCAGTAAAAGCGCAGCAAATACAAAATACCACGCCCTTAAAATCGGCCTTCTGCCCAGATGCCCCATGTCTGCATATAAAGCCTCGCCGCCTGTTGCACAGAGGATAACTTCTGAAAGCACAAAAAATCCCGCAGCGCCATTTTCCAAGAGAAACTTAAAGGCATAATATGGATTTATAGCTTTGATTACTGAAGGAAACTGGAGGATAGAGGCAGTTCCTGAAACTGCTAAAGATAAAAACCACACCACCATTAAAGGACCGAAAGCGCCCGCGACCTTTTCAGTGCCCTTACGTTGAAAGGCAAATAATATTATAGCGATAATAGACGCGATAAGAATCAGGATATTCTGTCTCGTGTATTCAAGTCCGGGAATCAAAAGAATACCTTCAACAGCACTCAATATACTAATAGCAGGTGTGATTATACCATCACCGATAAGAAGCGATATACCAATAAAAGAAAGTAAGGTAACAAATGTTGCCTGCCTGCCTGACTTAAGAAGAGGAATAAGAATTTCCCTTAAAACAATCGTCCCTCCCTCACCTTTCTTGCTAAGACTCATGGCAAGCCAGGCATATTCAACTGTAACGAGTAATACCAATGTCCATACAATGAGTGAGAGAACCCCTATTACATTTTCTACAGTGGGCTTTGTAAGGAGGAAAATAACAGTGAAGGTGTAAATAGGGCTTGTTCCAATGTCTCCAAAAACAAGGCCAAAGGATTTAACAATTTCCTTTAGTGGTGATTTCTTATCCATCATAATTCTAAATTTATTCTCAAGTTTTCAAAAACCTTTGTGTTATTGTAATTTGATTGCAGGTCATTTGCAAGCACCTAATTTTATCACATAAAAACTTCAACCCTTCATTAAACCCTGATTGACGAGGTTATTGTCTTATAGTTAAACTCTACACGTATATTTAGGGATAAAATATAACCATGATAGTTTTTGCTGTTTCCTTTATATGTGGTATAACCGTATTTAGTTTTTTCCAGTTTTTTCCTTTTTCAATTATATTATGTGTTGTAGTAACTGTCTGTTTATTTTTTAGGCATCATGGAAATAAAAACAAAGTATTTTTCGTAATCCTCATATTTGCATCTGGATTCCTCTACAGTTTTATACGACAGGAAACTCTTCCTGAAATCAAGTTTCCAGCAAGAGATTTATCAATTGAAGGCACTGTCACTGATATACCTGAATTGTCTTTTGAGAAAATCAGATTCACTATTAATAATGTCTATGTAGAAAGACTGCAACTTAAAGGAAAAATAAGGCTTTCTGCTAATCCAAATACTCATGTCATAGGTGGCACAAAGGAACATGGAAATGTCATTGTCATTCCCCGATTTAATCGGGGAATCCAGAGAACCAGAGAAAAGGGACTGGATTCTCTGGTCAAGCCAGAGAATGACATTTTCGGAGCAAATATGTTCTCTGAATTGCCTGAAGATTTACCCTCGCACTATGCAATAGTGCGGGGTTTATTGCCTGCCTATGGAGACAGGGTAAAGATTTTTGCAAGACTGAATGAGCCTGCTGCCTTTCATAACTTCAATGTTTATTCATATGACCCAAGGGCAGATGGAATTATAGGAAGTGCTTATATAAAACAGATAGAGATACTAAGTAGAGGGGACGGCATTTTACCATGGCTATATAAAAAACGACAGACGTTGGCCAGGATAATAGACAATAGCCTTTCAAAAGAGAATGCCCCATTTCATAAGGCAATAATACTGGGACTTCAAAAAGGAATAACACCAGAGACAAGAGACGCATTCATTGCCACTGGGCTTGCACATCTGCTGAGTATATCAGGCACTCACTTTGGTTTACTTGCCTTTATACTTTTTACGATTATTAGAACGATTACCAAATTACTGCCAATGAGAAATCTTACAAGAATAACCCTTTATGTTACTCCAACCGAGATAGCCATTGTCTTAACAATGCCGATTTTGATCATGTATGCCCTGATTTCAGGGGCAAGCACCCCAACGATCCGTTCTTTTATAATGATTTCTGTTTTCATGCTTGCACTCATTCTTGGAAGAAAAGGGCAGTGGCTGAATTCCCTTTCAATCGCAGCCATTGTTATTCTCCTGTGGCAACCTAAATCACTCTTTGACCTCTCATTTCAACTTTCATTTATTGCTGTTCTCTCAATAGGGTATGTGCTTGAGAAAAGGGCAGAAGATAATCCCCCTCTGTCCCCCTTTAGTAAAGGGGGACAGAGGGGGATTATAAAAGGGAAGGCAGGGAAGATTAGAAAAACATTTGAGGGGGTCAAGACCTCTATGTTTATAACCTCATCAGCAGTTATTGGCACAGCGCCTATTGTTGTATATTTCTTCCATCAGTTCTCTTTAATATCTCCACTCACGAATTTGATAATCACGCCATTGGTGTGCTTTGTAATCCTACCGCTCGGCTTCTTTGGGGGATTCTCGGCATTACTTCTTAATATGAATTTTTTACCCCTCAATGGACTTATAGATGGTATTACAACATTTTCATTAAACCTGATAAAAACTGCATCCCTAATCCCGTATTCAAACTTACATCTCCATAAGCCTCTGATAATAATTGTCATCCTTTACTTTTTGTCATTAGCTTTTATTGTTAAGGGTAAACCCCGCACCAATTTGGTGCGGGGTAAATCAAAATGGAGGATTATACCATTTGCACTGATTATCACACTCTATACCCTTAGCCCTTTATTATTCACCGACAATAGTCTGAAAATCACATTCCTTGATGTAGGGCAGGGAGATTCAGCCGTTATAGAACTTCCTGATAAAAAGGCTATGCTCATTGATGGAGGTTCAAAGAATTATGATGCAGGTAAAAGGGTTTTGGCTCCGTATTTGTGGGCTAAAGGCATAAGAAAGGTTGATTATCTTGTATTAAGCCATCCTCATCCTGACCATTATGGCGGACTCATTTATATTATGGATAATTTTAAAGTAGGCGAGGTGTGGCTGAACGGCAGAAGAATCCCTGAGGCAGAGGTTTTCTTTCAAAAATTAAAAGAAAAAGGGATTTATTATAAAGCCCTAAAAAGAGGAGATTTGCTTGAGGAAAAAGGCTATAAGATTTATGCCTTTCATCCATACAATGAATTCTATGCAGACTCCCCAAGGGGTGATTTTTCAAATCAAAATAATGATTCTTTGGTTTTAAAAATAGAATTCAATGGTGCAGCCGCACTTTTTACAGGGGACATTGAAATGGAGGCAGAAGAAAACTTAGTCTATCTCGGCAAATGGCTTAAGAGTGATATTATAAAGGTCCCTCATCATGGTGGAAGGACATCAAGCACAGCAGAGTTTATTAAGACTGTAAACCCCAAAATAGCAGTTATAAGTGCTGGTAAGAATAATCCGTTCAATCATCCTCATGAAGAGACTATTAAAAGATACGGAAGTTCAGGGGTGAGGCTACTGCGGACAGATACTGATGGTGCTGTAAGGGTTGTCTTTAAAGAAGGAGCATATGAAATAAAAACTTACTGGGACAGCAGGTTTAAAAAGGTTACAAACCTCAGGGATGAGATAAGAAATTTG
Source organism: Nitrospirota bacterium (assembly GCA_016208965.1). GTDB lineage: Bacteria > Nitrospirota > Thermodesulfovibrionia > UBA6902 > DSMQ01 > JACQXB01. Next base: position 14,255 of record JACQXB010000050.1, read on the forward strand.
AGGCTTTTGGTTAGCTCGTTTTAAGGTTCTTCCAACTTTTGTGTAGATTTCCCCTCTTTGGAAAAGAGGGGAAGTTTAGTTGTTGCCCTTTTCTAAAGGGGGAATGTGGAATTTCCGCAGATAAACACATCCAAATAAAATAACTAATACAGATACCCCAAGCACCACAGGATATTTAATTCCATATACCACTGGTGTAAGCACAAACCTTACAGTGGTTCTCAATGCCTCATGCTTGCTTATATAATCAGCAACAGGTGGAGAATATTTATAGTAGAGCTTTACAAAAGCCCTGCCAATTACATTTGGTATTTCTATCTTGAAACTTGAAACTTGAAACTTGAAACTATTTTGAAGCCATCTATCCCTGAATTCCCTTAAAATCTCTACCTCAGGTGCAAGGTAACTTCCAAATGCTGCTGTTGCGATGAAACATCCTCCACCTCCACCTCCACCTCCGCCTCCACCTCCAGATGTCCCCGCAGACTTATCTGCACTAAAGGAATAACTCAATCCATCCTGAGAACTTGATGTATTCATAATTACCGCAACAACCTTTGAGTAAGTGGATGATGTCCCAAAACTTGTTATCGGGCTTGTGACAGATGAACTGCTGAGGGCAACATCCTGCTCATCATAGCCACCTGCGACCTTGTTTAAGATAAGTTTTACAGATAGGTTTCCGGAATTCATATTACTGAATGTGAGTGTAAGGGTAGATGTAGTAGCATCAGCCTTAAATGCATAATAGCGAGAAGAAAGGTGATTAACTGTTCCACTTATTGCACTCTGAGGATAAGCTGTATATGTTGCCTCATGCTTTATAAGTGGGTAATAACCTCCGTCAGGATAATCTCTTTTATAATTTGCAGACTGAAATGAGCCAAAAGCAGTGCTTAGACTTGTTCCTTGTGATATGAGTTCATTTGATATTGATGTAAGTGCGCTTGAACCACTGCCTATTCTATCCCATATGGATTTTATTGCACCATTGCCGTATGTCTTTGAAAGATATTTTGCCCAGATAATAGTGCCGTACTCATGTGTGCCAGAAGTAGAGTCAAGAGAATATTCAGGGTAATCAAACCACTTGCTGGTCCTTCCTGTAGTCCCTGCAGCTGTTACACCATCTATTTTATAATATGTCTCACCGCTGTCCCATTTGCCGTTGTCATTTGAGTCATCATATTTCCGTCCTGTATAATTGAGATAATCCTTAACTGCTGGATACACAATATCCTCCATCCATGTTGCAGTTGCCTCCATCCACCAGAGATTGACTGACAAATTGGTGTATTGAAATTGGGAGGTGTGAAAAAACTCATGTGCTGCAGTTACCTTTTGAGCGCCTTTCTGGTCACCTTCAGGGTCAAGGTTTTCTGGGAATATTGTTGTAAAGTCGTTCTCTATCACCATATAAACAGTGCATCCACTTGCTGAGCATGTCTCTGTGCTTACATATCCATAGGTGACCATATTCACCAGATACACATCCAATTTGCTGTCTCCACCCGCAGTGCCATCATCCGGTGGAGCAGTATAGACCATATTTATAATAACCTGTGTCCATGAATTATCAAGATAGGTGGCAAGGTTCTCTACATAGTCCGGGACGCCGTTTGAATTTTCATCTGCTGAAGGAACTGCATCACCATTAGTATTGTCCTTTGTATAATGAATCTTGAAATGTCCACCGGTACTATCATATGTCCATACTAATATGCCAGCTCCATAGTAATCAGAATCACCTGAATCTGTAGGTCTCTGAAGGATAAACTCATTATCTTTATACAGAAGTTGGCTGTTTTGTTTAGCCTCAAGGATTATTGGAGTAGCAGATTTTATAGGCTCATCTGATTGGTATGCCTTTGGGAGTTTATTTTTCTTAAATATCGCATAAATTTTATAATTTAATGCTGTCTGATAATCTATTTCTCCATTCTCATACGCCTTTTGCAGAAGCTTAATACTGTCTGTTTGAGCAAAGGCAACAGAAGTTACAAGTTGCAAGTTACAAGTTGCAAGAAAAAAAAATAAAAAAGCCCGGAGAAAGAAGAATTTCAATCTACCAACACCATTCCTTTCTGTATATTTTTGATAAGGGTCTTACCTCCCTCAATGACCACCTTGCCCTCATCCTTGTTATTAAAGACAACATTATATTCTCCAGCAGGAAGCTCAATCATAAATACGCCTCTTGTGTCTGTTATTGTTTCACCTGAAAATCCCCCCATCTCCCCTTTGATAATCACCTTTTCATCCTTAAAAATTTTAAGTATGCCTTTATGCTCCCTGAGTCTACCGCCCATTACTGGTTTATAAACAACACCTGTTAAGATGCCTTTTTTTGTGTCTTTCATGGGTTCAAGAGAGACCTGAGCTATTTTAATTGCCTCATCCCCTGCTTTAAAAACAACAGCCTCAGGCTCAAACCCTGCCTTTGTGAAAAAAAGCACTCCATAATACCCTGGTGTTATATCATAAGCCTCTGCGAATTTACCATCTGTTATTTTTACCCCGTTAGAAATAATGCCCCCCTGCTCTGCAGAGGGGTTTAATGCCCCGCTGGAATTTCTAACGAGGTGAACAGGCTTAAGTGTGATTCCATCAAATATGCTAACATCTGCATTAACTTTATCTTCCTTAATTAAAGGCACAGTTAATTCTATCTTCGTCATGACCTCTGTGCTTGCACAGGAGGGTAGAAGTAAGAATAAGAAAATTAAAAAAGGCATAGTGTATTTTAGCATATTATCTTTTTTTAAATCGAGGCTCTTGCAAAAGTCATAAAAAGAGAAGAGTTTGTCATTCCCGCGTAAGCGGGAATCCAGAGGAAAAGGCAAAAAACATGGATTCCTGCCTTCGCAGGAATGACAGGCTGGGACGTTCATAATTCCTTTCTATTTTCCATCATCTGCCGGGAGCTTGACTGTAACTACCGTTCCTTCACCCTCTCTGCTTTCTATATCTATATCTCCGTTATGCTGGGTAATAATGCCGTAGCATATTGATAAACCAAGTCCTGTGCCTGTTCCAACATCCTTTGTAGAAAAAAATGGGTCAAAGACCTTTGAGAGATTTTCTTTAGGAATTCCTATACCCGAATCAGCTATTTTTATCTTAGCCCACCCATCAGCATGTGAGCTTTCTATACAAATGTCTCCACCTTCCGGCATTGCATGAATAGAATTCTCTATAATGTTCATAAATACCTGCTCTAATTTTACTGCATCACCCATTATATTTGGTATTTCTGAGAGTGTTTTGTGGGCTGTTATATCCTTGAATTTATACTGCAGAAGCGTAATCGCTCCCTCAATAACGGTATTTATATTAATAGGTTTCAGTTCAGGCTCTGTGTTACGGGAAAACTGCAAGAGTTCTCTCGCAATATTAGATGCCCTGTCAACATTTCTTCCTATAGCATCAACCTTTTTAAATATATCGTCATAGCCGCAGCAATTTTCGAGCTTGCCCTTCAAGGTCTGCACATTTAAAGATGCATTTGTCAATGGATTGTTTATCTCGTGGGCAATGCCTGATGCAAGTCTTCCAAGAGATGCTAATTTCTCATGCTGTGCAAGCCGTTTTAATTGAAGCTCTAACTTTTTCTTTGTTTCTATATCAAAAATGTTCAATGCCCTGATGATAAAATAAGTAATGAATATCGCTGATACGCCGCGAAAAACCTCCACCGGTATTTTAATATAAGGTATGATTGAGTGGGAAGGGAATATTCCTGCAAGAATTCCATAAAATAGAAAAGTTATACCTGCATAAAAAAGTTTTTTTGAAACAGGAAGACTTAAGCCCTTTACCTCATTTGAGTAGATTATTAAGCCATAAGCAGTTACAAGACCTCCTACAAAACCAAATGTGTTCCTTGCCAAGATGTCTGCCTTTTTAAGGAACTGGATATCCATACTGAATCCATTATTCCAGAGATATATAATCCATAAGAGAGAAAGAATAAAAGGAATTCCTTTTAACCGCTTTTTGTAATTGTTATTAGAGGGTATAAGTTTCAGACCGAACTGTAACAGAAACAAAAATGAGACAATAACAACAAAGACCGTTATTAACTTTAACCAGAACATTTCATTCACTGATATATGCTGCCCCTGTAAAAGCAGATAGAGTTCAATCCATTCATGAGCCCCATGCGCAAACCCAAATCCTGCCAGAAGCCATAGACTGCCCGCAAGTTTTAAATCGCTTGCCTTCGTCTCTTTAAATACAATAAAAAGACCGAGCAAGAAAAAGGCAAGACCATAAAAGAAATAAAGATGACCAACCGGGGGGATATTTGAAAACAGATTAAATTCAGACATGTACCAATTCAATCTTCAGAAATTTCCTAATATCTTAAACTTAGGTTGAGCGATTTGCGTTTATATATAGCAGGCATAGATGACAGAAAAGGCTTTGTTGCAACACCTTTAGACATGCCATACTGCAAGTTCTGATTCTACTTATCAAATGTGTTTTAAGGCTAAAAGGATTTGCAGTATGGCATAAGATAATTTTTATGTTGCAGTTCAAAGTCTTTGATGGCATTTATGCCTGCTATAATGTGCATAAGAATACCCGAATCGCTCACTTTAGGTTTAATAGGAAAGAATGTCTTATCTGCTGACATATCAAATTTTAATCGTAACACAATTATTGGTGCAGATACAAGCATATAAAAGAGGGGGTGTTCTACCGATTTAGAAATGTCCTATTCTTACTGATTTAGAAATGTCCGCTTTTTGTATTTTACCTGATCTGCCTTCATAACTGACATTTTTTAAAAAATCGGCTTCGCAAAATGCCTTATAATCGCTTATGTCGACA
>JACQXB010000017.1 GCA_016208965.1 Nitrospirota bacterium
CTGATAAAGATTTTGGAGAACTCGTCTTTGTCTTTGGCAAACCCCATTCCACAATAATAAGATTAGTAGATATTCCAGCAAAAGAACAGGGTAAATTTCTTCTTAGATTAATAGAAACGCATAAGAATGATATAGAGAAGAAAGCATTAATTACTGTTGAGAAATTTCGAGTAAGAGTTCGGACAGAAGACTAATCTTTCTCGTGCCAGAGCAAGCTTCATGCCTTTTTACCGAGCACTCAACGCAGTGCTCTGGCGCTCCTCCAAAGCTTTTCTTGCCAGTTTTTCATGGAGACGTGAAGAACTTGATTTAACGGAATAAACTCATTTATGTTATACTTTCAAAAAAGTAACATTCAGGAGGCTGAGAAATGAAGGTAGTGAAGCTGGATGATAATGTATATAAAAAAGCTGAAAAATTATCTAAGACTCGTGGGATAAAGATAAATACCCTTATAACAGAGGCATTAACCCAGGGGCTTGAAGCAGTAAATGAAAGGACAGTCCTTAATCTCTATAGAGACCGAAAAATAACCCTCCAGAAGGCAGCAGAAATGCTTTCCACAGATATATGGGACATGATAGAGAGGCTGAAAAAGACTGATATACATATAGATTACTCAAGAGACGAACTCGCTGAGGATTTAAGATAGAATGACTGGTGACGTTGTCTGCAATGCATCACCTGTCATATTTCTTGCAAAAATCAGAAGACTTGACCTCCTCGATATCTATTCACTTCACAGCCCTGCTCAGGTAGATAATGAGATCCTCAGAGGGATAAAAAGAAAAATAGAAGATGCCAGGCTTATAAAGGAATATCTGAGACAGAGGAACATAGTACCTCTTAAGACCTCTCTTTTAACAGACCTGCCAAATTTCCTCGGTGCCGGAGAAAAAGCAGTCATCAGCCTCGCAGTTAAAGAGAAAATAGAGAGAGTTCTGATAGATGAGTCAAAGGCAAGAACAGTCGCCCGATTCAAAGGACTCAAGCCAAAAGGAACCCTCGGTATACTGTGGGATTCATACAAGACCGAAAAGCTTGACAGGAAAACACTCGAAGAACTCTCCCTCGAATTAATCGGAAAAGGCTACCGCATAAAAGAAGATTTGTTCATTGAGTTCCTTAAGAAAATAAGGACATTAGATTAACTTACGCCCAGCTTCAGCAAGTTTTCAAGTAGAGGGTTTAACAGATGATAATGAAAAGGAGATGTTTGGGGGGGGTAATAATCATATTGTGTTATAAAGGATAGTAGATTTTCGTCAGATTTATGTCAGGATAAATTGGTTTTTCGTCAGATACACTCCAGCTTCAATCTCATGCCAGAGCAAGCTTCATGCCTTCCCCTGAATTTATTTCAGGGTTGTCCTTCGCCTTGCAAGGAAGACGAGCTTCGGCAAGCCTCGGCCAAGCCCGTGTTTTTAATAAGAGTGAAGTAGACAATATACTGGTAATGAATGTAAAATTGTGCAATGGTTTAATTAAGCCGTAAATCCGTAAGGTAAAAAGATGAAACGGTTATTGTTCAATTTCAGAGGTGCTTACATTTATACATTTGTAGCTGGTATTTTGATTTCACAGGCGGCTGCCCTTTTTAATACTGCACTTCTGTCCAAGTCGCTTAACATAACTACTCGTTATGTTTATGGAATATCTGCATCACTTTTTATATCTTCAATTGGTGCTTTTATAGTAGGTATTCTTTTAGAAACCGCAAGAAGTAAGTGGCAAGTTGGAGGGTCCCAAGAAGATTTAAAAATCGGTTATATTGACAAGTATATACGATGGATATACTTTTCTTTTATAATTTTTATTATCGGCTTTATTGTTTCAGTCATACTGTATGTAAGCAGTTCTGTATAGTTTTTACCTATTTTATTTATTGGTCAGAAAGCAATAAAAATGCCTTTAGAAAGTAGTTTAGAAAAGGCTCTCAAAAGAGGCTTCCCTTCCCTCAATGATTTAACACAGAGACGAGTTTTCTTTGACGAAAATCTTATTCAAACAATTGAAAATTTAACACAGAAGAACCGAATCTGCCTTATAAGGGGCGCGGAGGGCAGAGGTAAAACTGTAATAGCAAGAGTTATCGGGTTTAGAAAGAAGTACATACAAAATTGGAAGGTATATGTTATTGATGTGTCCAACATGGGAAAGGAAGACCTTCAGCCCCGATTGGATAACATTAAGGATCTGGGAACTAAAAAGACATTATTTATCATTGAAAATGCACACATATCCTTGGATGAAATAACCCCAGAACTTGTAAGTTCAGCTAACGACTCAAATCAAAAAGCCTCTTTCATATTTACTTCAAGGAAAATATTACCGGGAGATGAGTCTCTTTTTGTAGAAGACCCATTTGAGGAATTGGTGGAAAAAGGACTGTATATAGATTTAAATCCGGATTTACAGACTATCAAAGGTATCATAGAAAATTTTGTTGAAAAAAGAAAATTCCGCCATCCACCAAATCCTCTCACAGATACAGATATTAACTGGATTGAAAAAGAAATTGGAAAGACTAATCTTCGTAGACTCTCGTGGTATCTTGAAGCATGGAGCGAAATCGGTGAGTCTCTATCTGCTGTAACAAAGGAGCAAGTATTAAAAAGAGTAATAGACCATATCATTATACCACTTAAGAATTTTGCCTCGCAAGAAATGCTTTTGAAAGTTTCGGCTGTCTTTCAGTTTGATGTAGCCTTTTATGGAGAGCGTTTTGATATGACGGTTTTACAAGAACTTATCAAACAAGGCAATATTTCTCCCTTAAAAGGATATTATTATAGGCTACAACATTCCACAGATGCAGCTTATATCATAGAAGCTGAGGCTTTTTTTAGAAGTAATAAAACACCTGCTGAAATTACAACTACTATTCTCAAAGAGTATATTAAAAAGATGCCAGAAAATTATTATCAATTATTGAATGCCATTCATCGCAACAAAGAAAAAACAGTTCTCTCAAAAATCTTTGAAGACCAAGATACCTATGACACCATTTTTAACATGATTAAAGATGCTCCTATTTCAAAAGTATCTTCAACACAGAAAGAATGACAATTGTTTTGTAGAACAAAAAAACTATTCTGTGGTAAGGAGAGCAGTGGGCTATATGAGATACGATACAGAGCAGGAATTGAAGGTGCTGAACGAACTGTATGGGCACTTAAGGCTTTATACGAACTTTTTCCAACCGGTTATGAAAATAGTTGAAAAGACGAGGGTTGGCAGTAGAGTGAAAAAGAAGTATGATATTGCACGGACACCTTACAAGAGGGTTTTGGAATCTCCTTAGTATGAACCAGTATCGGTTCATACCTTATGTTTTAGAGGGAGAGAAAGGACAATTGAAAAAGCTTTATGCGAGGTTGAACCCTGCGGAACTAAAGAGGCAGCTCACAAGACTTCAGAACAAGTTATTGAGACTTGTATCACACATACCGGGGTATGAACCATACGGTTCACACCGAGTGTCTCTACCCATCAATTCACCTAAACGCTCATAAGACAGCCCATTCACCCGTTTGAAATATCTAAGTTTTCCTAATAGATCCTCCGGGCACTCAAACCCCGCACTATGCAATAGTGCTGGGGCAAAAGGCACACAGCCCAGGAACTCGATTATCTATTGAAACAGACCGACATCGAGTCTTCTCTTTCTAATATGTTCTCCCCTATCAAAATTGGTATTGAAGGATAGCCCTTTGGTGTTATAATAAGGCGTGGCGATATCAGGTAATATTTGGGGTAATCTAAGAAGGTTACTGAACCTATGAGGATGCGTATAGTATTTTTTGGCACACCTGATTTTGCTGTCCCGCCGCTTTTAACACTCCTTAACTCTGAACATGAAGTACTTGCGGTGATCACACGGCCTGATAAACCGAGAGGAAGAGGAAGACATCTGATATCTTCACCTGTAAAGCAGGAGGCACAAAAGGTAGGGCTTAGAATATTACAACCAGTCAATGTAAAAGAAGTCACATTTATTAAAGAATTAAAATCATTAAATCCATCTGTTATCATTGTTGTTGCATACGGGCAGATTCTGCCTTCAGAGATTATTCATCTACCTCCATATGGGTGCATAAATCTCCATGCATCCCTTCTTCCTAAATACCGTGGTGCTGCACCGATAAACTGGGCTATAATCAACGAAGAGGATAAAACAGGGGTAACTACAATGCTTATGGATGAAGGCATGGACACAGGTACTGTATTACTTCAGGTAGAGGTAAAGATTGAAGAAGATGATACAGCAGGAAGTCTCTCTGATAAACTTTCAAGGATCGGCGCTGATATCTTAATACAAACCCTGAAAGGCCTGGAACATGGAAATCTGAAACCAATGCCACAAGCTGGCAAGGTTTCTTATGCCCCTTTATTAAAAAAAACCGATGGGCTTATTATATGGAATAAAACAGCAAGTGAGCTATATAATCTCATAAGAGGAACGAACCCCTGGCCTGGTGCATATAGTTTTCTTGAAGGGGGAAGAGTTAAAATCTTAAGGGCTGAAATAATAGATGGCGATGGAGAATCAGGGGTAATAAGTGAAGTTACAAAGGATAAATTACTCGTGGGTGCTGGCAAAGGGCTTATTTCAATACTTGAAATCCAGGCTGAAGGGAAATCAGCAATGCCAATTAATGTATTTTTACAGGGAAGAAAGATAAAACATGGAATGAGGTTTTATGAAAAACCAATGGATTAGAGGTCTGTTTTTAAAGCTCGGGTATCCCCTGATGCTTATCCTTGGCGGGCTTTTCAGGATAAAGAAGGAAAAGTTACAGAAATTCCTTATAGATATTAATAATAGCCTTGTTAAAAATTCTAAACCAGAGCTTGTCAGGAGAATACTTCTCCTCCTGCCGCATTGCCTTCAACAAAGTGACTGCAAGATAAAAATCACCTACAATGTTTATAACTGTGAGAGTTGTGGTAAATGTGAAATAAAGAACTTTACACAGATGGCAAGAAACCTCGGTTTAGAGTTGTATGTTGCTACAGGAGGAACAATTGCAAGAAGGATAGTTGTTAATACCCGCCCTGAGGCTATTGTGGCTGTTGCCTGCGAGCGTGACCTGTCAAGCGGAATTGTAGATACATATCCCCTGCCAATCTTAGGCATTATAAATGAGAGACCTTTTGGTCCGTGTTTTAATACAGGGGTTGATATTAATAAGGTTAAAGAGGCACTACAATTTTTCAGTGGAAATAATAAGGAGGTTTTATGATCAAGATAGCACCTTCAATCCTTTCAGCAAATTTCGCAAGACTTGGCGAGGAGATAAAAAAGGCAGAAAATGCTGGGGCAGATTTAATGCATGTTGATGTAATGGATGGGCACTTTGTCCCTAATATTACAATTGGCCCGCCTGTTGTTAAGGCAATAAAAAAGGTTACTTCTATACCGCTTGATGTGCATCTTATGATTGAGAAACCTGACAATTACATAGAGGCATTTGCAAAGGCAGGGGCTGACATAATAACCATTCATGCTGAGGCTTCTGGGCATTTACACAGAAGTATCCAGTATATAAGAAACAACAAAGTAAAGGCAGGCGTGTCTCTTAATCCGTCAACTCCGCTTAATGCCCTTGACTTTATACTTTCAGAAGTGGATATGGTGCTTTTGATGTCAGTAAACCCGGGCTTTAGCGGGCAAGAGTTTATACCACAAACCATTGGCAAGATTAAGGCGCTTAAAGATATTATTAAAAAAGGAAAATATAAGGTTGAGATAGAAGTTGACGGAGGGGTAAATACAGATAATGCTTCTGAGGTGGTAAAAGCAGGCGCTGACATACTGGTAATGGGCAATGCATTTTTTAATTCAAAGGATTACAGGGATGTGATAAAGACAGTTAGAAGAAAATGCAAATAATATATGAGAAACATTGGTGAGAATTTTTTTAACAATGCGGAAAAAAACAGAATATCTGCAAGATATGATAAGGCTATCGAGTTATACAAAAAAGCGCTCAAACAATTTAAGCAGGATAGCGACTTAAACGGTGTCCTTGATTGCTTTCTTTCCATTGCTAACGCACTTAGGGCAAAAGGGGAGTTTGTTAAGGCGCAAACTTATTATGAAGAAGGGCTTAATCTTGCAGATGCATTGGATGACATAGCTTCAAAGGCTGATGCGATAGTAGGGCGGGGACTTTGCTACAGGGCACTTGGCAAATGGAAAGAGGCACTGCATCAAATCAACAAAGCAGAGAGGGTTTATAAATCCATTGATGATAAAACTGGCGAGGCATTTTCTCTATGGGCAAAGGCAGGGGCTTACAGGATAAAAGGAAATATAAAGAAGGCGATTAAGACATTTCATTTATCGCTAAAGCTATTTAAGTCACTTAAAAATAAATCGGGCATTAACTATTCATACTGCGGACTTGGAGGATGCTCAAGGATTGCAGAGAAATTCAATGATTCAGAGAAGTATTACAATTTAGCAAATAAAGGTTTTAAAGGATTAAGAGATATTTTTGGCACGGCTTATTCTTACTGTGGTCTTGGAAATGCAAGAAGGATGAATAATGATTACAAAAAGGCACTAAGCCTTTTTAAGCAAGCAGAAACACTGTATAAAAAAATCGGCGACATGGTAAGTTATGCATATACGCTTTGGGGCATAGGCACCACATATAAAATGCTCGGTAATTTAGAAAATGCTGCCCAAAAGTTCAAAGAAGCAATGTCTCTCTTTAAGAAAACAAAAGACCCAAGAGGCGAGATATATTGCATGCTTGGTATTGCAGAATTGAGTTATCTAAAAGGCAAGGAAAAAGACGTCATGCATTTATCCTTAAAATCTGAAAAACTTGCAGACATATATGGATTTAAGGTTGAGAAAGGATATGCAAATAGAATAATGAAGGCAGTTGAGTCGGATATAGGAATCCCGCTAAATCTTCCCTAAAGACAATAAGCGCTAACGTTGCCGATGAGCTGCCGCTTGCCGTGAATAGATAAAAAGAAATAAGACCTGAATAAAGGATACAAGTAAAAATCAATCTCAAACGATGTTATAAGTGGTCAGTTCCAGTGGACTTGTTAGGCAAATGCTAATTCCTCTATTTTTTACCTACCACAACATAAGGACGAATTTTTTCAAGTCTTTTGGGTCCAATTCCTTTTACTTTGAGCAAATCATCTACGGTTTTATAAGGACGTCCAGCGATAATTCTTGCAGCAATAACAGGACCAATCTCTTTGAGAGTCTGAAGTTCTTTTTCAGCAGCAGTGTTTAGGTCAAGTAAGCCTTGTGGGGATTTGGCCTTTTTCACTTGATTCTGTAGTTCCTGCAATTCCATCTCTTCGCTACGTTGTTTGGCACGAAATTCAGCAATTCGATCAGGATCACTCTCTGACCAAATGCCAATGCGTCTTAACATGGCTGAAGTCTCTAAATCACGAAGTATTTCGACCATTTCATTATGTGTTATGCCGTTGGGCGTTTCCCTCCCTATACCATGAGTACGGGCAAAACCATTTTTAACAAGTAGACTCGCCAAATCATTTCCGTCAGATGTAATGATGAATCCATATATGCGGCCTTTTGCTGACCTTCCCAAAGCACTTGCAAAGGCTGTATGAATAGTAAAAGGTTTGGTAAGGATATGTTCAACAAAAGTCTTTGCTTCGTTACCGAAATGAATAGTACGTGCTACATCGGACAATCCAAAATATCGTGTTTGCTCCCGTACCCTCTGTGCATCGCTATTGAAACTAATGGAAGTTTCAGGGCAGTCAACAAAATAAAGCCTAATATGGAGAGGTTTTCCATCAGCTTCCACAAAGAAGCTATCTCCATCATTTGCTGGATTATTCATAAATTTCGCGTTGGAGAACCTCTGCAAATCAGCAGCATATGATGGAAAAATTCCTCCAAGCATCAATACTGCTGTGAAGAACAGAGAACTGATAAGCAATTTACTCAAGCCATTCATTATAATAACCAATAACCCGATATCGATTATTTGCCTAATGTAAACTAGAACGCCATGTTAGGCATTTAATTCCTTTAATTTCATGAGCAATATGAGCATGCCCCCTTTAGTCGTTACAGGTTACGACGACTTCATGGTTACTTCATGATAGCAACTACAAGAGAGGTAATAGCTGATATTAACGCGACGATAATTGCAACCGACACCATGTGCGTGGCTTTTATTGTTTTCTCTCATCTCTCTTACAAATTGCGATTCTTGCTTTTCCAGTGATACCATTTGAGTCAAGAGACTTATTAGTATGCCTATTTCTTCTGGATTCATTGGCTCAGAAACATGGGAGCCAGTGTTTGGGTCTATCTTTCTTCGTGCATAACGAAGATGAACCGTAAACAATCTTTCTCCATTTTTTCGGTTTGTTGATTCACGAAAAAAGCATGGAAAGGCAGCAAGTACTCGCTCGACCTCCTTGGGAGGTTTAGCAAGACTTCCTCCTATTTCGGACGGGGTTCTTGATTGCCATTTTTCATGTGAACCGAGATGAGTTATTAAAGCGCAAAGCATTTGGAAATCATCGGTAAATGGAGTTGCTGGCTTTGTTTTCTCCAAGCCTTGCCCGCCCAATAGAACTTGTATTTTTTGCAGCATAGCCTGTCCTTGTCTATTACCTAATGCCTGAGCTAAGCAGTGCGGGGTTTTATCCGCATCTGCTTGAGCGATTTTGTTACACGTTTTTATTGTATTTTGCTGGTGTCGCCCTCTTTATATGTTTTAGATTTCTTAGGCTGTTTTTTTATTCTATTGTCAGTCCTAATTTCAGTTTTATTTTACTCTCTAAAACTTCAACAAATGTGTCAATGCTCGGTGTCGGTTGGTGAGTAAATGCTCTTAACAAGTTTGAAATGGTTGTTGATTTTTTGTCGACTAATTTAAGATTATAAATTTCACCGTTTTTGACTAAATCGTAAATATGATATTGTGTTCTATGATTTGTATTGTAATCCAAATCTGTTAAACAAAAACGATTAACCATATTGTTATAAACAAATCGTTGCATTATCCAAAAAATATTTTTCTCCCATTTCTCCATAACTTGTCCTTTTACCAGCATTTGAATATAGGACAACTTAATTGTGTTGTAAGTATTCATTCCAAAATGATATTTGTTTTGTAGAACATCTTTATCTGTCATAAAATCTTTAAGTGCTTGAACTAATTCACCAGTTCCGGTAGTGGAATCCGATTGAAATTCTACAATACAAAAGTCGTCAACTTTATTGCTTATCGGCTTGTGTTTAACAAGGACAAAATCAAAACTTCCAACATTGTTAATTTTAACTTCAGAAAAAAGCAAAACATTATTTGTGCCGCCAAAAGTAGCATTGCAAGCATTTTTAAAAACTAAATTATTTTCTAAAAAGCGATGGGGGCAAATGATAGGTTTTGTCCCGCTGTGATTTACCGAACAAACTCCCATTGGGTATTTGATAGTCCTACTTTGCTTATCGCATTTGCTTTCTAAAAATCTGCAATAATATTTCTTTACTGCATTTTTTGCTTCCGTTGTTTTATTTTCAACAGGATATGTGAAAATTTCGTTTGGATTCATTTTTCAATTATTACGATTTCTTCTGGAAGTAAAATATTGTGTCCCGTGCTTCTTCTCATTCTGAAAAGTTCTTTTCTGCAATTACGGTATCCTATCTCTTGGCCCATTTTAATTAAAATATCACAAACTGGAATATAAACACCTTTTACTGTTTGGTCGCCTACTACCAGAAGAAAATGGGCATTTTTCTTCATTAAAGGATGAATTATTTTCAAGCACAAATACATATCACCAAAATATTCTCTTACCATTCTTGGATAATCAAAGCCCCAATTTTTATCTTTTGTTTGCTCATAAATTTTGTCTGACACAATTTTTACATCATTAAATTTTAGAGCAAAAACTTCTGATTTACTTTCTTTGAAAATTAATTTCGTGCTTCCTTTAACCATTTTTTTCTTTATCTGCTGAACTTCATACATATTTTTTACGAAGTCAAGTAAATACATTTCAAGCCGAGTTTGTCGGGTATATTCCAAATCATTAGGGTAGGGTGGTGAAGTAATAATAAAGTTAATTGTATTGGGCTTAATATATTTTGAGGCATTCAGACAAGTATCATTTATTAGTTTAGATTTTCCATAATTATTGTGCTTTTGAACTTTCTCTAAATCTTCGTATATCTGAATCACTTTTTTAGTGAATAAATCCCAAAATTCTTCCTTTTCTCTGAATGGGTAAAAAGTTGTCCCAGGACAAAAAGAAACATAAGAAGCGTCCAAACATGACTTGGACATTGCAAGCAATAATAAATTTTTAATTTTTTTATCCTCAATACTATAAATTAAATTTTTTAATAGATTCGCTTCTTTTTGTAGAGCGGGACTTAACCATTGGTTAAGTTCTTTTTTTGGCATATTCTCTAAAAATCCTTTTGTTAATTTTAGAGAATCGTAGTTGTGAATTTTTTCTAAAAATTGTTCGGCAATTTTTATGACTTGTTTTTTGTAGAGAGCCAAGTCAATATCCCAGGTTGTTTTTACTTCTGAAATGAAGGTCATCAAAGGGTTAGCGTCAAAGCCAATAGAATTGCACCTAAAAAAATTTGCTGAAATGCAAGTCGTTCCGCCGCCAACAAATGGTTCAACAACTAATGAGTTCGGTTTAATCTTATATTCCTTTATTTTATCTTCAATGAGAGAAAAAGGGAAATCTTCCAAATAGTCATACCATTTGTGGACAGTTCCATATTTATTGAGTTCACTGATTGTTTGCTCTTCTTCAAAAAGTTTAGGTGTGAAATTCTCTGGCATAGTAAATTGAAGAATGTTAGTAGAATATTTTTTGTGTTTATAGTCGTTCTTTTTAACGATTTTAGAAAAAAGGTCTAAACAATTTTCAGAAATTCTGAAATTAGTTATCAAGTTTCCATCTAAAAAACCTTTCTCGTCAAGTGCTTCAATGGCGTCATTGAGAATTTTGCTGTCTTTTGGGTAGTCGGTCAGTTCAGATAATTCTTCAATAGTAGTCCTTTTGTGTTCAAACAAGTCAAGGTAGATTTTTTGCAAGATTTGGGCTTGTAGAAAGGGAAGGTTGTTTGGATTGGCGATTTCCCCTTTTGTTTCAACAGGTATTTTTTCGGTTTTGGTTAAATTAATCAAAAATTCGTCAAGCCTTACAATATTTTCTTTCATGTTCATATAGGTGATAATTTACAGGTTTAAATTAACAGATAAACATGATAAATGCAAGAATTAAAGAGGGCGATTTCCGCATTAATTTGGCTGTTATGCCGTTATTATATTTGACGTGTAACATATACTTTTATGCTTATTCTATCATTGCCAAAATTATATATGGAGGTAGGTATTCTGTCAAGCGTTTTTCATAGAAAATCGTTGAAATCTATAAAGTAATTCTGTATAATCATTAAAAAATAATAATTATACGGAATCCATATAATCTAAGAATTCATTATGTTGGACAGGTTCAGAGGGTTTCTTCAGCAAAAAAGCACTATAACCTTAACCTAACCCACACATCGCCTTGAAATATAACGGGCTATTTGTTAGTATGGTAAAATGAATGTGAAGGCAAACCTGCTAAACAGGGTAATCGCCAAGGGCATTGATTTTATTATTGTTGGGGCATTAGCAGAAATAATACCGAAGATAGGCTATTTCGCAGGTATGGTTTATCTGCTGATATCTGATGGATTATTTGAAGGAAGAAGTGTTGGCAAACGTATTATCGGGCTTAAAGTAATCCTTCAGGAAACAATGCAGGCATGCACCTTCAGGGAGTCAGTAATAAGGAATTTCCTTTTTGCTGTTGGATATGTTCTTATTGCGGTGCCTCTCATAGGCTTTATCTTCCCTGTGATTATATTAATATTTGAAAGTCTTCTCATGATAGGTAATGAGAAAGGCATGAGATTTGGTGATGAAATTGCAAAAACTCAGGTTATAGAAGAAAAAGGAGGATAGATGTTACAGAACATTCTCGGATGGTTTTCAAATGACCTTGCAATAGACCTCGGGACAGCTAATACGCTTGTATTTGTAAAAGGCAAAGGCATTGTCTGTAATGAGCCATCTGTTGTGGCTATCCAGAGAGACACAGGCAAGGTTATAGCAGTTGGTTTAGAAGCACAAAAAATGCTCGGTAAGACACCATTAAACATAACAGCAATGAGACCATTAAAGGACGGCGTAATAGCAGATTTTGATAAGACAGGAGAAATGCTTAAATACTTTATAAAAAAAGTTCATAACGGGAGGACTTTTATTTCTCCGCGGGTTGTTATCGGTGTCCCCTCCGGGATAACTCAGGTTGAACAAAGGGCTGTAAAAGACGCTGCAGAGATATCAGGTGCGCGTGAGATATATCTTATAGATGAGCCAATGGCTGCAGCCATCGGTGTAGGGCTCCCGATAGAAGAGCCTACAGGCAACATGATAGTAGATATCGGCGGGGGCACCACTGATGCGGCAGTTATATCGCTTCATGGAATCGTATACAGCAAGGCAGTAAGGGTTGCCGGAGATAAGATGGATGAGGCGATAGTGAATTACATAAAGAATAAGGCAAAGATCCTTATTGGAGATAGAACCGCTGAGCAGATTAAAAAGCAGGTAGGTTCTGCCTTTAAGATTGACGAAGAGAACAGGGGCATAGAAGTAAAAGGAAGAGATCTGGTTTCAGGAATTCCAAAGTCTATCATGATATATGAAGATGAGATAAGAGAAGCAATAAATGAGCCTGTGATGATAATTGTAAATGCTATTAAAACAACTCTTGAGAACACCCCGCCCGAGTTAGCATCAGATATAGTGGATAAGGGAATAGTGCTTGCAGGTGGCGGCGCCCTATTAAAGGGGCTGGACATTCTTCTAAGACATACAACAGGACTTCCAGTAATTGTTGCTGATGACCCGCTTAGTGCAGTTGTGAACGGCGTTGGTAAGGCGCTGGATGATCTGGATATTCTCAGAAAAGTTGCATTGAGTATGAGTTAAATGGATAGCGAGCGTATTCTCTGTCCCGACGCTTCGGGACAGGGTCAAGCGAGCGAATATAATAAAATATATTCCTTACATTATCCCGAAGAGTCGGGACTGTAGCTTGCTATAGGAAATATCAATTATATAGATGTTTCTTAAGAAAAAGGGTTTTGTTTTTGTATTTTTCATCCTTCTAATTCTTGTTACCTTCATATATCAGAGTATCAAAGGTAATGAGGATACTTCTGTAATTAATATACTCGTCTATCCATTAAACATTCTTGAACGCGGAAGCTTTTCCATTTCAAAAGGAATTAAAAGCTTATTTAAGGACTATATCTTCCTCGTTGACAAAAAGGAAGAAAACAAAAAACTTATAGCAAAGATAGAAAGGCTCGAGCATGAGAAAAACAAACTTATAGAAGCTGCATCTGAAAATGAAAGACTCAGAGAGATGCTTGAACTCAAATCGACAAGAACAGACTATATTACAACTGCAGAGGTATTTGCGAGAGACCCAACCAACTGGTTTCAAATACTGTGGATAAACAAAGGAGCAGAGAACGGTATTTATAAAGACATGGCGGCTGTCACGCCTTCTGGGCTTGTGGGAAGAATTCACAGGGTTCTAAAAGACACAGCAAGCATTCTCCTTATTACAGATGCAAACTCTTCTGTTGCTGTTAGATTTCAGTCAACAAGAATGGAAGGTATTCTTGAGGGATATGGAATGAACAGGTGCCATGTAAAGTATATCCCTCTTGATGAAGATGTTAAAACAGGAGAAATGGTTATTACATCAGGACTTGATGGAATATATCCTGAGGGGATTCAGGTTGGATATGTATCAAAGGTTGTAAAAAAAGGGCAAGGGCTTTTTCATCATATAGAGGTGATTCCTATACAGCATCTCGGAAAGATTGAAGAAGTGGCAATCTTAAAGAGTAGAAATTCACATAAAATATTGCCGGAAAAATAAATATGAAATCATTTCTAATCTATCTTGTCATGGCACTTCTATCTATAGTAATACAGGCTACGTTGTTCAGCGGAATAAAGCCTGACATTGTGATTATCCTGATATGTTTTTACTCCATTAAGTTCGGACAGATAAATGGAATGATTTACGGAGCATTAACAGGAGTAATCATTGACTCTATCAGCGGATTTGCCATTGGCCCAAATATAATCAGCAAAACATTGGCAGGCTTCTTCTCAGCTTCCATAAGGCAAAAGTTTATTGGCTGGGGTTTATTCTTAAATACTGCCATGATTATTTTTATTTCAATAATTGATATTCTTGTGGTTTATACAGGCTTTAAAATATTTACCCCGTTAGATAGTAAACATCTAACGGGGTTTACTACAACATCTTTTACTGAAGGGCATTTGATTCCCTTGGTTCTACATGTCCTCTACACAGCAATAATGAGTATGCTTCTGTATTTTATAATGATTAAAAAACCTAAAGATGCTTTAACTAACTAATGGGAAAAAGGATATCTATAGGTGCATATATTATTATTTCTATCTTCGCGATTTTCCTCCTGAGGTTATGGCACCTTCAGGTAATAAAGGGAAAAGAATATAAAAATATCGCTGAGCATAACAGGTTGAGGATTATAAAGGTTGCTGCTCCAAGAGGCATAATTTATGATAGAAACAATATTGCCCTTGTAAAGAATATTCCATCATTTGATATATCTGTTATCAGTAAAGAACTTCCTCGGGACGAACAAACCCTGTCAGAACTTGGAAACCTTTTGGGGCTTGATGCTGAAGAGATTAAAGATAAATTAGAACGTTCATCCATAAATCCGTTTGAACCTGTAAAGTTGAAAGAGGATGTTTCATGGGAAGAAGTGGCAAAGGTTGAGGCAAGAAGGGTTGATTTTCCCGGACTGCAAGTGGATGTAGAGGTAAGCAGAGAATATCTCTATGGTTCAACTGCAAGCCATGTAATCGGTTATCTCGGCAGATTGTCCCTACCACAGGAGAAAAATCCTGATTACAGGGATGTCCCAAAAAGTGCATTTGTCGGACAGTGGGGAATTGAGAAGATATACGATAAAACCATTAGGGGTTTTGCAGGCGAAAAAATTATTGAGGTAGACGCTATAGGAAGGGGAATAAGAGTCATTAGAGAAAGAGATGCTATTAAAGGGACTGATTTAAAACTTACTATTGATATAGACCTTCAGAGAAAAACAGAAGATGCCCTTGGGAATAACGCAAGCGCTGTGGTAGCAATTGAACCTGATACAGGCGATATCCTCGTGCTTGCAAGCAAGCCTTCTTTTGACCCAAACCTCTTTACGAGGGGCATAAACCCGAAAGACTGGGGGGTGATTATAAATGACCCGAAAAAACCCATGCTTAACAGGGCACTTCAAAGTCAGTACCCGCCGGGGTCAACATTTAAGATTATTACTGCTATTGCCGGCATTGAAGAGGGCGTTATAACTCAAACCACAGAGGCAGTCTGCAGAGGTGGGACACAAATTGGCAGCCGGAAATTCCGCTGCTGGAAAAGTTCAGGACATGGAGTAATCAGCCTTCACAGGGCACTTGTTGAATCATGCGATGTATATTTTTATGAAGTAGGAAAAAAATTAGGTGTTGATAAAATTGCGGAATACGCATTGATGTTCAGGCTTGGCAGTCCAGTAGGACTAAATCTTACTGAGGAGAGAGCAGGCATTATACCGTCTACTGCATGGAAGCATAAAACAAAAAATCAACAATGGTTCTTGGGGGAAACCCTCAATACTGCTATTGGCCAAGGTTATGTTACTACTACCCCCATCCAGATGGCAAGACTTATTGCAGCAGTGGTCAATGGAGGGAAATTCTATAAACTAAACTTATTGAGAAGTACAGATACTAAACCTCAGGTCAATGGAAATGTAAAACTGAAACCTGAAACATTTAGTATTATAAAACATGCCCTTATTGGTGTTGTCGCAGAGCCTGGAGGAACGGCTCACATGTTACATTCAAATATTGTAAGTTTTGGAGGTAAAACAGGGACTGCTCAGGTTGTTGGTATGAAAAGGGCTGGCAAAAATCCTTCGCGTGATTACAGGGACCACGCATGGTTTGTAGCATTTGCCCCTGCTGAAGATCCCAAAATTGCCATGTCTGTCTTTGTAGAACACGGTGGGCATGGAAGTGCTGCAGCCGCACCAATAGCAAAAAGAATGATAGAGGAATTCTATAAGAAAGTGAAGGGTGAACAGTGAATAGTGAATAGTAAAAAACTGAATATAGAATCCGGAAGTCAGAAGAAGAAATTTCTGGCTCCTGTATTCTGACTACTAAAGCTGTGCTTTTAACTATTCACTAAATACTATTCACTAAATTATGATTGACAGAAGGCTAATACAAAATTTTGACTGGGCTATCTTCATAACAGTGCTCGCATTGTCCATTATCGGGATAATGACTATTTATAGCGCTACAAGACCCCTACCCTATACAGAACAGCAATCATTCTACCTAAAACAACTATACTGGTTATTCTTGAGCATACTTTGCCTCGTCCTTATTGTAAGCATAGACTATAGATGGTTTAGTAGATTTGCGTATATATTTTTTGCTATAGGGATTATCCTTTTGATTGCCGTGCTAATTGCTGGCAAAACCAGCATGGGTGCTCAGAGGTGGATATCTCTTGGGGCGATTTCTTTTCAGCCATCAGAATTCTTCAAGCTCCTTTTCATATTAACCATTTCAAGATATCTTGCAGATATAGAATATAAAAACATGCTCGATTTCAGGGAAATATTAAAAATGGGCCTGATATTTGTTATCCTGCCCCTGTTACTCATCTTTAAACAACCCGACCTTGGAACTGCTGTAATGCTTGTCTTTATATTTTTATCAATAGTCATAACAAGTGGCACAAAGAAAAAACTCCTTATAGTTGCTGTTATTATTGCTGTTATCTCTATACCCTTCATTGGAAATATTTTCTGGTCAGGTTTAAAAGACTATCAGAAACAGAGGATAATCGCATTTGTAGAGCCTGAATCTGATCCCCGGGGGACAAGCTATCATATAACCCAGTCAAAGGTCACAATAGGTTCAGGAGGAATTTTTGGTAAGGGTTATTTAAAAAGCACACAGGGTCCGTTAAGATTCCTGCCTGAAAGGCATACGGATTTTATCTTTTCTGTCTTTGCAGAGGAATGGGGTTTTGCTGGTAGTATTTTTTTATTTCTCTTGTATCTCTTCGTTATCCTCAGAGGCTTTGATACAGCAAAAAAGGCACGGGATATAGAAGGGAGATACCTTGCCATTGGTGTTACATTTATGCTTTCGTTCTATTTTATTGTAAATGTCGGGATGACATTGGGCTTGATCCCTGTTGTTGGTGTCCCATTGCCATTTATGAGTTACGGGGGAACAGCACTACTATCAAACTTTTTAGCTATCGGGATATTGATTAATGTGAGAACAAGGAGGTTTTTATTATTTTATTAATTCAAATAAACCCCGTTAGAATTTCATATGGAGCATTCTAACGTGGTAAACCATTTCTGGAGGATACCTTGACCCTGATACCACAGAAACTCCTATCAAAGCTCGTTAAAAAAGCCCTCACAAGAGGTGGAGATTATGCTGATATATTCATTGAACATACAAGCTCCACACTCATTCAGATTGAAGATAACAAGCTTGAAAAACTTGCCTCTGGAGTTGATGCAGGAGTGGGTATAAGGGTTATATCAGGAGAAAAATCAGCCTATGTATACAGCAATGACTTCTCAAGCAAAACCCTCCTTGAGCTTGCAGACACTGTAAGTAAGGTAGCACATGAGAAACATAAAGATACAATAGTTGACCTTAGGAAAATTAAGCCAGTGGTGGATTTCAAAATAAAATTCAATCCTGACGACATATCAATTGATAAAAAAACCCTCCTTATGAAGAATGCAAATGGGACAGCATGGAGAGTCAGTCCCAAAATTAAACAGGTATCAGTAATATACAAAGATTTCACTCAGGATATTTGTATTGCCACATCAGACGGTATCATTGCTGAAGATGAGCGTGTTCACACACTTGCTGTTATACAGGTTGTTGCTCAGGAAGGTGAGGTCTTACAGACAGGATACGAACCGGTTGGGGGATTTATTGGGTTTGAGCTATTTGATAAAGACCCTCTTGAGAAAATAGCAATGAGGGCCGCACAAAGGGCGGTAAGGATGTTAAGTGCAAAGAAAACACCGGGCGGGAGAATGCCTGTGGTAATATCTTCCGAGGCAGGCGGTACCATGATACACGAGGCAATAGGGCATGGCCTTGAGGCTGATTTAGCACAACAGGGACTGTCTGTTTATTCAAATAAGATAGGTGAACCTGTGGCATCGCCTTTAATTACTGTGATTGACGATTCTACACTACCTAATAAAAGGGGTTCGTTCAGGTTTGATGATGAAGGAGTGCCATCACAAAAAACAGTTCTGGTAGAGAAGGGAATACTTAAAGGCTATATGTATGACATGCTTACCTCCATAAAAGATAAGATGGTCTCAACAGGCAATGGCAGACGTCAATCTTACAAACACAGGCCTATCCCGAGAATGACTAATACATTTATAGCTCCCGGGGAAAGTCTCTTAGAGGAGATAATAAAATCAGTTGATAAAGGGCTTTTCGTTAAAAAGATGGGAGGCGGGCAGGTTAATACCACCACAGGGGAGTTTGTATTTGAGGTCTCAGAGGGTTACGCAATAGAGAAAGGCAAAATAACTGAGCCTCTCAGGGGGGCAACCCTTATTGGAAATGGGCCGGAAATTCTAAAATCCATAGACATGGTCGGCATTGACCTTGGTTTCTCCATAGGAACCTGTGGAAAGGATATGCAGGGCGTGCCTGTATCTGATGCAATGCCAACAATAAGAGTTCCTGAGATGGTAGTAGGTGGAAGTGTGTAAACCCTGTTAGAAAGCTCAACCCTTTGCAATTTGCTACCTGTCTCGGGTGGGGCTTTCTTTCTAACGGGGTAAAATAACTACTATAATAGAGGCATTAATAACACACCTTTAAATATAACATATTGTTTTTAAAAAAGAAAAAGTCTGGTATAGAATTTGCTACAAATAATAGCTGCCATGCGTTCTCAACATACCTTAAAAAAAGAAGTAGTAATTATAAACGGTATCGGGCTTCATACAGGCAAAAACATTAATATGAGGCTTACACCTGCCCCGAGGGATACAGGGATAGTTTTTATAAGAACAGATAAAGGAAATGTAGAGATAAGGGCATCTATAAATTCAGTCATAGAGACTACCTTTGCAACTAATCTGGCATCCAATGGGGTAATGGTAGGGACTGTTGAACACCTTTTATCTACATTATCAGCCCTTAACATAGATAATCTCTATATAGAACTTGATGGTCCAGAGGTTCCAATAATGGATGGAAGCGCGGTAATCTTTACCCAGAAAATACTCGAAGCAGGCATATCAAAACAAGCAAACATGGTATCATGCCTTAGGATTATCAAACCGGTTGTGATTAATGATGGAACATGCCAAATCGCAGCCACTCCATACGAGGGCATGAGGATAACATATCGGGTTAATTACAATCATCCTGCCTTTAGAGAACAGAAAATGAGTATTGATGTAACAGATGTAAATTTCATCAAAGAACTCGCACCCGCAAGGACATTCGGATTTTTAAAGGATGTTAAGTTCCTGAGGGCTAAAGGGTTAGCAAAAGGTGGTTCACTAAATAACGCAATTGTAGTAGGTGATAATGGGATTATCAATAAAAATAAGCTCAGATTTAAAGACGAGTTTGTAAGACATAAGATCCTGGATGTAATAGGTGACATTTCACTGCTTGGACTCCCAATTTATGGTCATATAATAGCAAATAAGGCAGGTCATGCCTTAAATATAAGATTTCTAAAGAAACTACTCTCCTTCACAGATTCATGGGATCTCGTATCAGGATCCGTCATGCCTAACTTAGGGATTACCGCACTTCTTTAACCTAAAATATAATCTTTAATTTCAATTAATACAAACGCATTAAATCCTTTTACATTGTCATTGCGAGCGACCAACGGGAGCGTGGCAATCCGACCTGAAAGGTCGTTGCGAGTCCCGACATTTCGGGACGTGGCAATCTCAAAAGAGATTCTTCTGCCGAAACTTCGGCAGCAATGACAGGCGAGGAATCGCACTCCTCGCAATGACACTTTGATTAATGCGTTTGTATTAATAGCCTTAAACAAAAAGGCTGTCCCCCGCTTTATTCAGGGAACAGCCTAAAAGGCAACAACCTTTTTACAAAAATTTATCTCTTTTTCTTTGCTGCTTTTTTCTTTGCAGCGGCTTTTTTCTTGGCGGCCATTATTTTTCACCCCCTTTCTCTACCCCCCAAGGCTCCCGGGGGGAGTAAAACTTACAGTCTTCCTAATAACAAGATTTTTTTAGCGCCTAAAAGTCTTTTAAAGCGTGAATCTCCTTTTCTTTTTTTAAGTTTATATTCTGACTCGTTCATAACCTTATAATGAATTTCTCTACCAAATCGTTTTTCGACTTCACTCAGGATTTTTGTAATATTGTTAGAATCAGATACAATAAATAAATCAATTGAAGGGACATCTAAACCTTCTGCATATGGACCGTGAATAAATGCAGTCTTTACAGTTGAAGCCTTAAGTACTGATTTGAGAGCACCGAGGATTCCAATGGTTTTTGCTATGAGACCTTTTAGTTCAGGAAATGTCGGCGAGTCTTTATTAACCTTAAAGTATTTTAGATTACCCTCTTTCTCACTTGTCGCAAGACCCATCTTTTCTAACTTATCCAGCTCCCTCTTCACACCTGAGGGGTTTTTCCTAACAAGCCTTGCAATTTCTCTGACATAAAACTTTTCCTCTGGGCTATTAAAAAGCAACGACAATACTTCAGCTCTTATTCCGGATGTAAAAAGTTTTTCTAACATCTTCTTGGTAAAAAGTATATAACATAATTTTTTATTTGTCAACAAAAAAATACAAAAAAGGAACAAAAGAATACTTTTTGTAAACAATTTAAAAAGGGCTTCAAGGGGTCAAGGAGTCAAGGATTCAAGGAACTAAATAAAAGATTATCCCGAATAGTCGGGACAAAATGCAAAATGACAAATCAAGGTAAAATTAAAATGTAAAAAGCAAAAATCAAAATGACAAGTCAAAATTTAAAAATATTTTTGATTTTTAATCTTTTATTTTGATTTTTGATATTTGATTTTTGAATTTTATCTTGAATCCTCGAACCCTATGGAGCATATAGATGTGATATAATTATCCTTATGAAAAAGGCAATGTTTTTTAAGAGCCTTCCAGAACAAAAAGTGCAGTGTTTCCTCTGCTCACACCGCTGTATTATATCCAATGGTAAACGCGGAATATGTGCCGTAAGGGAAAACATAGATGGGATGCTCTATAGTCTTGTTTATGGAAAGGTTATCTCAATGAACATAGACCCCATAGAAAAAAAACCTTTGTTTCATTTTCATCCTGCGTCGACATCTTTCTCAATTGCAACTGTCGGCTGTAACTTTAGGTGTTTACACTGCCAGAACTACGATATATCGCAGTACCCTAAAAAAAGTGATGAGTTAAGAGTTATGAGTTATGAGTTAAAAGACAAGAAAGACTCCGAACTCCATACTATGCCAGGAGAGGAGGTTACTCCAGAACAAATTGTTGAATCAGCAGAAAGAGCAGAGTGCAAGAGTATTTCATATACTTATACTGAGCCGACAATATTCTTTGAGTTTGCATACGATTGTGCCCGCCTTGCTCACGGGAAAGGCATTAAGAATGTGTTTGTAAGTAATGGATATACCAGCCCTGAAGCTACAAGAGCAATTGCCCCTTATCTTGATGGCAACAACATAGACCTTAAAGGTGATAACGAGTTTTATAAAAAACTTTGCGGCGCCAGATTAAAGCCTGTTTTAGATACAATAAGGCTGATGAAGAAACTCGGGATATGGGTGGAGATTACAACACTCATTATCCCTGATTATAATGATTCGGAAGATACCCTCAGATGGATTGCTGGATTCATAAAATCTGTAGACCCTGCAATCCCCTGGCATGTAACACAGTTTTATCCGACATACAGGCTTCTTGATAAGCCGAGAACTCCTTTAAAAACTCTTAGACGCGCAAGAGAAATAGGGCTTGAAACAGGGCTTAAGTATGTTTATGAAGGCAATGTGCCGGGGGAAGGTAGAGAGAATACCTTTTGCCCTAACTGCGGTGAACTGCTTATTGAGAGAATTGGATTTTACATAAAAGAAAATAAAATTAAAGACGGATACTGCTTTAAGTGCAAAACTAAAATTGATGGAATTTTCACTTCTCACTAACCTTCCACTTTGATTCACTCAGCCAGTGTGTGAGCTCTTCTGGTGGAAGGGGATGGCATATGTAATAGCCCTGAACCATATCACAGCCTAAATTTTTTAGTGCATCCATAATCTCCTCACTCTCAACGCCTTCAGCTAAGACCTTAAGCTCTAAGGTATGGGCTAAATTAATAATAGCACGCACAATCGCCTCCTTATACCCATCTTTTAACATATCTATTATAAAAGACTTATCAATCTTAATCTCATCAACAGGAAGTTTCCTAAGATATGCAATTGAGGTATAACCAATACCAAAGTCATCTATAGAAATAGTTACAACCATGGAACAAAACTGCCTTAAGACTTCTATTGCACCCACTGGGTCCGCCATTATGGTGTTTTCAGTAACATCAATCTCAAGATATTCTGGCAGAACGCCCCATTTCTCTAATTGTTTGGAAACATAATCTACAATCCCTCTGTCATGAATGTCCCACTGAGAAAGATTTACTGATACACTCAACATGAGCCCTGCCCTATGCCACTTAGCACATTGGCATAGGGCTGTTTTGATGACCCACTCAGTTAAGGGCTTCATTAATCCTCTACGTTCTATTAATGGAATAAACTCCTCGGGAGATAAAAGACCATGCTGAGGAGACTTCCACCTCAGAAGCGCCTCCACACCACTCGCCCTGCCCGTTTTACAGTTTATTTGGGGCTGATAATGTAGCTCCATTTCCTCATTCATGATAGCATTATGTAGGGTACTTATGAGTGCAAGCTTTGGTATGGTATAAATGTCATGGTCAGGACTGTATACGGAAAAACCGATTTTGGCATCTTTAGCGACATACATCGCTATATCTGCCTTTCGGACAAGGTTCTCGGCATCTTCACCATGCTTAGGATAAAAGGCAATACCAATACTTAACCCGATATAAAGACTCCTCTCCTCTACAGTAAATGGCTCCTTCAAGGCATTCTGGAGCCTAAAAACAGTCTGCTCAGCCTGCTCAATATCTGAGGTAGGCATTAACACTATAAACTCATCACCCCCAAAACGCGCAATTGTGTCAGACCCCCTGAGCACCCCCTGTAAACATGCCCCGGCATGCTTCAATACCATATCACCAACATAATGCCCTAATGTATCATTTATCTCCTTGAAGTTATTAATGTCTATCATAAGCAAGGCAAAGGATTTACCTTCACGCTCACTTGAAAAAATTGCCTGGTGTAAACGGTCATCAAACAGTAGGCGGTTTGGCAAACCAGTCAAGGAGTCATGTAGCGCCAGATACTCAAGGGCATCTGTTTTTTCCTTAATTTCTGTGATATCACGCACCAGAATTATTTTCTCATCAAAAATTTGAGGGCTACTTATATGAAAAACATGTCTCTTACCATCTTTATCCAATAGAGTCCTTTCCACATCCTCCATATCATGAATTTCAAAGTTAGAATGCCCATCACACATCTCAGCAAAATTCTCCATCGTCGGGTTAAATGTCATAAGCCCGTTACTTTTTGTCATCACACCAACACCCACTGCCTCTGTAACAGACTCTAATAATTTAAGCTGTCTTTCTTTTTGCTCAAGGAGCATCTGCCCTTTTTCAAGTTGAAGCTTTTCCCCAGACTCTTTTTTCAGTGCCTCCCTTGCCTTAATAACCTCCTGTGTAAGCCTCTGAAAATTTCCTTCAAGAATATAGATCTGGTCCCCTTTCTCCCGCCCCTGTGATTCACTTATACCTAATACGCTCTGCGAAAAATCTCTGACATGCTGAGTCAGGTTCTGGATGCGTCGCGTAACCCAGAGCATCATTAACACAGCAGTTAAGATAAATATAGAGGCTGATATGTTTTGCTGTCGGTATTGTGTTGAAATGACTGATTCCATCATTGACTTAATCTCTTGATTTGACATAAAAGAGAAAAATCTAATGTATATATCTGAAACGCCCCCATAATCAAAAAATTCCTCTCCTGTGACAACATAATTTTTTTTCAATTCCTCAACAGCCGTGCCTACAGGCACCTCCATTAGATTACTGCTTATGAGGATTTGAGGATTTTCCCTTGAGGTTACCAATGCCACCACATGTCCGGGCGTATGAGAGCTGCCTAAGGAATCAATAAGAAACTCATCGTCAATAGGGCTGGAAAGTATCAATATTGCCTGCGATTTGCCATGGGAATTTAGGTAAGATTCTGCTGCGATTAGATAAGGGCTGCCTTCAATTTCAGTCAAAAAGCTTCGGCCAAGACTTCTTTGAAGCATAAGTGGTGTTAGCCTTAGTAGAGAAGGAGGCAATGATGCTGCCGCCCCACTGCTGTAATAAACCTCTCTAACACTCCCCTGAGCATCCAATAAAAAGGCATAACGGATTTTAGGAAAGATTTGAAGCCCTATGCGGGAGGGTAACCACGATGGATGTTGCCTGTGGTATTTGACTTCAACAGTATCCTCTCTATACGAGCCATCGGCAGAAGACCACTTTTGCCTTTCAATATAATTACTGAAATCCTTTTGTACTACAATTAATCTAACAGTAGAATAGTATTTTTTTACATAGCGGTTAAAGGAGACCCTATCTTCCAATGCCTGCTCGGTAAGCCTTTCGCTTAATTGTTTCTGAAAAATCTCTTTAAGAGCATTGGCATGAAGCTGGTATGATATAGCCCAGACAATAAGTCCAACCATAACCGTCAGTACAAGCATCTTTATAATTAAGGGGACCTGCCTGTCAAGGTTATAAATCAATGTTAAAAGAGGGTTTTTGTTAGCCACTACTGAATCCTTTCTTTGCCCCATTAGAAGAAATATTTCTAATGAGGTTTATTTTGGCTCTCCAATTAGTTCCCTGTCTTTAAATCTCCAGCCTGCCTTCCTGAGTTGGGATACTGGAATTACACCAAACTCTTTATGACGGAGTTCAACCTGACTGATTAGATATTCTACTAATTTTTGAGCCTTGGGGTTTGCAACACCTTCTCTTTCCCATGTTGTAAGACTATAGACATGATACAATGGATATTTAAGAGTAAGGAGATGAGAGAGTTCATGCGGGTCATAACCATCAATCTTTAAAATCTTCACCTTGCCTTTTTCTTCTTGATACTGATAAACCTCTATTAGAGATTCAAAGCCGATAGCCTTCGGGTTGGTAGCAACCTGAGCAATCATATCTGGGATTGCCCCTACATCTATAAGATTTGGTGTAAATAAATCTTCTTTATCAAGCAATATTCGCCAATGACCAGGTCTTGTCTTACAATGGAGTCGTGTAACCACCTGAATTGGTGTATCAAAACCTTTGCCTCCTTTGGCAGTTTTTAGTTCAGACCAGCGGGAGATTTCTCCCTGAAAAATCTGCCGGGCTTGTTTAAGCGTAATATTATCAATCGGATTATCAGGATGGATAAGTATTGCAACAGGGGCAATACCAAAGGTATGGAATCGTAGTCCTGGCAGCCTATCTGTTTTCTCAGGTGGACAACAGAATGCACCGATATCAGCTATTTTACGTGACAGCATACCTCCGGAGATGCCGCAGTTGCCTTCATTAATGAAAATCTTCAGGTTATTGTCTTTTGCATATTTTTTAATGATTGGCGGAAAGAAATCAGGATACATCTGCTGATCCAGTGTGATTGCAATGTCCACATCGCCCATTGAGGGTTCATGTTTAACAGACTTTTTCTTCCATTCTTCTGGCATATCCATAATTTGAGATGGGTCGCTGAATGCAGACACACGCAATGCATTCACAGGCTTGGGTTCAGTGTAAGTTACGGTCTTAAATACAAGCAATATAAGAAGGCACAGTAATATTGTTATCCATAAATGTATCTTTCTGTCTGTTTTTTTCTTCATAGTTATATTATAATTTATAATAAACATTTAGGCAATATTAAGGTTATAGTCTTTAAAAGGAAAGTATCTAATGAGATACAAGATATTCATCGGGGCAATCTTATCAGAGATGCTTCTCCTCTTAGCTTTATATGCCTTTGGTCAAATATCAATAGATAATAGAAAGGATGAGATATTATCTAAAAAAGCTCTTGTTAAAAAGCTAATGCTTACTGACCTTGCAATATGGACTGAGGCACGATATACAAGACATCCTTCTCAGGCAGACATTTTCACGCCATTTCAGGATTTTCCATCGTCTATTGAGCATTTTCCTGCTGGCTCAATTATCGCTCCACCAGAGAATATAAAGGGCTCAGCGACTACAGAATTTAAATAGAGATCCAAGATTAAAAATAAAAATGCAAAATGTAAAATGACAAATCAAAATTCAAAAATTAGGGGTCAGGGGTCAGCTCAGAATTGATAATCAACTATCCCACTGACAACTAATACAAACGTATTAAATCCTTTTACATTGTCATTGCGAGCGACCAACGGGAGCGTGGCAATCTCCCCTTCTAAATACGAGATTGCTTCGTCGCTTCACTCCTCGCAATGACACTTTACTTAATGCGTTTGTATTAATTGTCTAATTTTACATTTTAATATGAATTTTTGATTTTTTATCTTTAATTTTTGATATTTTTAAATATGGAAAAGCATAAAAAGATACTTGAGTATGCAATTTCTTCTATTCTAAGGAGAAAATACAAAAACCTTGCTATCATAATCGTCTTCAGTTTTATGATAACTATTTTAGCTTCTATACTTTTTCTTACACATTCACTTAAGATGGAATCATTGAATCTACTACTTGGGTCTCCTCAGTTAATAGTCCAGAGGGTATCAGGTGGAAGGCATGACCTTATTCCTATTAATTATATAAAAAGAATTCAGGGCATTTATGGAGCTGGCAAGATTACACCGAGATACTGGGGATATTACTATGATTCCGCAACGGACGGTAACTATACTTTGATGGGAGTTGATAAGGATATGCAGGGGCTCAGGTTACTAAATGGCGAAATGCCATCTAAAAATGGAGAATGCGCCATAGGAAAAGGCGTGTCATCGGCAAGGTTCACAGGGATAGGTGAAAAGGTCTACCTTATTGACAGCAAAGAAAAGGTCTTAGCCTTCAATGTTGTTGGCGTCTTCACCTCTATTTCAAACATACTTACAAACGACCTCATCCTGCTGACAAAGGAAGATATTTTAGGGTTCTTTGGGATGCCCTCAGACAAGGCCACGGACATTGTTGTAGAGGTGTATAATGAATTTGAGACACCGTTTGTTGCGAGTAAAATCAAGGAAATATTGCCTGATACAAGACCTATCATGAAAAGTGAGATTATCCGAACCTATGATGCCCTGTTTAGCTGGCGAAGTGGAATTGCCCTCATAATGTTTTTAGGGGCTCTGATATCATTTTTAATTCTCGCCTGGGATAAGGCAACCGGGCTTAGCGCTGATGAAAAACAGGATATTGGCATCCTCAAGGCAATCGGATGGGAGACATCAGACATCCTTGAATTAAAGTTCTGGGAAGGTCTCGCTATATCACTGACATCATTCCTTACAGGATTAATATTGGCTTATGTTCATGTGTTTTTTCTTGGTGCTTGGCTCTTTGCGCCTGTACTTAAAGGCTGGTCTGTAATATTCCCTTCATTTAGATTTTTCCCCTATATTAATCTTTATCAGGTTTTTGCAGTGTTATTCTTAACAGTTATTCCTTATGTTGCCAGCACAATCATCCCTTCATGGAAGACTGCAATAACAGACCCTGATACTGTAATGAGAGGATGATGAGTATCGTGATTAAAACAGAGAACGTTACAAAAGTATTTAATCCTAAT
Organism: Nitrospirota bacterium; assembly: GCA_016208965.1. Taxonomy (GTDB): domain Bacteria; phylum Nitrospirota; class Thermodesulfovibrionia; order UBA6902; family DSMQ01; genus JACQXB01. The sequence goes on from JACQXB010000017.1 coordinate 28,170, forward strand.
CTGCCTAATGAGGTTAAAGCTGTAACAGATATCTCAATAGAGATTGAAAATGGAGAGGTTGTTGTCTTAAAAGGACCAAGCGGGTCAGGTAAGACAACTCTTTTGAGCCTGATTGGATGTATGTCGCGACCGACTGAAGGTAGTATTATTGTCAACGGGAAAGATGTTGCAAGGCTTCCTGAAAGGTTTCTTACAAAGATAAGACAAAAAACATTTGGCTTTGTTTTTCAGATGTTTAATCTTATAAAAGGGGTAAACGTAATAGAAAATGTTATGCTTCCTTTATATCCCACAGATGCAAAACTTTTTGTCATTAAGAAGCGGGCAGAGGCTATTCTTGACAAATTGGATATTTTAAAGAAAAGGGACTTTAAGACACAGAGTCTCTCGGCTGGTGAACAGCAGAGGGTTGCTATAGCAAGGGCACTGATTAATGAGCCCGAAATAATACTCGCTGATGAACCAACAGCACATCTTGATACAAAACTATCAGAAGACCTTATAAAAATCTTACGGGGACTGAATGAAGATAGGAAAACTATTATCATAGCTACGCATGACCCTTTTGTTTATGAAAAAGCCTTTGTCCACAGGATAATAGAGATGAGAGACGGGGTGATAAAAAACCCCACACCTCAAATAATACCTTACCCTGAAAATGAGGTGTGGGATAAATGATTCTTCACCCGGGTGTGCTTTCACTTATTATAGGCTCTCTCATTGTAATTGTGATGATGGTTTATTCATCTGCACTTGGCTTGAAAATCCTCAAAAGGTGGAATATAGATAGCAGTTCTTCAGAACAACTTTCTCTTGAGAGGAAGACATATCTTATATCTACCATTATGAACTATGTCCTTGGTTTTATGGTTCTTTCTGCTTTTCTCTTTATATATACAGCAGACGATATTCACAGGCTCTTTATTGGTGCGATGTGCGCCACAGGTTCTCTTAATGCAAACCCTGTTGGATGGTATGTGCTTTATACAAAAATAATTGTCTTCTTTTTATCTTCTATCTGGATAGCTTTTAACTACATTGACCAGAAGGCAGAAGATTATCCACTTGTCAAGACAAAATATACAATACTTCTTTTTATAACACCCTTCATTATACTTGATGCATATCTCCAGATGAGATACTTTATAGGACTAAAGCCTAAGGTTATTACCTCATGCTGTGGTTCACTTTTCAGTGAAGCCGGAAAGGGGATTGCAAGTAGCCTTTCATCTCTTCCTGTAAAACCAATGATGATAATTTTTTATGTTACCATTGGTATTTTTCTATTAAATGCCCTTCTATCTTTACGTCTTCGTAATAGTATTCCAAGATATGCCTTGACTTTTTTATCATTGGTTGTTTTTGTTGTCTCAGTTGCATCAATTATCTCTTTTATCTCACCATATTTTTATGAAATACCAACACATCACTGCCCATTTGATATTCTACAGAAGAATTATTATCTCATTGGTTATCCTATCTATATTACTCTCTTCAGCGGTGTATTTTTTGGTATGATTACAGGTATACTTGAGCCATTTAAAAAATTAGGTTCTTTAATTATAATTATTGAAAAATCGCAGAAGAAATGGATAGCACTGTCAATTCTGTTAATATTAATATTTGCTCTTATCTCTTCGTGGCCCATGCTCTCTTTAAGTTTTTCAAGAGATGGTGTATGGTAATTAAAAGGGAGAAACATGACTCAAAAATTAAAAGATGAGATATTAGAACTATTATGGTCGCTAAGGGAGAGAGGCTCTAAGAGTTATTCCAAGTTAATTAAGGATATTAATGACAAAAATGCCCCTGAAGTTATAATAAAAATGGAGAAGGCAGGGCTGATATCTGTAACAAATGATACAATAGAGTTAAATGAGAAAGGTGAAATCCGTGCAAGGGATCTGACACGAAGGCATCGACTTGCCGAAAGGCTTTTCCATGACGTACTTGAAGTAAGTATGGAAGAGAGTGAGCATACTGCATGCGAGGTTGAACATATACTTTCTCCAGAGGTAACTGACAGTGTCTGTGCCTTTCTGGGGCACCCGCCAACATGTCCTCATGGTAAACCCATTCCCAAGGGTAAATGTTGTTATAAGTACACCCATGATGTAAAACCTCTTGTAATTCAGTTAAAAGAACTTGAGGTTGGCTCTCAGGCGAGGATTGTATTTATAACCTTCCTAAAGGATAAAAGCACAAGGATTGAACAGCTTGTGTCATTAGGAATAGTCCCCGGCAGTATTATAAGGTTAAAACAAAAAGGGCCACCCTTTGTATTGGAAATAGACGAGACTACATTGGCTATAGATACCCCGATTGCAGAAGATATTTATGTTAAGAAGATTTGACAAAGGTATGCACCAGACGGTGCATACCAAAGTAAAGGATATTCATCCTATGGTGTGAACCGTATGGTTTACACCTATCTCCATCCCCTTGGGATGAACCGTCTGGTTCATCCCCTTGTCAATACTATAAATTGGATAAATCTTATAATTTTTTATCCATGGCTGTCTTATAGTATATTCTGTCCTGTGCCAGAAAAAAACCCATGGGGCATACTCAACTATTAGTTCCTCAGCATTATGATAGTATTTATCCCGCATTTTCTTATCCATAGACCTTTGTCCTTTTTCTATTAATACATCAACTTCTTTGTCCTTAAATCTTGCTCTGTTACCTGCGGGCCCCAGATTTGATGAATGAAAAAGCGGGAATAAAAAGTTCTCAGGGTCAGGATAGTCAGCCCACCAGCTAATCCAAAATGCGTCAGGCTCTCCTTTATTAATTGCCTCCTTATATGCACTCCATTCAAGCTGTCTTAGTTCAGCATCTATACCTACATTTTTTAAATAACCCTGAATAACTTCCAGTATATCCATGACCTCCTGGTCAGACGTAAGATAAATTTTTATCTTGACGCCATTTGGGTATCCTGCTTGTTTTAATAAAGATATTGCTTTCTGAGAATTATACGAATACCTTTGAGGAATATCCCATGTCTTTAATACATGCGGTATAGGGCCGGATGCTAATATGCCACGGTCCTCGTATATTGTCTTCAGTATCTTTTCTCTGTCTATGGCATAACTAACTGCTTTCCGTAAAAGGGGATTGTTAAAAGGGGCTCTATCACAATTAAATCCAAGATAATAGGTATTTATCCCTGGTGCACTGGATATTAAGTCTCTCCATTTAGGACTTTCTTTATATCGTCTAAACTCAGAGGCAGGCACAGTGATAACATCGAGGTTGCCTGATTCAAATTCAGCAACCACTGTTAGGTCCTCAGGTATAATCCTGTACATTATACCCATTATTACGGGCTTACCATCAAAGTAGTCATTCCTTGCCTCAAGCCTCAGAAATTGATTGTGCCTCCACTCCTTAAGAATAAACGGGCCTGTACCCGAGGGATAAACTGAAAAATCAACTCCTAATCTTTCAATCTCCTCTTTAGGAACAACATAAGCTGCGGTCATACAAAGAAGGCTTAAAAACGGTGCAAATGGTTCTTTCAGGGTAATCTTAAGTCTATACCTTCCTTCAACTCTTATGCCTTTAACATCTCCTACATTACCATTAATAAAATCTTCTGTACCATCTATCCGGTCTAAAACCCATGTATTGGGGGACATTGTATGAGGTGATAATACCCTTTCAAATGAATATTTAAAGTCGTATGCAGTAACCTCCCTTCTATTGGAAAACAACACGTCTTTCTTAAGATAAAAAATATACGACCTCCCGTCCTGCGATATTTCCCATTTATAAGCTATATCAGGAACAACTCTCAGGCTCTCATCTAATCTCACTAACCCATTAAATAATTTTGCAGAGATAGCACCCCCTGTTACATCTACAATTAAAGCAGGGTCAAGGGTAGAAGGGTTAGCGCTCAATCTGTAATAAACATATCCATCGATACGGTTTGAAGACTTACACGAAGGGATAAAGAGGGTTACAATAAAACAAAAGGTTAGGATAATAAAAACCACTATATGTGTTATAAATTTAAATTTACTATATAATTGAGAGTGCATTAATACTTTATAGTAAAATGTTCATAAATTTTAGCTGATAAAATGATTGCGATTTAAAGATTAAAACCTGAGGAATGCCCCTATCCCACCAGCATTTAAGAGACCTTCACTGTCAGTAATCACTTCTATAGCTGCTCCCTGCTCTACCGCCTTCTGGACAGAAAGGTCAATCAGATAACTTGCTTTTTCAAAATTTCCTCCACAATAAGGACAGGTTTTAATAGTCTGGGATGTGAGGAAACCACACCCTATGCATCTTAACCCAGAGGCTGCCATATCTTTAAGAAAAATGAGCGTCATAACTCTTCCTTCCTGAATACTGTTCAAGACATCCTCCAGCCCTATAACTGCCATATTGTTCTTCATTGTCCTTGTTATAAGTTCTTTGACAATCTCTCTCTCTTTCTCTCTCTCAAATACCCTTATTATTTCTAATGTCTCGTCAAGAATATCCTTATCTCCTGATAGTTTTTCCGGATGGAATATGGATATAACCTTATCAAGAATTGTCCGTGATAACATATTCTTTATCTTTACAATAGCGTCTTCGCTACCACCTATAATTATTTTGTCAACAGATTCTTTGTGAAGCAGTTCTTCAAGGCTCTTTATAACATCCTTCATGTGAAGACTTATATGATAATCTATATGCCTTTCATACCTGCTCTGCTCAAGTGCAAACCATCCACCTTTCTTATGCCTTCCCGGAATATCAGGTGTGATGTGCTCTGTGTACAGCTCAATCTTTCCGAGATGAATGAGGAAAATTCGTGCAGATTCCTTGTCAATTAACAAAACAACATATCTAGGATAGTTATTAAGAAGTGTGAATAAAGGCTTTACATAAGGGGTATCATCTATTATCAACTCATTTCTTACAGGTAGTGAAAAATGATATTCACGCCAAAATCCAAGGGGTATGGAACTTATAACAGCAAGGCCCTTTTTAAATCCCCTCTTATTACCGATAAGGGATGCCTCTATTTTTTCAATATCCTCTTTAACCTTTTTCATGACATCCTTATTGAGTTTTTCTGTGGTCTTCTTCAACATGTTTTTAAAATGAATAACATATTCCCCCTTAGGATTTGTAAGTGAATTGACATTCAGGTACAGACTTACAAAAAAGTTTCCGTTACCACTTGCAGTTGATAGATGTTTCAATTCCCCGGAAGTAAGCATTTGCCCTCCTTAGTATGAACCGCTCTGGTTCATACCTTAGTTTTATATTATATTGACCTTTTTATAAGGCTGACAGCTGACAGCTATCAGCATACAATAATAACCATATTACTATGAAAATGGTTTTTAGTTATTAAAAGTTACTTTTAGTGATTTCTGTTTCTTCAGTAGTATATATCTCCAGTAATGACAGGCATAAAGCTGCTATTAATGGTCCTAAAATAAACCCTATGAATCCAAAGAAACCAATTCCCCCGAGTACACTAAAAAATATAAGCAGTGTAGGTAACTTTGTCCTGCCCCCTATTATTATAGGTTTTAATATATTATCAACCGTGCTTATTATAAGGAATCCAAACAGCAGGAGTCCTATACCCTTGCCATAGCCTCCGCCTAAAATAAGTATTGCCCCTGCAGGTCCCCAGATGACAAACGTTCCCAAAAGCGGAATAAGTGAAAACACCGCCATTACTAACCCCCAGAATACAGGGGAAGGGATGCCAAATATTAAAAATGCAACTCCGCCAAGAAATCCCTGAACAATTGCAACAGCAACACCTCCGAATATTGCAGCAACCACGGTCTCTTTAATCTGCCTTTCAAGTCTTTTCCCTTGTTCTTCTGAAAAAGGAAGAAATTTTTTAATATAATTAAAAAGTGCCCCCCCATCCCTTAAAAAATAGAATATCGTCAAGCACATAATAATAAAATTTACTACAAAAACAACTGTATTTTTAAAAAGGTCTGAAATATTTCCAGCAATGTTTTTGGCAAGCGTGTTTAAACTCTTAAGTACCGTATCTTTTAAATCAAAGCCTTCAAACCATCTATATGAGTTTACCTTCTTATATAACTTTGAGAATAACGGGTGTTCCTGAATTTTTGCCAGCCACGCAACCCAATTTTCTTCAACTATACTGTATATTTGAGTAATTTCATCTATAAGTGCAGTAACAATATACGTAACAGGACCAATTACCAAAATAAGAATTAGTATTAGTGTGATAAGGGAGGCAAGCCATGGATATTTTAGAAATCTAAGTAATATCTTATAAAGAGGATAAAATGTAATACTTAAAACTATTGCCCATGCAATTGGAGTAAGGAAAGGGCTCATTATCTTATAGAGAAGGTAGAAAAGTAACGTAATAATTATCAGTGAAACAACCGTGTAGAAATGTTCAGTTTTTATCTGTGATGTCATATAGCAGATGCTACAAAAGATTTAAATAGACGATGAGAAGGTATATCCAAAATCCTCTCAGGATGCCATTGAACCCCAATGAAATAGGGGTAATTCTTTAGTTCTATTGCCTCAATCAATCTATCTTCTGAGCGGGCGCTCACGGTTAGCCCTTTACCAAGCTCCTTTATACCCTGATGGTGGGCGCTATTTACTTTAACATCTTTTATACCTAAAATATAATACAATTTGCTATTACTGTAAATTTCAATTCTGTGCCCTGCCTTGTGGTTAAGTGAATCAGGTTTTTGCTTTTTCAACTCTTGATACAAGCTGCCGCCAAAAAAAACATTTAACAACTGTATCCCATAACAAATACCCAGAACAGGTTTTTTAAAAACCATTATCTTTTCAAGCAGCACCATCTCAAAATTAATCCTATTGTCTGAAACAAGATTCAATAGAACCTCTTGCTTTTCGCCGTAAACAACAGGATTTATATCGCCCCCGCCTGAAATCAGAAGGGCATTGATTGTCGTTGCAATATATTTTATTCTATTTTTAGAAAAACTTGGTGGAAGAAAAAATGGAATTGCACCTGCCCTTTCTATGGCATATGCATATGACATATTCACAGAAAATTTGCTGCCTTTAATATCCCCTGTTATACCAATAATAGGTCTATCCATAATTAATTGTAAATTTCAAAATTAACATTTAGCATTTTAAATTGATAATTGTTAAATGATAATTGTTATCTAAGTATTCTCCCTGCTAATTGTCCCATTAGTTCGCCTTCCCACAAGGCAGGCACTCCATTAACAAACACATAGTAAATACCTTCTGGTTTTTCAAAGGGATTATTGAAACCCGCTCTATCTTTTATCCTGTCGTGGTCAAATATTGTAATATCTGCAAAAAATCCCTTGGCAATAACACCCCTCTGTTTAATCATAAACGTTTTTGCAGATAACCCAGTCATCTTATAAACAGCCTCAACCATAGAAAACACTTTTTCCTCTCCAGCATATTTTCCCAGAACTCTCGGAAAACTGCCAAAGCCTCTCGGATGCGGATTCCCTCTCGCGGTAATACCATCAAAACTTCTTGCTGAACTATCTGAGCCTATCATGGTATATGGCTGCTTTAAAATAGATTTTAAATTATGCTCATCCATAGAAAAAAATATTGCGGAAACCCTTAAATTTTCCTCTATAAGAATTTCAAAAAGAAATTCCATAGGTGTTTTCTTTAAAACTTTACTTACATCAGAAAGCTTTTTACCCTCTATCCATTTGTTCTTGTCTGTGTTAACTGATGATATTATGACGTTGTCCCAGTAAGACTCTTCAGGATGTTTGTACAATATTTCCATTTTTATCTTTTCCCGGAGTTCAGAATCCTTCAGTCTTTTTAGCTCTTCCTCATGCCCACCACTATAAACCCAGGAAGGCAAGACTGCATCCAAATCAGTGCCTCCAGCAATATATGGATACCTGTCACATGAAATATTTAAACCGCCTTGTCTTGCATTCTCAATCTGTTCAAACACATCATTTATTTTACCCCAGTTTTCTTTTCCGCCGGTTTTTAAATGAGATATATGCACTCTTATATTTGACTCAAACCCGATTTTTATTATCTCCTCAACTGCCTCTAATAATTCATCCCCTTCACTTCTTATATGGGATGCATAAATTCCACCACTCATTGCTGCCCCTTTTGCAAGTTCAATTATCTCGTTTGTCCTGGCATAAACACCCGGCGGATAGACAAGCCCTGTTGACAACCCACTTGCACCTAATCGAATTGCAGACCTGAGGAGTTCAAGCATTTCCTGCATCTCATCTGATGAAGGCTCTCTATCAGAGTATCCAACAACAGATGCCCTGAGGTTACCATGACCTACAAGGGTCATAAAGTTAGTTGCAAATCCCCTCTTATTTAAGGCTGTAAAATACTCCGGAAAAGTATTCCACCTTTCCTTTATCTTCAGCTCTTTAAGGTCATCTTCTCTTTGTTCAAATGCCTTTCCATAAAGAGGGGCTGCAGACAAACCGCAGTTGCCATTTATTTCGGTTGTTATACCCTGGCATATCTTTCCCTCAGCTCTTCCGTCTGCTAATAGTGTAAATTCAGAATGAGAATGAACATCAATAAAACCCGGACATACGTACAGCCCGCTGACATCCACGACCTTGCCGGCATTTGCCCCGGAAAGGTCTCCAACTGCTGTTATCATGTCTCCTGTAACAGCTATATCAGCTTCTCTTGGTTGAGAGTTGATTCCTGACCCGTCAATAACAACGCCGCCTTTGATTAAGAAGTCAAAACGCAAATTTTACCCCGATTCTTATGCATTATACTCATCCAAAAGGTTTTTTGCCCTCTTCATACTGCGCTCAAAAAGAGGTGTAATGAGAGAGACAGAGAGCCTAACCCTGTCTGCAAATGTTCCTCCCTGGTAGTTTTTCATTGTATCTTTATAAAGCGTATATGCTTCATCATAGATTATAGGCAAAAAACGAACCGTGAGAGACATTGTTGCCATAACTTCTTTTATTATATTCAATCTCCCCAAAGGACCTAAAAGTCTGTTCATGCCATTTACTAATTCCCCGGCAGTAGTTGTAGCAGTTAACACCTTTGCACCCATGATAAGAATAAAAAGCCGCAATGTCAGTTGTCCACCGTTTTTAATGCCCTCTTCTGTTATTGTAAAACCAAATGCCTCGTAAATAACATTGCCTGTATGAAAGAATATATTACTCAGAAATGTAAAAGTCAAAAATAAGATTATTGGTAAAAAACCCCGTTTAAGTGTTGATATTGGAACATGGAATGCAAAAACAACAACTAACCCAAGCAAAGCAAGTTTAAACTTAAAGGAGTGAAAGATAAAGGATATAATTATGAGTAATATATAGAGAGATATCTTAGCCTGAGGGCTAAATCTTATCATTGTCTTTTTTTACAACCCTTGATGGAACAATATAGCCCTCCACGCCTTTTGCTATTGCCTCAGCTATTTTAATTCTATAATTCTCATCAGTAAGTCTTCCTTCTTCTTCAGGATTACTAATGAAAGATATTTCTGCAAGGATTGACGGCATCTCTGCGCCTATCAGTACATAGAACAAAGCATATTTAACGCCCAGGTCATCAATCTTGCTGTAGTTTTGTTTCAGTGTACTGACCATCGAATTTTGTATGTTTGATGCAAGTTTCATTGACTCTTCGTTTTTATTTTTCCTTGCAAGGTCCTGAAGTATCGTCTGTAAATCACTCTGCATCTTTTGCATTTTTTTAAGGGATATTGAGTTCTCTCTTGCAGCAACCCTCATAGCCTCTTCATCATTTGTCCAGTTCATAAAATATGTTTCTATGCCCCTTGCATCCCCTCTCGGGCTTGCATTTGCATGAATGGATATGAAAAGGTCAGCTTTTTTAGAGTTTGCGATTGCTGTCCTTTCTTCAAGAGGGATAAATATGTCTTTATCACGAGTAAGGATAACTTCTATCTCGTGCCTTTCTCTAAGCATTTCCCCAAGCGCTTTTGCAACATGTAGCACAACATCTTTTTCATAAAGCCCCTTAGGACCAATGGCTCCTGTATCCTTGCCACCATGACCTGGGTCAATTACAACTCTCTTAATACCACTGAGTTTTTTTTCTTCCTGGTACGAAGGAGGGGCGGGCTTTTCTCTACCATAGACATCTATAACAATTCTATATGGTTCATGTAGAGTAAAAACATTAAAGCTTTCAAAATTTTCTAAATCTAACACAACTCGCACTGTGTCATTATTAAACTGTGCAGCCCTTGCACCTTTTAAGATATTGTTTCCTATTGGAATAGAAGTAGTTATTTCTTTAGGCAGGATACAATTTTTTAAATCAAAATAAAGTCGTTCTGGATTCGAAAGGTGGTTCTTGGTGAAATCTACAGGATTATCAACATCAATGACAACCCTCGTATATCTTTCACTTGACCAGTAGCGAATCCCCTGGAAGGTGGAACCATCTGCGGTCTCGCTATAGCTTAAAGAAAGGACCATTACAAAGATAGTGAATAAAGTCCTTTTCATGTTCAATCATATTCCAAATTTCTTTCTCAAACTATACTTAGGAATAAGGAAGTAATTTCTTGATACTGTCATAATTGGTTTTATCAACCAATGTACCTTTTCTTAACTGTTTTGTTCTCTTGGACGACTTACCTGTGAGTAGATGGCTACTATATGCCTTACTCCTCTTAATCTTACCCTTAGCTGTCTTCTTAAATCTTTTTGCAGCACCACTGTGTGTCTTTAACTTCGGCATTTTCCCCTCCGTAACTCAAGACTTTGGTGCAAGCACCATTGTCATATGGTTACCTTCTAATCTAGGTGTTTGTTCAATATTAGCTTTATCTAAAAACTCTTGATAGATCCGGTCAAAAATCCTTTTAGCCAGATATGAATGTACAATCTCTCTGCCTCTAAATATCATTGTTACTTTTGCCTTATTGCCATCTTCTAAAAAACGTTTTATATTTTTGATCTTTAAAATCAAATCATGTTCACTAATCTGCGGTCTTATCTTTACTTCTTTTACATCTATTGTTTTGTGCTTTGTTGAGTGTTTTTTATTCATCTCATAACGGTACTTCCCATAATTCATTACTTTACAGACAGGCGTCGTCGTTGATGGTGATACTTCTACTAAATCGAGTCCGTGTTCTTCTGCAATAGCAATCGCCTCTTTTATAGGTATGATACCAAGCTGTCTTCCGTCATGGCCGATAAGTCTGACTTCTTTTGTCCTGATTCCCTGATTTACTCTAAGTTCTTTTACTATTAGCTACCTCCGATTTGTTATCTCCTCTTTAAGGATTGTTTTTAAATTCTCCAGAGACATCTCTCCGATGTTCTCCCCTCCCCTTTTTCTTACATTCACGCTGTTGTTTGCCTTTTCCTTATCTCCTATTATACATAGATATGGAGTTTTTAAAAGAGTTGCCTCTCTTATCTTATACCCTACCTTTTCATTCCTTGTATCCAATTCAACTCGTAAACCTTCTCTTCTAAGTGCCTCCATTATGCTCATGCCATATTCTACATGATGCTGGGAAATAGTCAATATAGAAACCTGTACAGGTGAAAGCCATAAAGGGAATGCCCCTGCATAATGTTCTATCAGAATACCAAAAAATCTTTCAAGAGACCCCATTAATGCCCGATGTATCATTATTGGTCTGTAAGCCTTACTATCTGACCCTCTATAAGTTACATCAAGCCTTTCAGGGATATTAAAATCCACCTGAATTGTACTACACTGCCATGGTCTGCCAAGACAATCTTTTACTTTTATGTCAATCTTCGGTCCATAAAAGACTCCCTCACCAGGGTCAATACTATATTTAAGCCCCTTATGCTCTAAAGCGTCTCTTAGTGCATTTGTTGCCCTTTCCCATTCGTCTAATGTGCCAACATATTTCTCTGGACGAGTGGAGAGATATATATCATAGTCACTAAAACCAAATGTTTTAAGTATAAAGAGTGTAAAATCTAATACCCTTAGCACTTCATCTTCTATCTGTTCCTCATTGCAGAATATATGTGCATCATCCTGTGTAAATCCTCTTACCCTTAAGAGCCCGTGAAGCACCCCGGAACGTTCATGCCTGTAAACTGTTCCGAGTTCCGCAAATCTGACCGGGAGGTCCCTGTAACTCCTTAAATGGCTCTTATATATAGATATATGGAATGGACAATTCATTGGTTTTATTTCATATTCCAGCCCTTCTATCTCCATTGGTGAATACATGTTCTCGGCATAGAATTTCACATGCCCCGTTTTTTTCCACAAATCAAGTTTTGCGATATGAGGGGTATAAAGGATTTGATACCCTGCCTTTTGATGTTCGTCTCTCCAGAAATCCTCAATCACTTTCCTTATAATTGCCCCCCTTGGGTGCCACAAGACCAGACCTGCACCAATCTCATCATTAATACTATAAAGGTCAAGTTCTTTTCCGAGTCGTCTGTGATCCCGACGTTTTACCTCTTCAAGAAAATCAAGATACTCATTCAATTTCTTCTCTTCAGGAAATGCCGCACCATAAATTCTTTGAAGCATCTTATTGTTCTCATCTCCACGCCAGTATGCCCCAGCAACAGAAAGGAGCTTAAATGCCTTAACATCTCCTGTAGATTTCAAATGTGAGCCCCTGCAAAGGTCCACAAAATCTCCCTCTTCATATACAGACACTACTTCGTCCTCTATTTCTTCCAAAAGTTCAACCTTATACGATTCGCATCTTTTTCTAAAAAATGTTACTGCTTCTTCCCTTGATAGTTCCTTTCTTACAAAAGGTCTGTCTGCATTTATTATTTCTCGCATTTTTTCTTCTATTTTGGGAAGGTCATCATTTGTCAAACTTTTTGGGCAGTCAAAGTCGTAATAAAAACCATCAGAGGTAGGAGGCCCGATAGCAAGCCTTACATCAGGATAAAGTTCTTTAACTGCATGCGCCATAATGTGAGATGTGCTGTGGCGGTAAATCTCAAGCTGTTCGTCGTTTTTTTTTGCTTCTATAATCCTAAATACCCCCCTTTAAAAAGTTGAAAGTTAACTCTTAACTCTTAACTGTCGTTCAATGGTAGGCACGAGGGGTATCGAACCCCTGACCTCTTCCGTGTCAAGGAAGCGCTCTCCCACTGAGCTACGCGCCTTTAAAAAAATACAAATTAAACTCCTTTTTGTTTTATGATACTTAAAATCTTGAAAAGAATTCAAGAGAAAGATAATATCAATTCTCGCCTTTACCTGTTAACTTATTGGGAAATCTTTCTACCCGGGTAGGATTTGTTATTTTATAATACTGCAGGAATGCCTCTTCTGCATTTTTTTTCATTCCTAATTTTTCATAGATTAGTCCCATATCATAATGAGCATGTGGGTGTTTGGGGTTTGTTTCCAGTGCCTTTTTGTACTCTTCTAAGGCTTTTTCATATTCCCCCTTTTGTCTGTAAATATATCCCATATCATAATGAGCATGTGGGTGTTTGGGATTTACTTTTACAGCTTCCTTATAGTGTTTTAGCGCCTCCTCATACATCCCCATCTCCCTGTAAATATATCCCATATCATAATAGACATGAGGGTTATTTGGGTCAACATCTAATGTGTGGTTATATTGTGCTATTGCCTTATCATATAGCCCCATCTCCCTGTAAATATATCCTAAATTATAGTTCGCATCAGGATGTCGGGGAAATATTTTTAACAATTCTATATATACATCCCCTGCCTTTTTAAAGTCTTTTTTATCTTTATAGATTGAACCAAGCTGATAATATGCATAGGCATCATCGGGGTTTGACTCTACTGCCCTTATAAACTGAGCGATGGCTCTGTCATATTGTTTAGTTGTTTGATAAAAGATAGCCATTAAGGTGTGCCTATATTTTAGGGTATAAAAAGATGGGATTATCAGTAGTACGATTAACAGGAATAATAAAAGTATCTTTTTAATTTTGAATACCACACTTTTACACGACAAACCCCAAATTTATTTCGGGGGAGGAAGCATTAGAATGAATATGTTAGAGCTACACTCCACGTTTTACCTAATGCAGCATCCTTAGTCTCAAAGATACCCATTCCTTCTAAGGTCTCATTATATGAAATTACCAAGTCTGACTTCTGGGATACTTTATAAACAAAAGAGAGCCCTGCACTCAGGGCATCAAACTCAAGACCTAAAGTATCTCTTATTAGCACATGATCCCCCTGCTCTGCCTTACCAGCATATTTATAATTTTCTATTATAAGTTCCCGCGAAACCTCCGCATTCCCTACTGACTTTGTCCAGTCTATAAGCCATCTTATAACTGCCTTTGAAGAAATAGGATATCCCCCACCTGCCGCAAGTTTTATCTGGTCTGATGGTTTAAAGCTATAAAACTTATCATTTTCAAACCTGAATTTATATCCGGGCAAAAGCCATGCATAACCCTTTCCAGCAAGAACAGGAGCCCTACCCCAGAAAAGCTCTAATGTTAAGTCATACTGCCCATCTCCCAAGCTGAGAGCTTTCAGAGGATCCCCATATTTGTATCCCTCAGGGATTTTTACTGTAGCCTGAAATGATAGCGGACCTTTAAGAAAATTATCAGAAAGTTTGTGCTTTATACCGAGATTTACATCGCCTATCCCACTTGGTCCCCTTTCCCCTGCATACCTGATTATATCCTTAGACATTGTCTCTTTCCAGAAAGGTATGGAGGTGAAAACAGTAATTTTATTCGTAACTCCATATTCTCCATAGTATGTAGCATCACGGGCTGTAAATTTAGATGATTCGCTTTTTGCTATTCCCCCGCCCCAGCCTGAAACAGCCTTATTCGCATCAAATTTTATAGTAGTAAATTTCTTCTTGGTAATATAGTAACTATAACTCACCTGGTTATACATTCCGCCCTTTGGCTGTGTCCATCCCCCAAAGGAATCATTTGACAAAAAAACGATACTAATTACTGTAATAAAGAAAGCAACTAACATTTTATTTCTCATATCTTCCCCCTTTTATCGGAACAATAATATTCTTAAAAATCGTAGAAAGTATAATATAACAACATCTTTTAGTCAATATTTTTTGCTACTACATGGCAACTACATCTTCTCTTTTTTGACCAAAATATCTTGCAAATTTATAATTCATCTTACCCCATATTGGCTGAAATACTGACAAAAATGCAACATACAAAAATCCAATTTGAAATATCATCAGAAATGGAATTGAGACATAAATTTTGTTAATATATGCAAAATAAATATTAAATGTAAAATATATTCCGAGCAGTAACTCAATAATTGGCAGAAGACCTGTCCCCCCCCTGTATTTCTTATTAGCCCATCTGTCATTTTTACTCTCAATCTTGAACTTCGGGGTACGATTGAATTCACTTTTATGGTTAAAGAGCGCCTCTAAAACAGCTTTTGAGTTATTAACGCTGAGACCAATTCCGAGCGACATTAACATGGGCAGATAGATTAATCTTGACTTCCAGTTTTTATAAGCCTCTTTCTGGGAACATGTATAGAAGAAAGAAATACCAACTGTTGCTACCAGCAAGAAAGGCACATCCGTTACCAACATTTGAAACCATCCGATATTAATTCTGGCAACCATTGATGGATACATTAATATAGAAAGCAGCAGCATCAGCAGGTAAGCAATATTATTTGTCAAATGAAAAAATGCCTCTATCTTCACTTTTAATGGGAGATTGCTTCTCATTATCTGCGGGAGTAGTTTTCTGGCTGTTTGTATAGAGCCCTTTGCCCATCTGTGCTGTTGGGTTTTAAATCCATTAATCTCCACAGGAATCTCCGAAGGAGATACTTCGTCTTTTAAAAATATAAACTTCCAGCCTTTAAGCTGCGCACTGTAACTCAGATCTAAATCCTCTGTTAAGGTATCATGCTGCCATCCACCTGCTGACTCTATTGCTTCCTTTCTCCATATACCTGCTGTGCCATTAAAATTAAAAAACCTGCCCGACCAGTTTCTTGCGGCATGCTCTATCACAAAATGTCCGTCAAGCATTATGGATTGTAACCTTGTAAGCAATGAATATCCTGTATTAAAAAAACTCCATCTCGTTTGAACCATACCTGCGGATTTATCTGAAAAATAATGGATAGTCTTCTGTAGCATATTTCTCTGGGGGACAAAATCTGCATCAAACACCGCGATGAATTCACCTTTGGCTGTCTTCAATCCTTCTGCTAATGCCCCTGCCTTGAACCCTATTCTCTGTTCACGATGAATATAATTTATATCATACCCTAATTTCTTAAATTCATTTACACATTCTTTTGCAATCACAGCAGTTTCATCTGTTGAATCATCAAGCACCTGAATATCCAGCAACTCTTTTGGATAGTCAACATTGCAGGATGCTGTAATCAGCCTTCTTACAACATACATTTCATTATATACAGGAAGTTGAATAGTCACTCGCGGCAGAGATGCTAATCTACAATTTGGGAGGGGTTTATCTTTTTGATGTTTATAGTAAAGATAAACCATATAGTAGCGATGGGCAGCGTATATAAATACGCTTATTAACACACAAAAATATACTAATAGGAATAGATAAAGAAACATTTTAAGATGGCTTCGCGTGTTCTTGCTTTTAAGCAAGATTTTTAGTGCTGTAACTATAACATACTGATTTTTACAGTGTCAATCTAAAATTAGCCTTAGTCCTGTTTAGATATACAAGGTGTTTCTTAAAAAATCTTAGGTCATCAATGGTATCCACATCATACCAAAAGGGAAGCATTGAAAACCGCATGTTGGCTAACTCTAATTTCTCAAGCGTCTTATCCAAAACTTCACTGGTATCCCATGGTATCCCCTGAAATAACTCAGGGAATGATTCTCTTGCTCCCACCAAATAATAACCACCATCACAGCATGGGCCAATAACAAAATCCCTTCTATTCAACTCATGAAATGCCTGTCTTATATACTCAACAGGGATTGTAGGGCTATCAGTGCCAATTACTACAACTTTTTTGTATCCTTTCTTGAAATAGTCTTTAAATGCATTAGTAATTCTATCTCCAAGATTCTTTCCTTTTTGATTAAATCTTTCAATCTTGTAAATAGATGAAATCTCTCTCAAGAAGTCGTCATCTTTTGTGGGTGCACAGCCAAGAAATTTATCAATGCCCCTTAACTTAGCACAGTTCTTCACTGTCTCTCGTACAAAGGATTTGTAGATTCCAAGTATCTTCTCAGGGGCAAGATGTGGCTGAAGCCTGGTTTTTACTTTGCCCAATACAGGGGTCTTAGCAAAAATAATTAGTGCCTTCAAGCTAATCCTCTTTTTAGAAACAAAAGCCGACCTTTCAAGAGTCGGCTTTTGTTAAAAGTAAACCCTATTAGAAATTCCAGTGTGGTATTAAACCCCGCTGCAGAACAACGGGGCATTATTTCTAACGGGGTAAATAGCATTTTTAGCTTATATCAAAGGCACAATCAGTAACGCAACGATATTAATAACCTTTATCATCGGGTTAATCGCTGGTCCAGCGGTATCCTTGTACGGGTCACCGACTGTGTCGCCTGTGACAGAGGCTTTGTGTCCATCACTTCCCTTTTTATGAATTTTGCCATTGTCGTCGGTAACGCCCTCTTCAAAGGATTTTTTGGCGTTGTCCCATGCGCCGCCGCCGCTTGTCATGGCGATCGCCTGGAAAAGTCCGGTAAGGATACTTCCGATCAATACTCCGCCGAGTGCTTCCCTGCCGAGGGTAATGCCAACTACGATAGGAACAACAACAGGGATTAGCGCAGGAACCATCATCTGCTTGATAGCGCCTTTTGTGACAATGTCAACGCACTTGCCATATTCCGGTTTTGCTTTATATTCCATAATTCCCTTAATCTCACGAAATTGTCTTCTCACTTCTTCAACAATACTGCCTGCTGCCTTTCCAACAGCCTCCATAAGGAGTGAGCCGTAATAATAAGGAAGCAGACCGCCGATAAAGAGACCTGCCAGAACCATTGGATTTGAAAGGTCAAAATAAAGGGTCTCGCTGAACGATCTTGAATACTCTGCAAAAAGGACCAGAGCTGCAAGGCCCGCTGAACCAATAGCATAACCCTTTGTAACAGCCTTTGTTGTGTTTCCGACTGCATCCAATGGGTCTGTGATGTTACGGATCTCTGCAGGAAGTCCTGACATTTCTGCGATACCGCCTGCATTGTCTGTTATTGGTCCATACGAGTCAATCGCAACAACGATACCTGTCATTGAAAGCATTGAAACTGCTGACAATGCGATAGCAAAAAGACCGCCCAAAGCATCGCCGTTAAATCCGCCGCCTAAACAATAGGCGCCAAGGATTGAGGCAACAATAACTATAACAGGTGCAGCGGTTGATTTCATGCTAACAGCGAGGCCTGCAATCACGTTTGTGCCGTGGCCGGTCAGACTGGCCTTTGCAATGTGTTTCACTGGGGGATACTTCCCAGCGGTGAAGTACTCAGTTATAACCACAATCAGTCCTGTCAATGCAAGGCCGATAACTGCCATAAGGAAAACGTTCATCTGTGTAAATGAAGGGTGAGCAGCCAGTGTAGTTACATCTACGCCTTTCAGAAATTCACCTGTCACAAAATAAAACACTATTGCCGCAAGAATACCTGCAACAGCAAGCCCTTTATAAAGAGCACCCATGATATACTGGCTCTTACCGAGTCTTACTGCGAATGTTCCGATAATAGAAGCTATGATTGATATTCCGCCAAGCATGAGTGGGAACTCGATCCAAATACTGTTAGGGTCATTGAAAACCGTCTTTGCAAGGAGCATTGCTGCAACAAGCGTGACTGTGTATGTTTCATAAAGGTCAGCTGCCATGCCTGCGCAGTCGCCCACGTTGTCGCCCACGTTGTCTGCGATAACTGCAGGGTTCCTCGGGTCATCCTCGGGAATTCCTGCTTCAACTTTTCCAACAAGGTCAGCGCCTACGTCAGCAGCCTTTGTATAAATACCGCCTGCGATACGGGCAAAGACACTCATAAGGGAGCATCCAAAACCTAATCCGATAAGGGCATGGAATGCCATCTCAGGAGCTGCCTGCTTTGCTATAAAATAAAAACCCGCAAGGCCAATGATTCCAAGACCGACAACCATCACACCTGTAACAGAGCCGCCCTTAAACGCAAGGCCAAGCGCTGCCTGAAGACCTTTGCTTGCTGCCTGAGTTGTGCGGACATTTGCCCTGACCGTAACCCACATGCCGACAAATCCTGCAAGCGCTGAACCAACAGTGCCAATTATAAATCCAATAGCTGTCCAAATGCCAAGCCCGAACGCTGCGATAAGTACAACGAGAACCACTGCAACCATTGCTACAGTCTTATATTCTCGTGCAAGGAACGCGTATGCGCCCTCTTTGACTGCATTTGAGATATCCTGCATCTTCGCATTTCCTGCGTCCTGCTTCGATACCCATATCGCAGTCATCACAGCGTATATCACGCCTAATACTCCACAACCCAATGCAAACAAAATAGTATTACTCATATTCCTACCTCCCTTTTTTTGAGTTTTGTTTTTAAATCTATATAAACTTAGTTGTTGCCGTTTGTGTCATTGCGGCTTGTCCAAAATCCTTTACAAGAAAGATTCCGAACAAGTCGGAATGTCATATCCGGCAAGCGGGAATGACAAATATAATAAGTACAACTCATTTATTTTTTATCTCTTCCTGAATATTTCAAAAAACATATTGCTGCTGATCTGTAAAACATATGAGCAAGTTTTGAATAAGGAAGATAGACGAAAAGAGAGAATACAAAAACCAAATGGATAAAATAAATCGGGTAAGCCAGGGCTGCTTTATCTGCCAGCCTTGTTACTTCTGCTAATATTCCCGAAACCACTATGGTGAATATAATAAATATTAAAAGCCAGTCAAAATAGCTTCCGATGCCGACTTTAGCTGCATTCTTAAATCTGTTTAGAATCATCAGTAAAATACCTGAAAGAAGCGCAATGGCTCCAATGTTCCCAAAGAGTTTAACAGGGTGACCCAAGGAAAAAGGAGACTCCACATGCATGAAATCAATGTAAAGAACACCTATGGCAGTAGCAATACCCAGAAACACAAAACCGTAAAACACCAGAAAGTGCGACAAGAATCTGTCTCTGCTTACAGTGCAATCCTTAAATCTGCTATGGCCTAAAAACTCTTTAGCTGTTTCAACTATACTGCCTGTCAAATTGTCTGAAGTTACTCCGCCTGTCTGCTTCATATCTTTCCAGAATTTCATCAGCCCCAGTATACCTGTTGCAAAGCCGAAAATAAGGGCAGGCGTAAAAGTAAACTGGATTACTTCAACTGGAAAAAGCTTGATAAATTTTATTTCGCCTTCAGGTATGCTGCTAAACCCGCTCACAGCTAACAGTATTAAAGCCGGAATCAGGAAAATAATCGGGAAGAATATTTTACTGTTCACAAGCCCTGACATAAAACCCGGAACTGAGTACTGCCGTATGCTTTGTTTCCTGATTGCGCCAAGCACTTCGCCGGGTTTTGCGCCTCTTGGGCAATAAGCAGTACAGTCATTACACTGGTGGCAGAGCCATACATCAGGGTTGCCGAGGAATTTCTCTTTTAATCCCCACTGTGCCCAGAGCATTTCTTTTCTGGGAAATGGGTTATTGTCAGGAGTTACATTGCAAACAACTGAACAGGTGGCGCACTGATAACATTTTTTCAAGGACTCGCCACCTGAAGAAATAACACCTTTTACAAAATCTAAATCAGGCTTTATTACTGTTGCCTCAGCCATCTATTACCTCCTCTTTTTCAACAAGAAGATGAGAAGTTGAGAAGATAGGAAGATAAGAAAACTCTCTTAACTTCTCAACTTCATAACTTCTTAACTTCTGTTTTTCTCAGAATCCTTTATACGGGTTAGGGCCAAACCCCTTTAATTTTTCTATAAACTCATCTAAGATCTGTGGTATTTTGTAATATTCTGAGATAGATATCTGTTCCATTTGAACCCTTCCAGACTCAAGTTTTAATCTATCAAGTGTTTCCGCAACCTTTGAAAGCCTGATTTTAGCCAGGTGACTCCCTGTAGCCATATGGCACTGATAATCATCGCCATATTGGCACCCCAGAATAAGTATCCCATCAATACCTTTTGAAAGGGCATCTGCCACCCACACCAGATTCATTGACCCTGCGCATCTCAAAGGAACAACCCTCACGAAGGGGGTATAATTAAGGCGGTGGAGTCCTACCATATCCAGTGCTGGATAGGCATCATTTTCACATACGAAAACTATAGCCCTCGGCTTCTCATCTTCCTCAGGGGGTACTTCTATATTCTTGACCATAGTCCCAATCATATCAACTGAATAGTTCTTGAAGGACATAATTCTCTCAGGACATGCACCCATACATACTGCACATCTCCTACAGCGTGTGGGATTGTAGAGTGGATTTGCTTTTTCATCTTCATTAATAGCGCCGAAAGGACACTCCTCGGTGCATCTCTTACACTGGGTGCATTTTTGCAGAAAGATATCTACATATGATGTATCTCCAACCCTCGGATGCACTGCCTCTCCTCTATCTGTTAATTCAATGCACTGGATTGCCTTAAGCGCAGCGCCTGTGGCATCTTCTATGGTAGATGATATATCCATAGGTGACCTCACAGAACCAGCAGCATAAATGCCTGTCCTCCTCGTTTCATATGGGAAACAGATAAAGTTCGAGTCAGAATAGCCATAAATTAAGACAGGCGCCTCTCCTCCCTGCCTGTATTCGAGGTTCAGTATGTCCGTTTCAATCATAATGTATGGAATAAACTCATCCCCTGGTTTTACCCCTGGCGGAAGTATTTCCTCACCAAGTGCAGATACCGGGACCATGCCTGTTGCAAGAACAGCAAGGTCAACATTCACCCGTATCTTTTCACCGAGAAGGGTATTTTCTACATCTATATTGAGATTCTTGTTTTCATCCTCTGTGATGCTTTTAACATCGCCTTTTGTCAGGAAGACGCCGGGATCATTCTGGATGCCCTTATAAAAGTACTCATAATGACCGGGGGTCCTCATGTCCCTGTAGAAAATGTAGACCTTTGAATCAGGATACTGCTCCCTTATATATTTTGCCTGCTTTAAAGACTCTACACAGCAGGTTGCTGAACAGTAAGGAAGATGAGTCTCGTCTCTTTGTCCGGCGCATAGGATAAAGGCAACGGTCTTGGCGGGTTTACTATCGGAGGGACGTACAATTGTTCCCTTCGAGGCTCGCTCCTCGAGCATATAGTTTGTTATTACATTTGGATATTTGCCAAACCCAAGGTGCTCTATCTTTGTGGCATCATATGGTATGGTGCCAGCGGCTGAAACTATGGCCCCAGCTCTAAAAGTCTCAACATTACCATTTTGTTTAACAGTGACATCAAATAAACCCGGGGCGCCATCTATCTTCTCTACGAGCGAAGAGGTATAAATCTTAACCTTTGAGTTCTGTTGAATCTCTTTAATTAAGTCTTTGATAAGTGGTTCTTCCAGGTCAGTATAGGGAGGCTTTGTAGGCGTCTGTTTGTAAAGTCTTGCCATCCATCCGCCTAAAGAGTCATTTTTTTCCACGAGGAAGACATCATAGCCTGTCTTTGCTGCCTCATTGGCAGCAGTAATTCCGGCAAGACCACCGCCAACAACTAAGACATTTTTAGAGAGATTCTCTGCCTTATAAGGCTCTGGTGCCTCCATCTTCTGCATCTTAAGGATACCCATCCTTACATAATCCTCAGCCATCATCTGGGTGTCCTCATTATTAGGTGGCTGGCACCAGACAACTCCCTCTCTCAGATTAACCCTTTCCAGCAGGGGAATACCCAGATTAAATACATCATAATTTACACGTGAAGAGCACGCGGCAATAATAACTGCGTTAACACCTTCAGTAGCCATATCATTCTTGATGAACTCAACACCTTCTTTCTGACACAAGGCTGGATGGGTTTTTACAACCGGAGCTTTTGTTTTAGTTGCAACCTTTACTAAGCTATCTATATTAAGGGATTTTCCTATCTCACAATCTGTACAAATATAAACTCCTATCTTTTTCTCCATGATTACCTCCTTACCCCGCCTGAGGTGGATTGAATAGCCTTGAGCGCTGCCGCCGTACCTTCCCGTGCGCTGGAATAAACATCAACCGGCTTTATAGCACAACCAATGGCATATATCCCGGCTGGACCAGTATTTGATAGAACAAAGCCATCTGTATCATAAGATACGCTTGTAGGTATCTTCCATTCCTTTGTGATAGGGGCCATACCTGTAGCAAGTACAACAAGTTCGACCTTTTCATGAATCTTCTGCATACTTTGTGTATCCTCTGCTACTACAGTAAGGTCCTTTGTGGCAGGGTCTTCCTCAATCTTTGCAACCTTGCCTTTAATGAATTTTATATTTTCATCGCTCTGTACCTTTTTATAAAACTTTTCATATCTTGTTCCAGGCGAACGAATGTCAATATAAAATATAAGTATCTGTGCCTGAGGATATTGCTCCCGCACATAGGTTGCCTGTTTCATAGAGGCCAGACAACAAATATAAGAACAGTATGGGAGATGATTCTCATCGCGAGACCCTGCACACTGTACAAAGGCAACCCTTGAAACCTCTTTTCCATCAGAGGGGCGAAGGATCTTACCTTCAGTCGGGCCATTATGAGAGGCGAGCCTTTCCATCATCATATTGGTAATGACATTCTGATACTTCCCGAATCCAAGATTATCTATTTTTGTGGCCTCATACGGATTCCAGCCAGTAGCCCAGACTATAGAGCCTGCTTTTAAAGAGATACTCTGGGACTTCATATTAAGGTCAATAGCGTTATATGCGCAAGCCTCTACACATTTGGCGCATTTTTCCTTAGCGCAATACTTTTCATCAATAACATATCTCAAAGGGAAGGCAAACTCATGGGGAAGATAAATAGCCTTTGTCTTATCCATGCCAAGATTGAAATCATTGGGTCTTTCCTGAGGACATACATCAACACACGCCCCGCAGGCAGTGCACTTTTCATTCACATAGCGGGGATTAAGCTTCACTGTTACATCAAAGTCTCCCTCTGTACCAGAGATCTTTTCCACTTCTGCCAGTGTGTAAAATTTGACCCTCGGATTGTTCTTAATCCTCCTAAAATTTATCTCCAGCCCGCAATTTGGAGGGCATAACTTTGGAAAATACTTATTAAGTTGAGCTACCCTCCCGCCGAGATAGGGATTCTTCTCGATAAGGGTAACCTCATACCCAACCTCGGCTGCCTCCACCGTAGTGGTTATTCCGCTTATTCCTCCACCTACAACCAGTATTCTTTTTTCCTCTGCCATACTATCCCTCCATAAAAATATTTATAAAGATGCTTTAGACAAATTCCCGTTAGTGCCCTTCATTTTATATTCTTCCTTTACCTTTAACGTCTCTTCAAGCATCAGAACATATTTTAGGTATTTAAATCCAAACTTCATAAGTGCGAGATCATCAGTCTTTATCTTCTCAACATCTTCCTTATCAATACCAATAACATCAAGGAACCTGCTCTCAAATACATATTTTCTAAATCTATCTATGTCATAACTTGCCATATAAATCAGGGGTTGCTTCTTCGGGTCGAGTTTGGGTTGCCCTATAGCATCCCTCCTTAACTGAATCTCCTTCCACTCCTTGTTCATCTCATCATAAATGTCAACTTCCTGGTCAATCCTCCATGTCTCAATGGTCCACTCTTTGTCTTCTTGATAGCCGAGACAATTCGGTTCCCTGATAAAGAAATAGAATTCCTCATTTATGGTCGCACTACTCCGTAGTGCGCCATTTACTGGCCCTTTCTCTGAGCCCTTTATCATGAGACCTTGACCGACGGGATAATATCGACAGTTAGAAGGCCGGTCTTCATAAATACTACAGCCCTCAGGTGTAACAAAGGGACATTTCCCTTCACTATCATCCATCATCTTAAGCACTGCATAAGGATGTGAGGACTTTTCATCAATATGAATGTAGGTGTACCTCTTGAGGAACTCTTCTGAGGAAATTCCCAACCTCTTTTTCATCCTTACGATGTCATAAGGAGTTAGGAGTATATCTGTAAGTCTGCAGCATTTATTAAAGCAACTGATACCTTTATGACACCTGAACTTGAATTTTGAATTCAATGTGCGCTCAATTGGTTCTACAAACTTCATATTCAATAACATGTCTAATCCTTTGTCCTGAAAATGTCATTCTCTGGCTTGACCAGAGAATCCAGTTCCTTTGTAGTTCCCCCGATTAAATCGGGGGACGGCGTCTGGATTGCCCGGTCAAGCCGGGCAATGACAGATGTGCCGACTTGTCGGCATGTGGGTTTCGACTTCAAGAGCTTATCCATTTCCTTATCTTTGAGTCTCAAGGTATCCTCCGAGAACAGATTGAATCTTACCCATCTATATCCAAAACTTAAAAGTTCTTCTTCATCCTCTTTTATCTTTTCAATAACCTCTTTCTCTACATCATATATATCAAAAAACCTGGTTTCAAAAAGAAATTTTTTGAATTCATTTAGGTCATAACAGGCCATATAAAGCATCTTCGCTCTTCCTGAATCAAGCTTATTTCCTCCGCCTGAGGCGGAGAAATAATCATGGAAGGTGATCTCCTTATAGGATTCATTCATTTTATCATAGATATTAATTCCCTGACCATTCCTCCAATCTTCTATCGTCCATTCTTTCCCCTCTTTGAATCCAAGGCATGAGGGCTTTTCCTCTATCAAAAATTCTTCTTCACCTGAAAATCCCCCCATCCCCCCTTTGTTAAAGGGGGGTGAGGGGGGATTATTTTCATTGTCCTTTGTGTTGCCATGCAACACATGTGTTGCATTAGAAGAAATCGGGAATATGGGATACATCCTGCATGACCATGGCCTGTCCTGGTATATCATACAACCATCAAGGGTGAGGAAAGGACATGTTTTATTTTCATCCTCCATCATCTTAAGCACTATTAGAGGTAACTCCTCATCTCCTAAGAGTGCAATGGTATATCTATTTAAGAAGTCCCCCGAGGATAACCACGTAGCCTTTCTCATCCTCAGGACATCATAGGGTGTAAGAAAGATATTTGTATCAGCACAGCATGTATTAAAACAGGAAAGCCCTTTATGACATGAGAATTTGAATCTGTCATTTAGAGAGATTTGTTGTTTTTCGGTATATTCCTCATTCATGAACAAAAACCTAATTAACCACAGAGGCACAGAGAAAAGTAAAAACGAGAAGTAAGGAAAAATAAAAGACGAAAAATCTTCACTTCAAATTTCCTATTTCTTATTTCTTATTTATATCTCAGTTTCTCTGTGTCTCAGTGTCTCCGTGGTTTATAATTTCCTATGCATAAATAAATCTTGGGGGGCGATCTGAAAGGTCGCCCCCTCATAGATACCTTCCAAGACCTACTATCTTTTATTAGATAATAGGGATCATTGGCCTTTCAATTATCTTCCATTCCTTCTTACCAGCATCATACTTCACGTTTACAAAATGCTTCTGACCCTCATCCAGTTTCAGATAATCGTATTTAAAGTAATATCCGGGCCATCTTGACTCCTTCCTCGCCAGCCTTGTCCTTACACATGCTATGCCAACCCACATTCTGTGAATAGCCTCCCATGCCCTCAACAGCCCATGAAGGTCCTTAGCAGCAATCTTCTCTGCATCCTCTTCACAGAACCCCAATTTCCAGAGCCCAGTCTCAAGCATCTTGTCAGATGTCCCATAAAGCGTCTCCCAGCTACCTGCATATTCCCCCATTATTTTCTGTACCCTGAATAGGAAATTATGCGGGGAGATATAGTTAGGATTCACATCAGGCATCGTTGTATATGTGCTCTTCTCCTCATAAAGGGCAAGCGGTCTCAATGCTGTTTCCTTGAGTTTCTTTATTGTGTCATCTGATACAGTTGGTGTGTAGCCCTTCTGGTCATTGGCAAACCTAACCGCTGACTTTCCTACAATCCTTCCCTGTACATGTGAGCCGCTTGAGAACTTATGGGCAGCTGCACCTACCCCGCAACCTGCTGTGAATAGACCCATAACAGTGGTCATACAGTTATACTGGGCAGGGAATGCATCCTTGTATTGTGCCGGCATAAGGTCTTCAGCGCCAGAGACCCATGCACCACAAGAGGCGGCATGTGAACCTATGAAGCAAGGATCTGACAACTGAAGCTCCATCGGTTTTTCCATAGGGTCAATATTATGGGCAGCCCAGTTTGTGGCGCCTGCAATTGTCATATCAAGGAAGTCCTCCCAGGCTTCGCTTTCATACTCTTTTATCTTCTTTTTTAGCTCCTTTGCATCTGTTATCTCCTTCTGATACCTTTCTACCACCTTGTTTGTGTGCATGAGAAACGGAGTTTTGCCTTCCTTTGTGCAGAGTATCATCTCATAGTTTCTCACAGGGGTTGGACAGGGCTTTGCCTTTGCATATGGCGCCCACTTGTCTGTCTCGGACCCATACGCACCAACGTATGGCCCGTCATAGGCATTTGTTGCCGGTGTCTTAAAGAGCAGGAAGAATGTGCCAACAGGACCATAGGAGTCTTTGAACCTTGGCGGGACAAATGTCACATCCATCTGAGTAAGCTCACCCCCAGCCTGGAGAGTGAGGGCATAAGTCGTTCCTCCTAAAAATGGCGGCATCCAGGACCTCCCAAAGCCTTCACCCTGAGACCTTGGCCTGAATACATGGACTGCGCCACCCAATATACAGACAACTACCTTTGCCTTAAAGGCATAGAATTTGTCTTCCCTTACGCTAAAACCGACTGCGCCACATACCCTGTTTGGCTCCTTTTCATCCTTCAGAAGGTGTGTTATGTAGACCCTCTCAATTATCCGGCCTTTATCACCAAGGGTGCCTATAGCGTTCTTTGCTGCCTCTGCCACGAGGATCTTGTAACTCTCGCCGGATATCATCACCTGCCATTCACCTGATTTTCTAAAATTCCCTGCCTCATCCTTCCATATAGGAAGTCCCCATTTCTCAAAGTGTCTGACTGTGCCATCCACATGTCTTCCAATATCAAAGACAAGGTCCTGCCTTGCTAAACCCATCTGGTCATTCGTCACATACTCAGCATACCTTTCCGGCATACGGGAATTCTCGGTTACCTTTCCATCCATTCCCATATATGTATTAATGGCAGAAAGGCCCATTGCTACAGGACCACTTCTGTCAATGGCAGCCTTGTCCACAAGTGTTACCTTCATTCCGGTTGCCTTTGCCCAGTATGCGGCTTCTACTGCAGCACCACAGCCAGCCATTCCTCCACCGAGTATCAATATATCAGTATCAACAACTTCTGTCGCAAATTCTCTCATGGTCATCACTCCTTTCTTATTCTTATTTTTTCTTTGTAGGGAGCTCTTTTACTCCCATTATGTCAGGCTCTCCAAGCATTAACTGATTGTTTAAATCTGCTACCTTTGCCTCGGGAAATCCCTCAAGCGCCTTTATAGAACCCTCTGGTGTAGTCCTTGTTGCATACTTGAACCTCTTGATTCTTCCATCTCTGAATGTGATTGTCCACATGATGTCCTCTGTTCCTCTCAGAGGAGTTGATGCAGCGCCGAGGGGCATAAAGTCTGCATAACCTCTTACATCCATAGCCTGTTGCGGACATATCTTTACACAACAGTAGCACTCCCAGCAGTAAGTAGGCTCCTGATTGTATGCCTTCATCCTCTCCTTGTCCAGCATCATCAGATCATTAGGGCATATGTACATACACGCAGTTTTATCCTGCCCCTTACAACCATCGCACTTCTCATTAATCACAAAACTTGGCATAATTAACACCTCCTTTTAGAATTAAAAATTGTCAATCGAAAATCGAAAATTGAAAACTATGAATTTCCACCTCCTTCCAACATATGTTATTTGTCTAAGACTTCAAGAAATCGTCCATTATGTTAAGGCTTTTTTTCTGAACCACGAGATCAAATATCTTGTCTTTCACTGCTTTTGGCAGCAATTCGATGCTCTTGGTTGTAGCGGTATCAAATTTTGCCATAGGGAACATTTTAAGCACTTTATCCCTCTGCGCTGCTGTATTGGGAACAGCTAAAACCTTTAAACCTGCTAATACTTCCTTGCACATACTTGAAAGACCGGCCTGCTGAAGTTTTTCAAGCCGCTCTTCATTGATCCATAAGTTAATTGGATAAGTCTCTTCTGCCATATTTTCCTCCTTAAATTTATTTTAATGGTTCAATCGTAAATACAGGCTGCCTGTTCTTTAAGTACTGCTCATTAACAAATGCAGAGCCAAAGCCGTACTTTTCTGCGCACTCCATAATAATATCAAAGACCTCAGGTCTAAAGATACGGCGCGGCGGCTTCACACCATCCTGGATAATACTCCTGATTAAAGTACCACTAAATGATGCCTTTTTATCCTTGTGCCCGCAAAGACCCATATAAGTAACCTCATCGCATACAGGACAGAACCACCAGTCAAGGTTAAATATCGGTTTTATTCTAAGAGACCCATCAGGCAGTTTATTAAATATCCTGTGTGCGTCATACGGGTCATAATAGCTTCCAACACCTGCATGATCTCTCCCAAACATATGATGGGTGCAGCCGAGATTTGTTCTCAGACAGGCATGAAATACTGCCTCTCTCGGTCCGGCATAACGCATATCCCAGAGGCTGCACGTGGTTAAAAAGATATCTTCCCTGAAGTACCCATATTTTCCCTGGGCCTCCTGGCAGAGGATTATTGCCTCATCAATATAATCACCCTCTCTTTTCTCGCCAATAATTGCATTTACCAGAACACCGCCGCGAGGTTTATCAACCATCATAGAGCCGTAAGCCCCTAAGTATGCACCCTTCATAAGCCATTCATGGCCGGTATGGGGAACGTTTCTTGTCTGATGGTTGATTATCATCTCCCATCCTTTTTCCTGGAATCTTTCCCTCATCTGTTTCGGTGTAAGCCAGAATCTTGTGAAAGGCTCGTTTATCTTTGGAGGATTAAGAAGGGTGATTTTTCCGCCTAGGAACTTGTCCTGATATTGGTATGTCCTCTTTACTCCAGGATGTTTATCTTCTGTTGTGCCATAAACCTTCATCGCCACTTCTTTTTTATCGAGCGAGAAAATATCAGTAACGTCAAAAATGGCAAAAGGATTTCCAGTATACGTGAGAAGGACTTCATCATACTGTTTAATGCCTGATTTCTTAAGGTCGTCATCGGAAATATCAAACACAATCGGGATACTCCATGCGGTCTTCCTGTCTGCAAGGGTCATATTATCACAAACGGATTCAACGTCCGCCTTTGTCATGAATCCTTCAAGGGGTGAGAAAAATCCGTATGCAATGTCAATTACCTCTGTAGCAATCTGCAAACGAACAGGCAATTCCTTTACCTTTGCTGCCCTTAACTCACTTAGTCTTTTAATCGCTGCGCTTTTCGGTAAGATTCGTTCTACAATCTCTTTACCACCATGTCCTATGTTGTCCATTCCTTCCTCCTTTAGTTTTATAAAATTTATAAAGTCCTTAGCTACTGCTATGGACAAGTTCCTAAAATTCCCTTATAACATCCATACCCGATGAGGTCTATGAGGGTCAAATTTTCTTTGTTCACAACTTTGTGGATATTGAAAATTTGACCCCTTTTCTCTTTTCTCCTTTTTCTTTTTTTTACCAGGCGCCGCAGCACCAGCAGGAAGATCTATGGCAGCTACAACAAGGGATAAGCAGTCACCATTGCCACTTGTTGTAAGTACCAAGGTGTTAAGCCCTGGGCTTAAATATGATGTCACATCAAAAGACTTAATGTCCCACAAACCCATTTTTTTA
>JACQXB010000018.1 GCA_016208965.1 Nitrospirota bacterium
GTTATCCATCTCTGTCTTTGAAAGCACAGTGATTGCAATCACATCAGAATAAATATTGCCTTGAGTGTCTGTTACATACAGAGTCGGATAAAAGATTCCTTCTAAGGTATATGTATGGCTTATGCTCTCAAAAGAAGCTCCTGTCCAGTCAATAATCCCATCTCCTTCAAAATCCATTTTATAAGAGGCTATGGGATTAGGTAGCTCGGTTGATACTGAAAAATAAACTGTAAGAGGACTTATACCGCTTGTGAGATTTGCATTGAGCTTTATAGGTTGAGCTATACTCTCTGTATAAATAGTTATGCTGTCTTGGGCTTTATTACCATAAGAATCAACTACTACTGCATTAATTATATTTGAGCCTAAAGTAAGAGGCACATCATTTGCGACCCATTGATTGCCATAGATGTCTGCAATCGCACCATTTACAGTTATGCCTATGTCTTTTGTATCAGATTTGACAGTGCCTTTAACCATAATCCCTGCCCTATTTATTGTCTCACCATCTAAAGGAGATGTTATCTTAATCTCAAGAGAGGGCTTGACTGTAAGGATTGCTGTGTTTGAAGTCCCACCCACAGGAGGTGCATTAAAGGCGGTTATTAAAAGTTTCCCTGGCTTAGAAAGGTCATCTGCGGAAAGCTCAATCTCTACCTTTGAGCGTCTGATGAAATTAACCGCTCTTTCAACGCCGTTTATGTAAAACCTTGTATCTTCAAAAAACCCATCTCCAAAGACATAAAGAGTTAAGCCCGTGATGCCAGAGAAAACCTCCATTGGGTCAATAAGGGCGATTTGAGGAACAGGGTTTTCTACTTTAAGTGTGAGGGTATTAGATGTTCCACCTTCAGGTGCAGGGTTTATGATGCTTAGCTCCCATGTCCCTGTCTTAAGGAAAAGCTCAGCAGGAATCTCTACTTCAAGACGATGATTGTCTATAAAAACAGGTATCAAGGTATAAGAGGCAGTATCTGATTTAATGGAGACTGTTGAGGTCTTTATAAACCTTGAGCCTTCTATAACTATCTTTACATTCTTATCTCCTCTTAAAAGTGTCGCAGGACTTATGGAGTTTATGAATGCAATAGGATTAGGAAGCTGAATGAGTGTAAGGCTGTCTTCTTTGTCGTCAACTACACCTGCAATGTTAGTGAAGTTGTTTACTGCAACACCTCTTGGAAGTTTATTTAAGGCATAGTTTTTAATGATTGTATTTGTATTTAAATCAATGAGTAAAAGGCTTCTGTCTTCATCGCATATAACAAGGCAACGGTTGTCCAACTGGTTTATAGCCACATCTATTGGATGTTTTCCGAGAGGTATTGTTACGGTCTCCCAGTTTAGGAGATTGATTATAGTTATTGAATTGTCTTTTTCATTGGCTATGGCTGAAAGGTGCGTCTCAGGATTAATGTCTATTGCATGGGGCTTTTTGCCAACAGGGATTTTACCAGTAACATTATAAGTGTTCAGGTCAATAACTGACACATTATAGTCCTTTTCGTTTACGACAATGCCGAGATTTAATTCAGGGTCTATGGAAACATCTATAGGCTCATGGCCTACTGGGATTACCGCTAAGGGGCTATAAGTCATCAGGTCTATGACTGATACTGAGTTGTCTTTATGATTGGCAACGAATGCCCTGTGTGTAAGTGAATCTATTGCAATGCCTTCAGGTGATTTGCCAACTGGTATGACTGCGATTACCCGATAGGTATTCATGTCTATGAGGGAGACTATGTTGTCATGGCTATTTCCGATGACTGCCAAATTAAGTGCTTTATCTATGGAGACTCCTTTTGGAGCTTTGCCAACAGGAATTGTCGAGATGACTTTCTGTGTGCTCATGTCTATGATTGAGACAGAATCAGACATCTCGTTTGGGATTACTGAAATATCAGTAGAGGGGTTTATGGCAATGCTTTTTGGGTTTAACTCAAGAGGGATGGATGAAAGCAAAAAAACAGA
>JACQXB010000019.1 GCA_016208965.1 Nitrospirota bacterium
CACATAAATAGGCTTTATTAAGGAGATTTATCGAAGCCAGAGACACCTTATTGTAATTTTCCAGTTTTTACCGTTACTGGAAATAAAAGTTGGTGTAGCTAAATGAATTTTTTCACACCTTCTGA
This sequence comes from Nitrospirota bacterium, assembly GCA_016208965.1. Classification (GTDB taxonomy): domain Bacteria; phylum Nitrospirota; class Thermodesulfovibrionia; order UBA6902; family DSMQ01; genus JACQXB01. The sequence goes on from JACQXB010000019.1 coordinate 126, forward strand.
ATGGTTACCCCTACTGAGCCTTTGCCACAAAACCCTTTGTCTTTAATTGCCTGACTTCTGCCTTAAGCTCCTCAATAACCCTCTGCTGTTCTTTTACTGCCTCTATTAATACAGGTATTATCTCTATGTAAGAAACACCCTTTTCTCCCTGCTCGCCTTCTTTTACTATGTCTGGCAACACCTTCTCAACCTCCTGCCCTATTACTCCATAATGCCTACCTTCTGAAAATCCCTTGTCTTTATATTCTTCAGTTTTCCAGCTATACAAAACCCCTCTCATGTTTAATATCTTGTCCAATGGGGTCTGTATTGTTGTTATGTTTTCCTTGTATCTTATGTCAGAGGTCTGTGTAACTGTGCCATTTACATAAACATTTCCATTGACATAAAGCTTATAGGCCCCTGGATTTGTAGTCCCTATGCCAATGTTCTGAGTTTCAGTTATCCTTAATGCCTCAGTCAATACCCCGCTTGAATTAGATGTATCTACTCTTATATAGCTTGAAACATTTCCCGCCCCGAAGCGTCGGGACAACTACTGCCCTTATGGCTGCTGCATTATCCCAATTAGCGCCATCATAAGCCTGATAGCTGAATCCTCCAATAGTGTCATCACTTATAACTGACAGGGGAGCTGCTGCAGTTCCTCTTGCTTTTTTAATCAGAGGAAAAGCACCTGAAACACCATTGATATACTTTGTAAAGGAACCTGCCGCCCCTGCGCCTTCTAAGACAACTTCAAGCTTTGATACTGGATTTGCAGTCCCGATACCAACATTGCCCTCTACAATAAGGTCTCCTGCTGCATAGAGATTAACTGCGATGAATAGAAATACTAACATTAAAATAAATACCTTTCTCATTTTCCATCCTCCTTGTTTAAGATTTTTGAAATTATTTCTTACTTCCCAAAGTATATCCATGAATACATAATGAGTCAATATAAAAATTTAAATTAAAATAAGTTCTTATTGTTAGATATTCTAAAATATATCAAGGGGAGTAGCTATAGCAATGGTTATTCCCGCACCAAAATTAAGCGGGGCCGGAACCATTGGTTAGGTAAGCCTAATAAGCGAGACCTTTACCATTCTAAAGGCAGTAACGAGTGACAAGTAAAAAGTAACGAGCTAAAGCAAGAAAACTATTTCTTATAGAAAACTTGTTACTCGTAACTCGTTACTATAACTTTAAAGCGGTAAAGGTTTTTTATTGGTTCAGGAAAATTTAAGGAGGTAAACCATGAATACATTAAAGACAACGTTCTTGATGGTAACGTTGACCCTTATGCTTGTAGCAATAGGGGGTATTTTAGGCGGTAAATCAGGGATGACATTTGCCCTTATCATGGCATTTGGCATGAACTTTATCACTTATTGGTTCAGTGACAAGATAGTCCTCAGGATGTATGGTGCTAAACAGGTAAGCGAGGCTGAAGCCCCTGAGCTTCACAGTATTGTAAGAAGACTTGTCCATAAGGCAGGGCTTCCAATGCCAAAAGTCTACATGATGGAACAGGAGCAGCCCAATGCTTTTGCTACCGGCAGAAACCCCAGCCATGGAGTTGTTGCAGTTACCACAGGTATTATGAGGATACTTTCAAGGGAAGAGCTTGAGGGTGTTTTAGGGCACGAGCTTGCCCATATCAAAAATAGGGATATCCTTGTAAGTACAGTTGCAGCTACTATTGCAGGCGCGATAAGTTACCTTGCCCAGATGGCTCAGTGGGCAATGATATTTGGGGGAAGAAGGGATGATGAAAGAGAAGGAAACCCTATTGCAGCGATTGTTATGATGATAGTGGGTCCTATCGCGGCAATGCTTGTGCAGATGGCAATATCCCGCTCAAGAGAATATGGAGCTGATGACAGCGGAGCAAGGATTGCAGGAAATCCCATATATCTTGCAAATGCATTGAGAAAACTTTACGTTGTCTCTCAGAAGATTCCGATGAATGTCAATCCTGCAACATCACATATGTTCATAGTTAATCCCTTGTCAGGTGGAGGATTTTTAAAACTCTTTAGCACCCATCCGCCTATAGAGGAAAGAATAGCAAGGCTTGAAGCAATGGCTTCAGGAAGACAATTATGAATAAACCCCTTGTAGGTATCCTTATGGGGAGCGAGAGCGACCTCCCTGTTATGAAGCAGGCGGCAGAGGTTTTGAAAGATATGGATATTCCATATGAAATAGATATAAGCTCTGCCCACAGATTGCCCGAGAAAACGGCTGAATATGCAAAGACTGCGAGAGAGAGGGGTATTGAGGTGATAATTGCAGGTGCAGGGATGGCAGCGCATCTTGCCGGTGTTATTGCCTCACATACGACTCTTCCGGTGATAGGAGTTCCTCTTAAATCAGGTGCATTAAATGGGGTGGATGCCTTATACTCTACAGTGCAAATGCCTCCGGGAGTTCCTGTAGCAGTTGTTGCAATAGACGGGGCAAAAAATGCTGCATATCTTGCATGCTCTATATTGTCTATTAAATATCCCGAGATAGCAGAAAAGTTAAAGACATTCAGAGAGAAAGTAAAGTAAGGAAGTCACTATCAGAAAAGTCTAAAAAGTTATTTTTAGACACAGGCTAAAACCTTTGCAGTTAACAATATTAAATTAAAGAGTTAAGTACTTATTTTGGACAGGTATATCAATACACAAAAATTCAAGAGGAGGTTTATTATACCCTTAAAATCCTCTAAAAGAGAAGAAGGGTATATCGCAAGGATGAAATTTGGGAGGGAAAAGAAGATTAAAGAGGATGGAGAAATTTGTGAATGTTACTGTGAAGAATAAAAAACTCAATGAGTGGCTTAAGGAAGTAGCAGAGTTATGCCAGCCCGATGATATTTATTTATGTAATGGTTCTAAAGAAGAATATGCCCTTATAATTGGAAAGTTGCTTAAAAGTGGTATCGCTATTGCACTTAAGAAACGTCCTAACAGTTACCTCTTTCGGACAGACATAGGCGATGTTGCGCGTGTTGAAGACAGGACATTTATTAGCACTTCTTCAAAGGAAGATGCAGGCCCCACCAATAACTGGATTAGCCCTGATGAGTTGAAAAAGACCATGTTAAATTTATACAAGGGATGTATGAAAGGTCGTACTATGTATGTAATTCCTTTTTCAATGGGTCCCTTTGGTTCTCCATTTTCAAAGATTGGAGTTGAAATATCAGATAGCCCTTATGTGGTTATTAATATGCATATTATGACCCGTGTAAGTAAACGGGTACTACAACTGCTTTCTACAGACGGAGAGTTCATTCCATGTCTTCATTCAATCGGCGCTCCGCTTGCTGAAGGACAGAAAGATACCAAATGGCCCTGTGCACCAATAGAGAAAAAATACATTAGTCACTTCTCTGAAGAAAACCTTATCTGGTCTTATGGTTCGGGCTACGGCGGCAACGCCCTGTTAGGAAAGAAATGCCTGGCGCTTAGAATCGCCTCAGCTATGGCAAAACGTGAAGGCTGGATGGCAGAGCATATGCTAATTCTACGACTGACAAACCCAGCGGGAAAACAATACCATATAGCCGCAGCTTTCCCCTCAGCCTGCGGGAAGACAAACCTGGCAATGATGCAGCCATCCATTCCGGGCTGGAAATGCGAATGTATCGGAGATGACATTGCATGGATCAAGATTGGGTCTGACGGGCGTCTTTATGCCATAAACCCTGAAAACGGTTTTTTCGGCGTGGCTCCGGGCACATCATACAGCACAAATCCAATGGCAATGGAAACATTGAAGGAAAATGTTATTTTCACAAACTGTGCCCTGACAGACGATGGGGATGTCTGGTGGGAAGGCATGGACGGTGAAGAGCCGTCACATGTTATTGACTGGAAAGGGCGTGACTGGACCCCTTTGAGCACCGAAGACGCTGCACATCCAAACGCCCGATTTACTGCTCCAGCAGCTCAATGTCCGGTAATTTGCAAAGACTGGGAGAAGCCTGATGGTGTTCCGATTGATATCTTCATATTTGGTGGAAGACGTTCCAGTGTTGCCCCATTGGTTTATGAGGCATACAACTGGGATCATGGGATCTTTCTTGGCGCTACTGCAGCCTCTGAGACAACTGCTGCAAATATCGGCGCTGTGGGACATCTCAGACGAGACCCTTTTGCAATGAAACCTTTTTGCGGCTATAACATGGGCGATTATTTTCACCACTGGCTTAATATGGGTGACAGGCTTGGAGATAAAGCCCCAAGGATTTTTTATGTCAACTGGTTTAGGAAAGGCCCAGACGGCAAGTTTTTATGGCCTGGCTTCAGTGACAACATCCGTGTGCTAAAATGGATGTGCGAACGTGTCGAAGGTAAAGTCGGGGCGCAGAAAACCCCCATAGGTTTATTGCCGAATAAAGGAGATATTGATCTCAGCGGTCTTGATATATCCCGGGAGGACATGAGAGAACTCATGTGTATAGACACAAATGAATGGAAAGCGGAGATTCCCGATATCAGAAACCATTTTTCAGTTTTCGGTAATCGTCTGCCGGATAGACTAAAAAATCAGCTTCAGGAATTTATCCAGCGTCTAGGGTAATGTTTTTTTCCTAAATAATAGAAAATGAAGGTAACCGGGTGATTCCCACGAAAGTGGGAATTTAGTGCCTTAGAAAAACTGGATTTCCGTTTATACAGGAATGACGACAAATGACAATTTCCCTTAAAATGCAAAAAAAGACGCTGGTTAATGTATTAGGTGTTGTATATGCCCACGTTAAAACCTCTGATGGAGGCGACCTCTATTTAACGAGATTTGCCGAGCCGTATCAGAAGCATTTTGACATAGAAAACTGGTATGAACCAAACTGGTTCAACACGCACAGAATAAAACTGAAAGGAACGGGTTCAGTATACAAACTGCCGACAAAAGAGGTGGACGGCAAGAGCCTCAGTCTTGTCTACAAGAATTGCCGCGTAGGCGAGGATGTCCCCCTTGATACCCATACCTTACAGGAATTCTGTGACGCTGAATTTAACAGCCCGTGGGAAGAGTTTTCTCTCGTTATGGAAATGCGTGAGGGACAATATGGTCCAAAAGAATTGAAAATTAGTACCCAGCACCCCATGGCGATATACGTCCCGCCTGATATAATGCAGATGTGGCAAAGCGGAAGGTCTAAGACAAAAATAAACCGCATCCGCGCCAAACACCCTGGCATTGACCTCGATATCCTCAAACAATACAAGATGATTTATGAGTGGATAGAGGGATACAATCTCACCGAAATTTTTGAATTTATAAACGTGGATGATAATGAATATTTACAGCATCTGAAAACACTCAACAACATAGTCATAGCGGACCTTAATAAAAAGGGATATTTGGTGGCTGACATGAAACCGGAACATATCATAATCAGCGAAATTGACACAGAGCGAATTAGAAAAATCGGATGGAAAAAGACGTCTGATTCTACAAAAGAGCAAGTATACTATCTGTATAATCTTATTGATATGAGGAAGTATTCATTGGTTGATTATGAACTCCTCCTGCGTACCCCGAAGCATGAAGAAGAAGTCAAATATTCCAGGAGGCATTCCTATTTGGACGATCAACAGAATCGTTTTATTCCGACTCCACTGCCTGACCATTTAACGAGCATGGAGGTTTTTGGTGTGCCGTATATTTATGGTCATACAGAAAGCACTGGCGGACATCTGTGGGTTGTTGGAAAGAATGCCCGCTTATTTGATTATTTCCTCCCTGAACGATGGAGGAAAACCCCTTCTATTAGATTGTCCGAAAATAAGGAGATATTCTATACAATCACAAAGGACAATATTCATCTTGTCTGGGAAACATCAAGGGTTGGCGAGTTGCCGGGTGAAGATGAAGAAAGATTCAGTTCCAGGATTAGTGAATTCGGGATAAATAGCCCTTTTGAAGAATTCGCTATCGCACATAAATTAAATCAGAACGGGATACCATGTGTTTATGTAAGGGCTATCTATATGACTGGCACCGGTAAGATAGAGGCATCGTCTGATATCAGGAAATATGAATCACACAAAAATATTTTAGACCCTGAAGGCAATCCCATCCTTCAGGAGAATCACAATTACATCACCATCCGCGGTTATTATAACGGCCCCGATGAATGGGTGGCTGAACAAACGGGACCACTTTATGTACCTGTGGATCTTTCGAGGGCTGTCATTAAAGGACTTATCGATAAAATTCATTGCCGGATGCTGCTAAAAAAGGTTAAAGAGAATCTCAAAGATGTGGGCTATGACGGGTTATTATTAAAACCCAATGATCTGTTGTTAGCTACCAACAGCAAAGATGAGATAATGAGGGACAATACCGGCAATCCGATGGTTATCATTTGCAATTTTGAGCTAATATGGAAGATGTCGGATGTCAACCATGTTAATTCATGAACTGCCAGCAGATATGAAAATCTGGTATTCGTGTCCGTGATATGTGTCTGATTTTTATTTTAATAAATTGCTGTTTACACTTGCTGTTTTATCAATAGTATTTTTTTGCAGTTGAAATAGAGAAATGGTTTTTTAGAAGACAAAAAATCTAATGCAGGTTGATGTATTATTCCCCATAAAGGCAGAGGCTTTTACTTATCTCGTCCCTGAAGAGATCCAGCAAGATATAAAAATAGGCTCAAGAATTCTTGCCCCGTTTAAAAATCAGAAAAAAACAGGAATCGTTATCGGATTCAATAAGGCAGGGGCATCTCTTGACAAAATATCACTTAAACTAATTATTGCAGTCCTAGATAAAGAACCAATAGTTCCTGAGAGTCTGCTAAAACTTATCAAATGGGCAGGACAATATTACATTTCAGCTTCAGGCATGGTCCTAAAAAACGCTATTCCGTCTGGACTGTTTACAGGCAGAAAAAGCGGAAAGCCGAGAGTCACATACAGCCCTGATATTGAAAATGCAAAGATAGTTGATTTGACAAAAGAGCAGGAGAAATCGCTGTCAGAGATAAATAAAGCAGACAGCGGAATATTCCTTTTGCATGGGGTAACAGGAAGCGGCAAGACAGAGGTCTATATCAGAGCCATTGAAGCGCTTCCGGACAATAAAGAGGCTATTGTCCTTGTCCCTGAGATTGCCCTTACAGCCCAGATTATTGACAGGTTTAGAAGCAGGTTTAATGATAAAGTTGCCTTTTATCACAGCGGGCTTTCAATGGGCGAGAGAATGACTCAGTGGTGGAGGATAAGAAACGGTGAAGCAAAAGTAGTCCTTGGTGTGAGGAGCGCTGTTTTTGCGCCTTTCAGAAATCTTGGGCTTATTGTGGTTGATGAAGAGCAGGAGGCGTCTTATAAACAATTTGAAGGGCTGAGATACAATGCGCGGGATATGGCATTAGTGCGTGCCAAACTTGAAAACATAAAGGTGATACTTGGCTCTGCAACGCCTTCTTTGGAGAGTTTTTATAATGCACAACACGGAAAGTTTAAATATCTTGAGTTAAATAAACGGGTGGAAGAAAAACCAATGCCTCAGGTTGAAATATTGGATATGACAAAAGAAAGCAAAAAGACATGGTTTTTTTCTGACAGACTCTTGAATGCCATAAAAGATAATAACTCCAAAGGTCATCAGTCGCTTATAATGCTCAACAGAAGGGGATACTCTTCTTTTTTAATGTGCTCCGACTGCGGATATACCTATAAATGCAGAGCCTGCAGCATCACGTTGACATACCATAAAGACACTAAAACCTTGAATTGCCACTATTGCGGTTCATATCTAATGCCTCAGGACTTATGTCCTCAATGTAAAGGAACCAAAACAAAATATATAGGAGTTGGAACTCAGCGGATAGAGGAGGAACTTCAGGGCTTAATCCCAGAGATTTCCCTAAAAAGAATGGATAGAGACACAACGAGAAAGAAACTCTCACATTACAGAATAATAAAGGCAATGGAGGGAAAAGAGATAGACGTGCTTCTTGGAACACAGATGGTAGCCAAAGGACATGATTTTCCTGATGTAACAATGTCTGCTGTTGTATCTGCTGATGTGACGTTAAACCTGCCTGACTTCAGGTCTTCAGAAAGGACGTTTCAGCTTTTTACTCAACTCGCAGGAAGGGCAGGGAGGGGTGATATATTCGGAAATGTGTACATACAGACCTATGAGCCTGAGCATTATGTATTTGAATATGTAAGACAGCATGATTATAAGGGGTTTTACGAAAGAGAAATTGAATTAAGGAAGGAATTGTCCTATCCACCGTTTAGTAAATTAATAAGGATTATCCTAAGCTTTAAAACCATGGATACCGGAAAAAAGATTATTAAAAATATTTCAGGGATGATTAAAAAGATGAAGACTAATGATGTTGAGATTCTTGGACCATCACCTGCACCCATTGAAAAAATCAGAAATCTTTGGAGATGGCATATTATCTTGAAAGGCAAGGGCTCAAAAAGCCTGAGACAGAAGGCATTTGAGATATTACATATTCTTAAAGATATTAAAGATATAAAGATTGATGTAGACGTTGACCCGATAAATTTGATGTGATGACATAGAGTTTAACCTAAATTGAGCGATTCTTATGAGGCATGGGCATGAAAAAAGCTGTGTTGCAACACCTTATAACAGGCAATTATTTTTATAGAGAATCTTTTGAATAACTTATGTGGTGAAACCAAAAAATAATTGCCTCTCAATGAATCCTGTTGCGTTACACGGGTTTTTGAATGAACATGTCTCATATCATAACAAGAAAAATGCTCAACTTGGGTTTAAGTTTCTTTAAGTGTTTGCCTTATCTCCTCTATATCCTTCTGTATCTGCACTGCAAGGTCTTCAATCTTTGAAAATTTTATCTCATCCCTAATCCGCTTGATGAGATTGACCTTGAGTATTTTCCCAAGCAGGTTTCCGTCAAAATCTAAGACATGCACTTCGCACATTATTTTTTTACCGCCAAAGGTTAGATTATAGCCAATATTTGCAGCGCCATTGTATATCGTGCCGTCAATATCAACATTAACTGCATAGACTCCGCTTTTTGGAAGGAGCTCATTAAATATTGCAATATTTGCAGTTGGGATATTAAACAGTTCCCTGCCCCTCTTTGCACCTTCAACTACTATCCCTTCCAGAGAGTAGTGCCTTCCAAGAAACTTTGAAGCCTCTTCAACATTTCCTTTACTGATAAGGCTTCTTATTTTAGAACTGCTTACAGTGGAGTCATTTATTTTTATTTCCGGGATGATTGTAACTTCAAATCCGTATTCTTTACCCATTTTTTTTAATAATTCAGGAGAGCCTTCTTTTCCTTTGCCAAAAAAGTAGTTAGATCCGATGAATATTTCTTTTATGCCGATGGCATCTAAAAGTATATTTTTTACAAAATCCTCAGCAGGTATGTTTGAAAACTCTTTTGTAAACTTTATATACAAAAGCACATCAATCCCTGATTCTTCTATGAGCCTTCTCCTCTCTTTAAACGATGTGATAAGTTTTGGCGATTTATCAGGTGCGATTACTTTTATGGGATGGGGCTCAAATGTCAAAACTACGGATGTGCCGTTTTTTTCCTTAGCCTTTTTGATTATCATCTGAAAGATTGTCTGATGACCAAGATGTACGCCGTCAAAATTGCCTATTGTCAAAATCGGATACGGAAGTCTTTCAACATTTTCAATCCCTTCAGTAATTTTCATGGAAAATAATAATATGGCTCAGCAGCAGATTTTGTCAAATACCCAAATCCCGATTTAGAAAAACAGAAGCGTTGAATAACTTGTCATTGCGAGAACCCGAAGGGTTCGTGGCAATCTCTTTTCAAAAAAGTGAGATTGCTTCGCTTCACTCGCAATGACAACTCTTCTAAATCGGGATTTTGTCAAATATGGTTGCCTTGACAAAGCTTATATGTTCACATAAACTTATCCATTAGAATGGCACAAATACTGCCTCAGCCAATCCTTTTAACAGAAGAAATAAAGGTATCATTTACATCTAATAGTAAGACACTAAAAGCAGTAGATGGTGTTAGTTTTAAGGTTTTTGAGGAAGATGTCCTTGGTCTTGTTGGTGAGAGTGGATGCGGAAAGACACTCACAGCACTTTCGATAATGAGGCTTTTACCTGCGAATGCCTCTCTTTCAGGGAAGATTTTGTATAAAGGAGAGGACCTACTTAGGAAACCAGAGTCTGAACTAAGAAATATAAGAGGCAGTGAGATTTCTATGGTGTTTCAGGAACCGATGACTTCTTTAAACCCTGTGTTTACGGTTGGCTACCAGATAGCAGAGGTGTTAACGACTCACAAAAAAATGAATAAAAAATACGCAATGAAAGAGGCTGTTGAACTGCTGAGAGCAGTGAGAATCCCATCTCCGGAAATAAGGATAAAAGAATATCCTCACCAGTTAAGCGGAGGGATGAGACAGAGAGTTATGATTGCCATGGCAATTGCATGTAGACCCTCTCTCATTATTGCGGATGAACCAACAACAGCCCTTGATGTGACAATACAGGCACAAATACTTGAATTACTTGATAGTCTAAGAAGAGAAAATAAGATGTCAGTGCTTTTGATAACCCATGACCTCGGGATTGTTGCCGAATGCGTGAAAAGGGTTGAAATAATGTATGCAGGTAGAATCGTTGAAGAGGCTGATGTAAGAGATATATTCACTAATCCGAGGCATCCCTATACAATAGGACTTCTTGAATCTTTACCCAAAAAGAAAGGGCAAAGACTTACCCCTATTCCCGGGCAGGTGCCGAGATTAAGCGAGCTTCATCAGGGCTGTAAATTCTCAACGAGGTGCCGGTATTCAATTAATGAGTGTAATTCAAAAGAGCCTGAACTTATCCCAATAGACAATACCAATCATCGCAGCCGATGTATAAAGGCAGGGGAACTTTGAATGTTGGGCATGACAACTCATGTTTAAATAATATGAAAGAATTACTCAAATTGGAGGGTATAAAAAAATATTTTTCTGCCAAAGGCGACAATATCCTCAGGGCAGTTGACAACGTTAGTTTTTCTGTTAAAGAAGGAGAAGGGTTTGGGCTTGTAGGGGAAAGCGGTTGTGGTAAGTCTACACTCGCAAGGTTAATTCTCAAACTAATACCACCTACAGAAGGTAAGATTTTCTTTGATGATTTGGACATTGTAGAGGCTCATGGTGAAACGCTTTCAAAGATTAGAAAGGGCCTTCAAATAATATTTCAGGACCCTTTTGCATCACTTAATCCAAGAAAACGGATTGTAGATGCCATAGGCGAGGCATTGATAGTAAATAAAATTGTCCCAAAAAGAGAAGTGAAAGACAGGATTATAGAATTGCTTAAAAAAGTCGGGCTTAATGGCGATACGCTTTATAAGTATCCACATGAACTAAGCGGAGGACAGAGGCAGAGAGTCTGCATAGCAAGGGCACTTTCTGTGAACCCAAGACTGATAGTCGCAGATGAACCACTCTCTGCACTTGATGTGTCCATTCAGGCACAGATAATAAATCTGCTTGAAGATTTGCAGATAGACTCTAACTTATCCTACTTGCTTATAAGCCACAATCTTCAGGTAATTGAACATTTCAGCGATACAGTTGCTGTTATGTATCTTGGCAGGATAGTTGAATTATCACCAACAGAAGATTTATTTGCTGAACCGCTTCATCCTTATACAGAGGCGCTTCTTAGTGCTGTGCCTGTACCAGAGGTTGACAAAAGGAAGAAGAGAATTGTTCTTGAAGGTGATGTGCCAAGCCCATTGCATATTCCTTCAGGGTGTCCATTTCATCCAAGATGCTTTAAGAGGTTTAAGCCATGCGAGGGCGAGGTTCCTGCACTTAAAGAGGTTAAGAGGAATAGATGGGTTTCATGTCACCTGTATGCATAAAATCAAAAATTAAAATGCAAAATGTATCCCGACTATTCGGGATGATTTTTGCTCTTTGATTTTTTAATTTTTAAGAGGATATTTATGCTTCTTGGTGTAAATGTTGACCATGTGGCAACTCTAAGACAGGCAAGGAAAGGAACTGAGCCTGACCCTGTAAGGGCAGCCCCTCTTGCAATACTTGGAGGCGCTGATGGAATCACTATTCATCTAAGAGAAGACCGCAGACATATTCAGGACAGAGACCTTAAGCTCCTAAGAAAGTGTATCTCTGTTGAACTTAATCTTGAGATGGCTGCAACAGCCGAGATGATAGGAATTGCATTAAAGGTGAAGCCTGACATGGTTACATTGGTTCCTGAAAAAAGGGCAGAGCTTACTACAGAAGGCGGGCTTAATTTAAAGAAAAACATGAAGCAGATTAAAAAGGCAGTAGAGATGATTCAACACAGAGGTATTCCAGTCAGTCTTTTTATAAATCCTTCAATTGCAGATGTTGAGATATCAAAAAAAATCGGCGCAAAGATGGTAGAGATTCACACAGGACTTTATGCAAATGCCAAAAGTAAAATACAATTACAAGAGCTTGAAAGGGTTAAAAAGGCGGTAGAAAAGGCGATTGCCCTCGGACTTACGGTTAATGCAGGACATGGTCTGAATTATACAAATGTTAAAAAGATAGCTGAAATTAAAGAACTGAGAGGATTATATATCGGGCACAGCATCATCTCAAGGGCTGTCTTTGTAGGGATAGAGAGGGCTGTGAGGGAGATGAAAAAACTGATTAAAGAAGCAAAATCAAAATGCAAAAATCAAAATGCAAAATTGAGGAAATATTTTTTGGCACTGTGAATTTAAGTGTGTCCGGTTAGTTGTGAAAAACTCAACCAATCTCTATTATTGATATTAACTTTAGCAAGCTCTAAAGGAGCTTTACCATTTCTATGAGATTCATTACTATTTGTAAAAGGTTTAAATCTG
>JACQXB010000008.1 GCA_016208965.1 Nitrospirota bacterium
CTTACACTCGGAGGCAATACAGACTGGCGGTTGCCGAATGTCAAGGAACTTGAGTCTCTGACTGATGATACGAAATATTATCCGGCGATAGATACCACTTTCTTCCCGGGCGTCTATGCATCCTTCTACTGGTCGTCTACTGCCTTCGCCTACTATCCGTACTACGCGTGGCACGTGAGCTTCTACAGTGGCAACGTCGAGTACGGCTATAAGAACTACTACGGCAGCTATGTCCGGTGCGTGCGCGGCGGACAGTCTGGGTCATTTGATTATTTTTGTGATGATGATAATGATGGATATATAGATTCGTCAATAGACGGAACCTGTGCAGGCGATGGCTGTGTGCCTTCAGGCTGTCAGACAAGCCCGGGCGATGACTGCGATGACAGTAACCCTGCAGTTTATCCCGGTGCAGATGATTCTCAATGCGATGGAATTGACAATAACTGTGATGGAGTTGCTGATGACGGCTATGTGCCGACACCAACAACATGCGGTGTAGGAGTATGTGAATCAACAGGACAGTTAATCTGTGTAAACGGAGTAACACAAGACACCTGTGTTCCGGGGACTCCACAAACAGAAGGACCTCCCAGCGACCCAACATGCAGTGATGGAAAAGACAATGACTGTAATGGCTTTACTGATGCATTAGACCCGGCTTGCATACCAATAGTCAGTGTTACTCTGGTACCTAACTCAACAACAGTCCCACGTGGCGGCACGCTTGGATATACAGTAACAGTTACAAACAGCACATCCACTTCTCAGACCTTCAAGTACTGGACATATGTAAAACTGCCGAATGGAACTCGGTATCCACCATCCGGTGAATTATTTGGACCCGTAAGTGTGACCTTGACAGCAGAACAGACAAAGAGCGCCCATCTAAGCCACAAGATACCAACTTCAGCGCCTCTGGGCACCTATACATATTACGGAAGTGTAGGACCATATCCTGCTTTGTGGGATTCAGACAGTTTTAATTTCACTGTAACAGCAACACTAAGTCCTGCAGGAGAAACCCGAAAGGGATGGGAGCTTTTAGAGAATGGCTTGACGAAGTAGAGTGGCATCTCTTTTTGGGATATTCTGAAGGTGTAACAATAATCCCTCCTTCCTCTACTTTATGAAGGAGGGATTATTAACCCTGCTCCATCAGTGCTTTTGGTACCATTAAGAGGAGCAGGGATTTAGAATATTGGTTATTAGGGGACATCAGCGAGGGACGCTCACTGTCCAGGAGCAATGGGATGGTGGGCGTTTTTATTGGCCTTTTCGGTTGTAAGAAACTCCCTGATTACATTTATAAAGTTTCTGAAATCCTGCAAGTGCTTTTTGTATATTCCATAGGTAACGGAATCATCTACGTTATCATAACCATGAATAAGGATGTTTCTAAATCTCACCATTGATTTAAAAGTTTCAGTTGCCTCTTTTGGCACTACCATATTTTCTGAGAGGATACTAAAACATTCAGCGTAGGTCTCTGGTTCTCTTAAATCCAGACCTGTTATAAAGTGTTTGCATATATCAACCATCTGTTCAATTGCAAGTTCTATATTCCTTTCTACAAACCTTTTTACAATAGTGTTTTCTTTGAAACCTTCAAAATCTTCTATTTTTACCTCTTTTAGCTCTCTCAAGAAATCCTCAATTCTTCGTAATTTTTTTTCAATTAAATGTTTATCAATCATAAACATACATCCCTGAGACATATTTATACTCGTCATAATCAGTGATGGTTTTTTCTCTGAACTTAGTGTAAATATAATGGTCCTTAACAGATAGAGGAATCCCATACTTCACGACCTGATGTCTGAGAAAGGCGGAGGCATTGTTTAAGACTATAAGGTCAATATCTTTGCCTGCCAGCTCTGAAAGTTTATTAATAATAAAGAGAAGTTCAACATCTTTTGGCGGGTTCTTAAAATAAATTGCTATGTCAATGTCGCTAAATGGCTTTTGTCTTCCTTTAGCATATGAACCAAAAACAAAGGCAAAAATTATATTTGCATCGCTTTTCAGAAACTCCATCAGTGAGTGCATATACCGGCTCTCAATAAACGTATTGTCTTTTGTATGTTTTATCATCTTATATTTTTGCAATATTATGGCATAAATGGTGAGGGATTACAAACAGGGAGTATTTTTTATACATCAAGGGGGTCAGATTATACCTGCGCCGACCCCGATTTATTTATAATTGAAAAAATGCTTGACAGAAGCGAGGTGTTAATGTAAGTTTCTATTATAATCAAGAGAAGCCTCAGCCTCCAGCCTCATAGCGCCTTGAGTTTAGAGGAATTATATTCCCCCCACCCTTTTTCTTCAAGAGCATATCTTTGAGGCTGTTCAATAACTAAGGGGGTTTTAAGTTGTCATTCCTGCCCCGTATCAAGTACGGGATAAACTCCAGCAGGAATCCAGAGAAACAAAAAACCTTTAAAAACAACTGGATTCCGTGTCAAGCACGGAATGACGGACTGCGGTAAGCGAAAAATTAATGTCCTTGCGAAGCCTTGTCTTACAAGGGTTTGTGAGTTATTGAACAGGCTCTATCTTTACTAAGACTGAATTCATGCAGAATCTGTTATAATTTTAATCGCAGAGGTAAACTATGGACGTAATTACAACCCACGTAAATGCCGACTTTGACGCATTAGCCTCAATGCTATCAGCAAAAAAGTTTTATCCTGATGCAGTAATGGTATTCCCCGGTTCACAGGAGAAAAGCGTAAGGGATTTTCTGTCTGCCCCCTATATCACGTTGGATTTCAAGAGGCTCAAAGATATCAATTTAGAAGACATTAGCCGTTTAATACTTGTAGATGTTAAAAATCCTCACAGGATTGGACGCTTCTCTGAAATTTTAAACAAAAAAGGCTTAAAGATTCACATCTATGACCACCACCCTTCTCAACCTGACGACATAAAAGGGCAAAAAGAGGTCATAGAGACTGTTGGTGCAACAACCACAATCTTTGTAGAGATGCTTGAGAAAAACAAAATCAAGATAACCCCTATAGAGGCAACCTTACTGGCATTGGGGATTTATGAGGAAACAGGCTCTGTTACCTTTGTATCTACAACAACAAGGGATCTGGAAGCAATAGCCTATCTTCTCAAAAATGGCGCTAACCTAAATATTGTATCAAGTCTTATAAGCAGGGAACTTGGGCCTGATGAGATAGACCTATTAAATGAGTTAATCCATTCATCACGAGACCTCGTAATTCATGGCGTTAGGATAAAAATTGCAAAGGCATTTAGGGAAAAGTATATGGGCGATGTTGCATATCTGGCGCATAAACTCAGAGATATAGAAGATATTGACGCACTCTTTATTATTGTAATGATGGAAGACAGGGTACATATTATAGCGAGGAGCCGAGTGGCAGAAATTGATGTATCTGAAATAGCGCAATCATTTGGTGGCGGAGGTCATCCAACTGCGGCATCTGCAATTGTAAAAGAAGCATCTTTAGAAGACATTGAGGAAAGACTTGTTAGTCTTTTACATGAAAAGATAAGACCTGTAAAAACTGCAAGAGATATAATGACCGCTCCTGTAAAGACAATCCAGTGGGATATTCCGATAAAAAACGCTGAACAGACACTAACAAAATACGGAGTAAATGTCCTGCCTGTGCTTAAAGACAAAGCCTATGTTGGTCTAATCTCCAGAGAGGTAATAGAAAAGGCATTATTCCATGAATTTGGAAAGAGTGATGTCTATGGGTTTTGCACAACTGATGCCCTTACCGTTACACCAGAGACATCAATAAGAGAGGTTGAATCCCTGATGATAGAACAAAATCAGAGATTCATGCCTGTAATTGACAGGGGGGAGATCATAGGAGCCATTACAAGGACTGACCTCTTAAGATCACTCTATGAAGACCTTTTGAGGAAAAGCAGGTTTGAGGAGAAAGAGCAGAGAGAAAAACCATCAATGGGTAGAAACATTTCATCATTAATTAAGGAAAAGTTTCCAGAGGAGATATTTAATCTGCTTAAGCTCTCAGGAAAAGCTGCTGAGAGTCTTGGATTTTCAGCCTACCTTGTAGGTGGTTCTGTCAGAGACATTTTAAGGGGAGAGACTAATCTTGATATAGATATGGATATAGTAGTTGAAGGTAATGCTATAACATTTGCACAGTCTTTGGGAGAGAAACTTGGTGCAAAGGTTAAAACCCATCAGAGATTCGGGACCGCAGTCGTGATGACAAGGTCTTTGAAATTTGATGTAGCAACAGCAAGAACTGAATATTATGAGTCACCAGGGGCACTGCCAAAGGTAGAAATATCTTCTATAAAAAAAGACCTTTACAGGAGAGACTTTACAATAAATACACTTGCGGTGAAATTAAATCCCCGAGATTTTGGGTTGCTTCTTGATTTTTTTGGCGCACAGAGAGACCTTAAAGAAAAAACTATAAGAATTCTCCATAATCTGAGCTTTATTGAGGACCCGACAAGGGCATTCAGGGCAATAAGGTTTTCTGAGAAGTTCGGCTTTAAGATAAGTAAACATACCCTGAACTTAATAAAAACAGCGGAAAAGATAAGCCTTTTTGATAAACTCTCTGGTTCAAGACTTTATGATGAACTTAACCTCTTACTTCTTGAAACAGAACCCATAAAGGCTATTAAAAGACTCTCCGAGTTAGACCTCCTTAAGTTTATACATCCTAAAATAACCTTAACAAAGACCACCCAAAAGACATTTGAGTCTATAGAAGAGACCCTCTCCTGGTTTAAACTCCTCTTTATTGAAGAACCAATAAACAAATCGCACCTCTTTTTAATGGCACTCTTTGAATGGCTAAAACCAGAAGAAAGGGAAAAGGCTTTACAGAGACTTATGGTTCCCCAAAATGTGAGACAAGAGATAATAAAAGGCATTGAACAATCTAAAATAACCCTGTTGAAACTGCAGGATGCCTCACCAAGAAATATTTATTATGCGCTACAGCCGCTAAGTATACAAACAATTCTTTTTACAATGGCAAAGGCAACCGATAAGAAACAGAAAAAGGCAATATCCTTGTACCTGACAACATTAAAGAAAATTAAACCTGCCCTTACAGGGAAGGACCTTAAACAAATGGGCTATAAACCAGGACCAATTTATAACAAAATATTCAAGGCACTTCTTGATGCAAGGCTTGAAGGGCGCATTAAGAGCATTGAGGAAGATATACAGTTTGTGAAGGAACACTTTTCTGTTTAAGAGGTGACGCGTTTCGTGAGCTTCGCCCGCCGGACAGCCTCATAAAAAGCTTCCTGAAAAGGAATTAACTGCTGACATAATCAACTCGGTCTTAGTTCCACGAGGGACTTTTGTCTGTCCAACCCGTTCCTCATAAATGCAAAAATGGTGAGCCGTGCAGGATTCGAACCTGCGACCCGCTGATTAAGAGTCAGCTGCTCTACCAACTGAGCTAACGGCCCTTTAACGACAGTTAAAAGTTATGAGTTATAAGTTAAGAGTGTAAAGTCAAAAATTCTCACACAAAATCAGATGTTCAACTTTTAACTTTTCACTTTTAACTCTTAACTCCAAATAAATTTTGTTATGCAAAATTTATTTGGCGCGCCTGACCCGATTTGAACGGGCGACCCTCGGCTCCGGAGGCCGATGCTCTATCCAACTGAGCTACAGGCGCATATAAAAAACAGTTTCAAGTTCTAAGTTGCAAGTTAAAAGTTAAAAATAAAAATCAAAAAAAATTTAAAACTTTCAACTTTTAACCTTTAAACTTTTTAACTTCAATTTTGCTAAGCAAAATTGAAATGGGGTGAGTGATGGGGCTCGAACCCACAACCACTGGAGCCACAGTCCAGTGCTCTACCTATTGAGCTACACTCACCGATTAACAACAGTTAAAAGTTATGAGTTTAGAGTTAAAAACTAAAATTCCTTCACTTTTAACTTATCACTTTTAACTCTTAACTACAAATTTTGCTTAGCAAAATTTGATTGGCGCGCCTGAAGGGATTCGAACCCATGACCTACTGCTTAGAAGGCAGTTGCTCTATCCAACTGAGCTACAGGCGCATTAAAAAACAGTTTCAAGTTCCAAGTTGCAAGTTAAAAGTTAAAAATAAAAATCAAAAAAAATTTAAAACTTTCAACTTTTAACCTTTAAACCTTTTAACTTCAATTTTGCTAAGCAAAATTTAGATGGTCGGGGCGAGAGGATTTGAACCTCCGGCATCCTGCTCCCAAAGCAGGCGCGCTACCAGGCTGCGCTACGCCCCGAATATTAGTAAAATACATAAGCCCGGTTTTATTGACAGTAGCAATTATGTATTATAATATATGATTAACTACATAAAAGTGAAGCAACATGACCTCTAAATTATGCAAACGGACAATGAAATGTTCACAAAAAATTAGTATACTTAAAGAGCCTGATACATTAAAAAATTCAAAATTTAAAATTCAAGATTCAAAATAACGAACAACTATGGATTTAAAAGATAAAATTCTTGTCCTTGATTTTGGTTCACAATACACACAGCTTATTGCAAGAAGGATAAGAGAGCATAAGGTTTATTCAGAGATATTCCCCTTTAATGCCTCTATTGATAAAATTAAGGCATTTGCACCAAAAGGCATAATACTTTCAGGCAGTCCTTCAAGCATCTACGATAAAAAGGCACTTCTTCCTGATAAAGAGATTTTTTCTCTCGGCGTCCCTGTCTTAGGGATTTGTTACGGTATGCAGTTGATGGCTCATTGCCTTGGCGGTAAGGTGGCAAAGGCAGTAAAGAGAGAATATGGGCGAGCGGAATTAATGATTGACGATGATACAAACTTGTTAAAAGGAATAGCAAAAAGATGCAAGATGCAAGATGCAAGATGCAAAAGACTCGTCACTCGTCACTCGTCACTTGTCACTGTCGTCTGGATGAGTCATGGGGACAGGATTGAAAAGGTCCCTGCAGGGTTTAAGTCTATTGCCCACACAGATAACTCTCCGATTGCAGCAATGGCAGACACGGGGAGAAATTTCTTTGCCCTGCAGTTTCATCCTGAGGTTGTGCATACAGAAAGAGGAACGGATATCCTAAGAAACCTCTTATTTAAAATATGCGAATGTAAACCTACATGGACAATTAAGTCATTCATTGATACAGCCATAGAAGACATAAAAGGAAAAGTTGGCAATAGTGGTGTGGTATGTGCCATAAGCGGGGGGGTTGACTCTGCTGTTACATCAGCCTTGATACATAAGGCAATAGGGAAGAAGCTTACCTGTATATTTGTTGATAACGGCGTCTTAAGGACCGGAGAGGCAAAAAAGGTTGAAACTACATTAAAGAAAAATTTTCATATGAACATAATCTGTGTTGATGCATCTGAACGTTTTCTGAAAAAACTAAAAGGCATTACAGACCCTGAAAGGAAAAGAAAGATAATAGGCAATGAATTTATAAGGGTATTTGAAGAAAATGCTAAGAAGTTAAAGAATGTGAGGTTTCTTGCACAAGGGACATTATATCCTGATGTTATAGAGAGTGTATCATTTAAAGGACCATCAGCCACAATAAAAAGCCACCACAATGTAGGCGGGCTTCTAAAATATATGAGGCTTAAACTCATTGAACCACTTAGGGAGCTCTTTAAAGATGAGGTGAGGGTTCTTGGAAGAGAACTCGGTATGCCTGAGGAGATTATAAACCGCCATCCTTTCCCGGGGCCGGGACTTGCTATAAGGATTATTGGAGAGGTGACACGTCAGAGGTGCGACATCCTGAGAAAGGCAGATGCCATAGTTTTGGAAGAGATAAAAAAGGCAGGGCTATATGTTGAACTATGGCAGGCGTTTGCTGTGCTGCTGCCTGTTAAAACCGTAGGAGTTATGGGAGATGAAAGGACATATGAAAATGTTATTGCTGTAAGGGCTGTAAAAAGTGTTGATGGCATGACTGCAGACTGGGCAAAACTGCCGTATGATGTTATGGGGAATATCTCAAACAGAATAATAAACGAAGTCAGAGGTGTTAACAGGGTTGTATACGACATAAGTTCAAAACCACCAAGCACTATTGAGTGGGAATAAAAATTTAATTGACACTTAGAGTGGTTTTTAGCTTATAATACTTAACTCATTTTAGAAGAACCTCTATTAAGAAGATTAAAAATAATAAAATTTATATAAAGGAGGAGATTGTATGAGATTGTTTCTTATGTTTATTATGAGTGTGTTTACTATATTTGTTTCGCAACCTGCATTTTCAGGGGGTGCTGCAACTATTGATGAGTTAGCAGAGATGTATAAAATTGATGCAAAATGTATAGAGTGCCATGAGGATATTTATGGGGAGTGGAAGGATTCGTGGCATGGAAAATCTCTTATTGATTCCCGTGTGTTAAGGACATGGAGAACCTTTATTTTGAGCGGTCTTGACAAATCAAAAGGGAAAAGGAGAGACCTTAAGGATACATGTCTTCCATGCCATGTTCCCCAGATTAAAGATGCATCAGATGAATTAGTTGTAAAGATTGCTGATTTGATAGTAACTGCTGTAGATGACAAAGATGCAGCAAAAAGAGAAGCAGCAAATAAGGAGCTCTCAAAATTAAATATTAATTGTATTGTTTGCCACAACATGAAAGCTACTTCTGATGGTAAGCCTGTAGCAGGAGCTATTTATGGCCCGAAAGGTCCGGAGGGAATAGATGCAACTCCTCACGAGGAAGAAAAAATCAAGTCAATAAAATCGGAGTTTATGGCAACCTCTGAATTCTGTGCAGGGTGTCATCATGGCTGTCCTCCTGATTTACCATCAGATATATGTCCCACCAAGTACACCAGCTATAAAGAACAATTTTTAGCTCGCGGCGGTAAAGAGACCTGCCAGGAATGCCATATGAAGGGAGAGGTGTTTAAGAGTCACAAGTTCCCGGGAATTTTTGAGGTAGACTATGCAAAAGAAGGGATTGACCTTAAACTTACTGTAAGACCAACTGAATATGTCTATCATTTAGAGAATAAAATAGTTCCTGCTGTTGTTGTCAATGTTGATGTGACAAACAAGATAGGACATGGCATACCGTATGGCTGAGTATACTTACCCAAGAAGGCACTGGATGTGACCGTTAAAAACCAGGATGGCAAGGAAGTATTTTCTAAACGGAAGGAATACTTTATTTACGACTTTCACTTCGCAGAAAACAAAGAAGGGTACCTGGGTATGAATAACTGGGATATAACTGCTATGAAACGTATAAAGAGCGGCATTGCTCCATTAGAGACAGATTCTGTGGTGTATGTAATTCCCCTGACAGAAGCTACGAAATCTATTAATGTAGAGGCATCTTTCCTCTCTCTCTATGAGCCAGGTAAGACAGCTACAATTCATAAGGTAAACAAGAAGGTGGAATTTAAAAAATAAAAATCTATTTTATAAAAGCCCTAATTGTGAAGAGGGCACAACCCTTCACCCAATGCCTTGGCGTTGGAAGTTTTTAGAAGGAGGTTTTAAGAAGAAACATGTCACCTGTAGGAACTGTAAAATGGTTTAACGAAGCCAAAGGTTATGGCTTCATTCAGCAGGACAATGGGCCAGATGTCTTTGTCCATTACTCAGCTCTTACTGGTAATGGTTACAAAACCCTTACCGAGGGACAGAGGGTAGAGTTTGAGATAGTGCAAGGAGAAAAAGGTCCCAATGCTTCCAACGTCGTGAAGATAAAGTAACCTGCTAACTAAAAAAGCCCCCCGCTTAAGCAGGGGGCTTTTTATAACAAACTTCTTTTTTTCATATCTTAATTTTTATTCAGCACTTTGAGAATACCCCGCGCTTCTTTTCATCTTAGACCCGCCGAAATTTTGAATGCTTTCTCTCTAACGACTGATAGTGATTAGAAATATGATTATTATGGTAACATAGTTAATAGCTTACAGCTTATAGCTAATAGCTTAATAAGACTTAATTAAGGCAGGAGCAACTTGCAGGGGAAATACGTTTCCAAAAACATAGAAAAGAAATGGCAGGAATATTGGAATAAAGAGGCCCTCTTTAGGGTTAAGGAGGATGTCCGATTCCCAAAGTTTTACTGCCTCGAAATGTTTCCCTATCCATCAGGAAGGATTCACATGGGGCATGTCCGCAATTATGTAATAGGTGATGTAATTGCAAGGTACAAAAGAATGAATGGCTTTAATGTACTTCATCCCATGGGATGGGATGCCTTCGGGTTACCTGCTGAGAATGCTGCGATAAAACATGGGGTTCATCCTACAAAATGGACATATGAGAATATTGACTATATGAGAGAACAACTTAAGAAACTCGGACTTAGTTATGATTGGCAGAGAGAGGTTGCGACTTGCGACCTCGGATATTACAAATGGAACCAGTGGTTTTTCCTGAAGATGTTTGAAAAAGGATTGGCATATAGAAATGCCTCTCGTGTTAACTGGTGCCCATCTTGTGAAACAGTCCTTGCCAATGAACAGGTCATAGATGGCAAATGCTGGCGTTGTGATAATGTGGTAACACAAAAAGAGCTTGAACAGTGGTTTCTTAGGATTACCGCATATGCCGAAGAGCTTTTAAATCTCTGTGATACACTTATAGGATGGCCAGAAAAGGTTATAGCAATGCAAAAAAACTGGATTGGGCGGAGTGAGGGGGTTGAGGTTAACTTTAAAGTTGCTGGCATAGGGGAAAAGATAAGGATATTTACTACAAGGCAGGATACCATTTATGGTGTAACATTCATAAGCATTGCAAAAAGTCACCCACTTGTAAGCGAGCTTATAAAAGACAGAGATATAATTAATAAAATAGAGTTACTTTCAGAAGACCCTGAAAAAAAGGAAGGTGTTTTTACTGGCTACTATGCAATTAATCCATTAACAGGGGATAATGTCCCTGTATGGATTTCAAATTTTGTCCTCAGGGAATATGGCACAGGCGCCATTATGGCTGTTCCGGCGCATGACCAGAGAGATTTTGACTTTGCAAAGAAATATAACCTGCCAATAAAAGTAGTAATAGTCCCAGAAAACAGTTACAAGTTACAAGTTACAAGTTACAAAAAGACAGTAACAAGTTACGAGTTACGAGTAACAAGCAAAGAAAATTCCACAAACTCGTTACTGAAAACTCGTTACTCGTCACTGCCTTTGGACTCGTCACTAATTGCAGAGGCTTACGAAGACGAAGGCATTCTCATTGATTCAGGCCAATTTTCGGGTCTCTCCAGCAAAGATGCAAGGGAAAGGATTGCTGATTTCATTGAGGTAAAGGGTTTTGGCAAAAGGGCAATAAACTATAAAGTGCGTGATTGGGGTATTTCAAGACAGAGATACTGGGGAACACCAATCCCGATAATATATTGCGAGAAATGTGGGGTTGTCCCTGTCCCTGAGAATATGCTTCCTGTTATCCTTCCAAAAGAAGTTACCATCACAGGTAAAGGGGCAAATCCCCTATCAACAGTTATAGATTTTATAAATACTGAATGCCCGAAGTGCAAAAAACCTGCAAAAAGGGAAACTGACACAATGGATACATTTGTGGATTCGTCATGGTATTTTGTTGCATATTGCCTGAAAGACCGTAATGCGTTAAGCGTAATGCGTAATGAGTTAAACGAAAATATCCTTGACTCATCACTCATCACTCATCACTCGTCACTGTCTTACTGGATGCCTGTTGACCAGTACATAGGTGGCATTGAGCATGCAGTGCTCCATCTTCTTTATTCAAGGTTTTTTACGAAAGTCTTAAGAGATATCGGGCTCTTAAACATAGCTGAGCCTTTCCAGAACCTGCTTACACAGGGTATGGTTATTAAAGAAGGCGCAAAGATGTCTAAATCAAAGGGCAATGTAGTTGACCCTGATTATTTGATTGAAAAGTATGGCGCTGATACAGTAAGACTATTTTGCCTTTTTGCCGCTCCCCCTGAGAGGGATTTAGAATGGTCAGACCAGGGGGTTGAAGGTGCATACCGCTTTTTAAACAGGCTCTGGGGGCTTGTGTATAAATACCGTGAGGCGTTAGACGTAAAGGGTAAGGGGGGAAATACACAAATAGACGCCTCACGCCTTACGCCTTACGCTTTACGGCTGTTAAGAAAAACTCATCAGACAATCAAGAAGGTTACCAATGATGTTGAACGCGATTATCATTTTAATACCGCCATAGCATCATTGATGGAACTCATGAATGAGGCAATAGCTTTTGATATTTTGGAACCGGGAGATGAGAGGGTCTTGAATTTTTGCATCAAAAACATTATTCTTCTGCTTTCCCCTTTTGCCCCGCATTTTGCAGAAGAGTTGTGGGCAAACCTCGGTGGACAACAAAGCACACTTAACGAACCATGGCCTCGATGGGACGAGGAGATGGTAAAAGAGGAGGAGATTGAACTTGTTGTACAGATAAATGGTAAGCTCCGTGGTAAAATTACGATACCGGTAGGTCTTAGGGAGGAGGCTATAAAGGAGAAGGCTTTTCAAGACCTTAAGGTCTCAGATTATATAAAAGGAAAATCCGTTAAGAAAGTGATAGTTGTTAAAAGCAGGCTTGTGAATATTGTAACGGGTTAGAAATTAAGAAATGGGAACTGAAAAATGAGAAATAAAATATTAATTACAAGATGGTGGTTTCATATTATTTTTTACTTCCTACTTTTTACTTCCTACTTCTTGCTTTCTTCCTGTGGTTATCATTTAATCGGTTCTGAAGCCATACCATTTAACTCGGTAACAATAAAATCTGTTAAGAATAATACCTATGAACCACGTCTTGAGGAGAAATTACGCAATGCCCTTTCAAAGGAGTTTATTACCCAGGGTATAAAGGTGATGACAGATGGCGGAGATGTTGAGATAGAGGCAGTAGTAACGAGATTTGAATTAAGCTCTATTGGTGCTGTGGGAGGAATGGTACGTGAACAGGTAATAACCATGTTTGTAGATATAAAGTTTGTTGACAAAGGGAAGGTTACGAATTTTACCTCAGTAGAATCACCTATGAGGATTACCTTTCAGTCTACCGGTTCTGTAAGTGAAGCGGTTGTGCAAAAGGAAAAAGCAATAGATAAGGCATGTTCAGAGATAGCAAAGGAAATAATCGGTAGAATTACTCTAATGTATGTACAGTAAAGAGCTCCAGAGAGAGTTTGAAAGACACCTGCCTAAACCTGTCTATCTTATATGGAGTGAGGAGAATTATTTTTTAGAAGATGTGCTTGTAAAGGCGGTCTCTGCTGTCATTACATCTCATTTAAAGGATTTTAATTATAATGTCTTTTATCCATCAGCAAATCCACATGAAATCTTAGACACTGCTATGACACTACCCCTCATGGCACAAAGGAGATTAGTTGTCCTTAAAGATTTTTACCTTTTCTCCGCATCAAGCATAAAAGCCATAATCTCATATTTTGAAAGGCCATGTGAAAGCACATGCATGCTTTTATTGTCTCGGAGAGAGCCCAAGAAGGTTTGGGGCGATGCACAGAGATGGCTTGATGCTATGCCCATATTTTCCCTAAAAATAAAAGAAAGCGATATCCCGGCATGGGTTAAGCAAGAAGGACATGAAAGAGGAATTAACATAACACAGGATGCTGTTGATTATCTGATAGAATCTGCAGGACTTGATATTGGGCTGCTTACAGCAGAGATAGAGAAAATAGTTCTTTCAGGGCTTAAATCAATAAAGCGTGAGGACTTAATTTCATCTACAGGTATAGTGAGGGGATATACACCTTTTGATCTTGTTGATGCCATAATAGCAGATAAAAAGGCAAAGGCATTTAGGATTTTAAACGTACTTATTGAGAGTAAGTCTTCTGAGACAGTATCAATTCTTGGGGCGTTGAACTGGCATTGCAGGCAGTTTTATACCCTCTGGAAAGGAAAAGGTAAGAGACCGCTAAAGATGAGAGAAAACACATACAGGGCGCTTTTAAAACATCTCCCCTCTTACACAGAGGAGGATTTTTATCACATATTTCAGAGCCTGCACGAGGCAGATATAGATATGAAAAGTGGAGCGAGGCCAGAGCTGACTTTAGAGGTTCTTTTGCTTAAACTGCTGAGAGCAGGG
Organism: Nitrospirota bacterium; assembly: GCA_016208965.1. Taxonomy (GTDB): domain Bacteria; phylum Nitrospirota; class Thermodesulfovibrionia; order UBA6902; family DSMQ01; genus JACQXB01. Next base: position 14,089 of record JACQXB010000008.1, read on the forward strand.
GATTAACGAGCCTCGTGAGTCTTGAGACCTTTCTTGCAGCAGTATTTCTATGAATTATACCTTTTGTCTTTGCACTATCAATAGCGCTGATAGCCTTTTGTAAGGCTGATTTTGCCTCATCTATGTTTTTGTTGAGAACCCCATCTTCGACCTTTTTTGAAAAGGTCTTTAACATGCTTTTAGCAGATTTGTTCCTTAATGTTCTCTTCCCAGTTTGCCTTATCCTCTTCAGTACGGATTTACTCCTCTTTGGTTGTGGTTTTGCTGGCAAAATCTACCTCCTTATTAAGAATTAACACTGTAATTCACTGTAATTCAGACATAGGTTATAACCTAAAAGGCTTAAGAAAGTCAAGCTTAGCATGATCATGTGTTACACCAATTTAGAAATGTCCTAATTTCACCAAAGTAGAAATGTCCTGTTTTGTGCTACTATATTTCGTCATTCTCTGGCTTGACCCCCGTATCAAGTACGGGGCAGGCTCCGAGCAATGACAAGAGAAAAGGCGTCAATACTTAATTTGTCATTGCGATGCCGATATTTCGGCAGAAGCAATCTCATATTTTGAACACTTATGATGAATATGAAAAAAATCCTTATAGTTGACGATGATGATGAACTAAGGGCAAATCTCTCTGAAATCCTGCAAGGCAAGGGATACCAGACAGATGAGGCTTCTTCAGGAAAAGAGGCTATTAAAAAGGCACTAATAGGGGAGTTTGATATTGTTCTTCTTGACCTAATAATGCCAAAGATAAGCGGCATGGATGTACTTACTGAACTTAGAAAGAGTAAACCTAAAACTAAGGTGATTATGATTACTGCCTTTGCCACCATTGATAATGCAGTAGAGGCAATAAAAAAGGGCGCCAGTGACTACATCTCCAAACCGTTCAAAATAGAAGAGCTGCATACTACAATAAGGCGGGTGCTGGAAGAAGCAAGGTTTGAAGAAGGTATAAAAAAGTTAGACCTTGACTTTACCATGAGTGCTTTATCTAACTCCATCAGGAGAAAGGTCATTAAATTACTCCATGAAAATAAAGGCATGCACCTTATGGATTTGACGAGGGCTCTTGATATAGAGGACCACACAAAGGTAGTCTTTCATCTAAAGATGCTTAAAGATTCAGGACTCATTGAACAGGATAAAGAGAAGAGTTATCTTATTACTAAAGAAGGGAAAAGAACCTTAGACTGCCTTAAGATATTAGAAAGCCACCTTTCAAAGTAAAAAAATCAATATTTAATCTAACCCCCAATCCCTTATAGGGGATTTGGGCTAACTACAGAAGATGGGTTTAAATGCAGAGGTTAAGAAAGGCTTTTTAGAAATTCTATAGGGGTTATGACCCTAATAGGCAAGGCATCTTTAAAATGCTTAGCATCCCATGTAATAAAAAGAGAGTTCTTTGTTATATGGGGTTTAATAGCATTTATTATCATTGCATCCCCAAAACTCGATTTTTGATAGATTGTTTCCATAATATCTTTTATATAAAATTCTGGCAGTGTTGAGTTTAGTTCAGATGTTGGCACTATCTCTAAATTATATCTTTGAGGAAAATAGTAAAAGAATTCTTTGAGCTGTTGTTGATTGAGATTGTAAGAAAGAATACCGCATACTTCCAGTAGGTTGATAATACTTGTGATGCCCCCGTTTATCATTATGTTGTCCAGGAATTTTCTGTTGTGCTTATAATTAACATCATTGGTATATCTGAGGTCAAGGAGAAATACATTAGTATCAATAAAAATTAATGGCTTCTTGTCCTTATCCAATCCATCGCCTCCTTAAGATTTTTAAATTCGGGTTTACTCCTTTTAAGTGTATTTTCTATATCTGCCCATGCGGTATCTATTGGTCGTAGACCTGACTTCTCCAGATTAGCTGTAGTAACAGGCGATATAAGCGCGAATGGTTTACCGCGTAAAGTTATAAGCACTTTTCTCCCTTTAGAAACTGTTCTTATTGCTTCACCTGTCTTGTTCTTTAATTCTTTTGCTGCCATTGTCTTCACGATGCCCCCCTCCTTTCTTAGATAGCTACTTTAATCTTATTATAGCTATATTTTTAAACAAGTCAAGATTTTTAATTGTGTGAAATCTCCTTCACAAATTCCTCAAATTAGTGAATAACTTTTCTATTGAATCTAAAATAGATATACCCTAAACTGAATATAAAACTACTTAATGTTAGTGAGTCAAACCATTACTTTGTGATGGTAAATCATTCTATATCAGAAAGGAGATGAGAAAAATGAAGCTAAAAAACAAATGGTTCTTTGTAGTTCTCCTAATGGCATTCACGACCTTCTTCCTTGCATCCTCAGGAAATGGTGGAATGAACATGACATACTACACAGGGATTGATGGCGGATATGTAGGCTCATCAGTCTGTGGAATATGCCATTCCAACGTTAAGGCAGACTTTGATAAGTCAGGCCATCCATACAAGATAAGGACGACACAAGGGAAGATACCTGGAATAGATATTCAGGACCCACTTTCAGCACTTCTTTCCTCTACCATGCCGTGGACTGTAACTCTTAATGATGATGCTTCTGTTCCGGAAACTGATGTAAATGCTGATGGATACCTTGACTGGTCAGCAGTCAACTATGTAATCGGCGGTTTTGGCTGGAAGGCAAGATGGGGTATAAGGGATGAGTCAGGCGGTGAAAAAACCGGCTATATCTGGTCAAGCGCTACTGCTCCATCAGGCACTTCAGGGGCGCAATTCAATATGTTAGCCGCTGATATATCTCTTGACCTTTACAGCGAGAGACCCGACTGGGACAAATATGGTTCTACCACCGGTCAGACGAAAAAATATGACTGTGCCATCTGCCATAATACAAATGGCACAACGTTTGATTCTGCTTATGATTGTTATACCCCTGCCGGCGGTCGCACTCAACCATGGGCTTCAAATACTGCATATACGAATAACGGTAATGCGCTAACCGCTAAAAATCCCGGTGGTTATAGAAGTGAGTGGACATTTGATGGTGTTCAGTGCGAGGCATGCCATGGCACTGGCGAGACCCATGCAAACTCCCCATCTCGCAGAAACATTGCGGTTGACACATCAAAGGCATTCTGCGGTAAATGCCACAGTAGGGGCACTAATATCCCTCCTGCCTCTGGATTTACCAAGAGAGATGAATGCCCTTCTGTTAATAACTATGGCGCAGTAGCAAGCGGCAGCGACTTTATATCTCATCACGAGCAGTATAATGAGATGGTTGGCGTTGTTGACAGTGTTTTGAACGAGCCTGGCGTACATAAAGACTTGAGTTGCACCTCCTGCCATAATTCTCACAAACGTGCCCACAAAGTCACAAGTGCAATTGCAAACGCCCTCGGAATCACTGACAATGACTTCTCAGCAGAGGAAAGGGGTGCTATAGTTTCATGCAAAAAATGCCACAACCTCAGAGAATATCGCACCATGTATCACACTACAGTCAAGTGTATTGACTGCCACATGGCAGAGGCAACAAAGTCAGCAACGGGTAAAATAGGCACCTGGGGTAAAGCAGGTGATGTAAAGACCCATATCTTCAAGATTGATCCAAATGCTGCAATAAACACTGTTGATCCAACTCATAAAAATGAATACGAAAAACAGGTTGCTACTAACTATCTCACAGTTAAATATGCATGCGGTAAGTGCCATGACAGTTCCATACTAAACAGCTACGTTGGCATATCTCTTACGGAAGATGATGCTAAAGCTGCTGCGGTTGGTATCCACAGAGGTATGGGTATGTGGTAGACAATTTAATGAAAATTTGCGTTGAATGCTCTGATTGAAAAACACATCAGTGAATCTCCTTTGATAGGAGATTCACTGATGTAATATACCGAATTATCTCAAATAAGAAATCGTGATGAAAAAAAGTAAAAATAGTCTCCTTACAGAAGCAATTAATTACTGCTTGAGCTTTGGATTTCATTCGTATAGATTTTTACATGAGGCAACGATTATTTCATATTGATTTCCATTTGAGGCAACGGGTTTTTAATTATGTGAAATCTCCTTGGCAAATTCTCCAAATTAATATAAATATATGAGTAAAATAATTTACATTTTAAAGATTTAAAGAAATGTATGTTAATATAATCCTTAATTTTATAATTTAATACAAACGCATTAAATTAGTTTACATAAAATCTCCCCTAACCCATCTTTGCCAAAGAGGGGAACGTAAGGGCTCTCCCCCTTTGTAAAAGAGGGATGAAGGGGGATTTTTTAATTGTATTCATTTTACCTTTGTAACTTTGACTTAATGCGTTTGTATTAGGTTCATTTTAGAAGGGGTTGCTGCGTGCAAACTCTTTCCTAAAAAGAAACATATTATATGAGGAGGTAAAGATGCATAAGAATACGATAAAAATTTTTAAAGGGGGTATCACAGGAGTTTTATCTACATTTCTAATAATAACAATTTTCAGCTTCATGTCGCAGGCAGCAGAGACATCAAAAACTACTGTTAACCCCTTCGTCGGGGCAAAGTATGTTGGCTCAGAGAAGTGCAAAGACTGCCACTGGGAGGAATACTATTCCTGGAAGGGGACATTACATACCAAAAAGGTACAACCTGTTGACGAATACACAGTCATAGGTGACTTCGTGAAAAACAACAAACTGACCCTAAAAGTCACAGAAAAAGCGCCGGAGCTTGGAGGTCAAGAGGTCACCACCACGATGTTCAAAAAAGATGGTAAGTTCTATGTGAACACCATAGGACCCGACAAAAAGTCCTACGACTACGAAATCCTCTACGTCATCGGCATTACATGGAAACAGCGATACATAACTAAATTCCCAAATGGTGAGATGCATGTGCTCCCTGTCCAGTGGAATATCCAGACGCAAAAGTGGGTTGACTACCACGGCTTGGAAAAGCATTACCCGGGGGATGGGGCATACTGGAGTGACTCCGCAAGGCCGTGGCAGTTGAAATGTGGCTCATGCCATGTAACAGGACTAACTATAGGTTATGATGCAAAAAAAGACAGATTTGACACTACATGGGCTGACTTCGGCGCAGCGTGTGAGGCTTGCCATGGTCCGGGCAGTAACCACGTTGATGCCCTGAATGTGTACTTTAAGGGTAAGTTGGAGACTACCAGCAAACCGGCTGAGTACATCAAGGCAGCAGCAGAGACTATTGTCAACCCGGCAAAGTTGCCGTGGTGGTCCAGCGCCATGGTCTGTGGACAGTGCCACAATAGGGGCGAAAGCACTGCTGATGTTTCCCCGTACAAGGAAGGTTTTCCGAAGAAATATGGCTACCCGTACGGCTTTCTGCCCGGAAATGCACTCTATCTCTACTACATAGAAAAGCCTGGGCTCTGGCCCGATGGAAGCTCAAAACAGCATCACCAGCAATACAATGACTGGAAGAAGAGCGAGCACGCAAGGGCAAAAATTACATGTATACAGTGTCACACTATGCATAAAAACCCCACGAAACCACAGGCAGAACTTACAGGTGATAAGCTCTGTAGAGATTGTCACACTACTGCTAAACCAGTGGCAGTACACAGAATTCATACCTTTGGCAGTTGCCTTGACTGCCATATGTCAAGAGTAGCAAAAAGCGCTGTATCAGGTGTAGAGGGTGCTATATTTGGTGATATAAGGAGCCATACAGTTAAATTTATTTCCCCTGAGCTGAGTCTAAAGGCAGGGGGAGTTGATAAACAACCTAATTCTTGTAGCAACTGTCATTACCATAAGGATACTCCACTAACAGACCTTGTTGAATGGCTTGATGCTGTAAAAAAAGCAGATATGCCAAAACCCTTTTCAGCCCATCGAAAGGAAGAATCCACGAAACCCGAGGAGTATGTAAAGTAAGGAGGAACAGCTAAGTTATGAAGAAGGCTATTTTACTTGCAGCCGTAATTATGATAGTAATTTCCCCTGCAACATACTTATATTCTGAGGAGAAAGCTCCTGTTAAGAAATTTACTATAGAGCCGCCTGTTATAAAGACCCAGTTTTTCTGCGGCTACTGTCATATCCTTACTTACCCCAAGGTTGTAAAAAAGGCACATGACTCTTGGAAGAGAGATGAGAAACATAAAGATGTATCCTGCGCAGAATGTCATTATCCTCCCGAACAGCTAAGTGCCATAATTCCTGAACACGAAAAGATTCCTAAAGATGAAAAAGCTGCCTCAGAAAAAAAGACTGAGTTGGAGTTTATGAAGACAGAGTTGGAGGTTTTATCGAGGTTGACAACAATCTTAAATATGGAGGAGTCCGTTGTAAGGACAAAACCAAGAATAGATGACCGTAGCTGCACTGCCTCTAACTGTCATCCAACAACCGGCAAAGGCAAGGAAGGAGAATACTGGACCAAGAAAATCACCTTTGCGGAATATGAAAAAGAAGACAAGTCAAAAGCCGCTGTCTCTTTTACCCACAAGGCTCATTTTGAAAAGGAAAAATGGGTAGAAGGTCATGAGCTGCACTGCAGCACCTGTCATCGGCAGGAGACCGAGCAGAAGCATTTTGAGGTCTCAAAAGAAAGCTGCTACCTCTGTCATTTCAAGAATCTCGCACTAAACGAAAAACGAGCCACATGCTCTCTCTGCCATGAGATTCCAACAAAGTCCCTTCAGAAGAAGGCACCAGAGCCCGGAGCAAAACTTATTACCCATCAAACAATTGAAAAGGATAAGGTGCCCTGTGAAAGCTGTCACATAGAGCTTGTAAGAGGTAAAGGTATTATAAAAGATGAGAAGTGTCTTACCTGCCATGGAAATACAAAGGAACTCTGGAAGGATGCAAAAGACAAAAAAGTGATGCATATGAAACATGTTGCTGCACAGAACGCCTCTTGTTTTAACTGTCATGAGCCGATGGAGCATAAAAAGGCGGATTTCATAGATGCAGCAAGAGAGACCTGTGCTACATGTCATCCTGACCATCACATATCTCAGAAGGTATTACTTGCGGGGCAGGAGAAGAAGGGAGTTCCGGCAACACCGAGCCTGAAGTATGATGTAAAGACAAACTGTCTTGGCTGTCATATGGAGGAGAGGATTGTAAAAGGTGAAAAGGTTCTACATGGTGACCCAAAGACATGTGCCCAATGTCATGTTGAAAAAACTGCGGAGATGGTAAAGGAGTGGAAGGACAGCGTAGAGAAGGCGATGAAGGAGGCAAAGGGACTTGAAAAAGAGGCAATAGAGGCGATTGAGAAAGCAAAAGGCAAGGTGTCTGAAAAGAAGTTAAAGGGAGTAATGGCGGTGTTTAAAGAGGCTCAACAAAATGTGCAGCTTGTTGAGGCTGGAGGGGGTGTTCATAACCAGAAGTATTCTGTCCAGCTCCTTGATGCTGCCATGAATAACTTTGAGGGCGTAATTTCAGAGCTTAAAAGTGGAAAGTAACCGTTCACATGTGTCATTTCGACCCTGACACTAAACATAGCGAATGGGGAGGGTTGGGTAAACACAAAATTTACTATTTAGCTGTATAATACCCGCCATAAGCGCATAGCTTGCATAATATTCTTCCATTTTTCTCTACTTCTCTCATATCCTGCACATATTCGCCGCACATATCACATTTAATCCTTTTTAAAGGTTTTCCCGGCATATCTTCAGATTTTATATTTACCTCTACTTCCATTACATCAAATAGTTCATTATCAGGCATAATTTTATACGCCTGTGTCTGTGCCTCGTATTTATCTTCAATATGAGGAAAATATTCTTTTGCCTTGTCTCTTGCCTCTTCCTTTGCAAGTATCCTTACTGCCTTTTTGGTTTTTAGATTTATAAATGCAGCGGCCATCTTGCCGTAGTCCATAAACTTCATTGTCCTATGCCCAAGAGAGCATCCTGTAACAGACTGCACAGCATCTGTGGCGCATCTGTCTATTTCAATAAATACAATCAGGTTTTTTCTATCTTTGCCTTTTGGCTCTTTAATGCCAATCTCATTCAGCCCAAGTATTGACATCCTTACTCCAAGCACCTGCCCGGGGCATAGATGTCCGTGAACTCTAACAGATTCTTCAAGGAGTGATTTAAAATCAAAACTCATGAATAAATTATAACAAAAAACTAACCTACTTTATTCACAAATTCTGCTACTGTTTTTTTAGCGCCTTCTCAACTGCCCTGATTGCACAGAATTCTCCGCACATGCTGCACACCTCTGACTCTGTTGGCGGAATCTCTGCTCGCCATTGCATTACCCTGTCAGGATTAAAACATAATGCTATCTGTCCTTCCCAGTTAAGCGACTTTCTCCTTTTTGCCATTTCTATATCAACTTCAATAGCGCCCTTAACCCCTTTTGCAATATCTGCGGCATGCGCTGCTATCTTAGAGGCAATGACGCCTTCTTTTACATCTTCAGGGTTAGGAAGCCTTGTATGCTCTGATGGAGTTACATAACACAGGAAATCAGCTCCTGCTGCGCCTGCCACAGCGCCTCCAATGGCTGCTGCAATATGGTCATAACCCATTGCAATATCCGTTACAATAGGCCCAAGCACATAAAATGGAGCGCCCTTGCAGATTTCTTTTTCAAGTTTCACATTAAGTTCAACCTGATTAAGCGGGACATGCCCAGGTCCTTCAATAATAACCTGCACGCTTGCTTCATTTGCCCTGGCTCTTAATTCCCCGAGCGTTATAAGCTCATCTATCTGTGTCCTGTCTGTTGCATCTGCAAGACATCCCGGACGGGCAGCGTCTCCGAGGCTTAGTGTAAGGTCGTATTCTTTTGCAATTTCAAGAAGCCTGTCAAAATCTTCATAAAGCGGGTTTTCCCTGTTATTGTATATCATCCACTCCACAAGGAATGCCCCACCTCTGCTTACAATATCAAGGATTCTGCCTTCGTTTCTCAGGGTCTCAATGGTTTTCATTGTAAGCCCTGAATGAACCGTTACAAAATCAACTCCTTCTTCTGCGTGCTCCTGAATTGCAGTAAAAATGTCATCAGCAGTCATTTTTGCAATGGAGCCTTTTGTCTCAACTGCCCTTACAACTGCCTCGTATATAGGAACTGTACCGACAGAAATAGTTGATTTCCGCAGGAGCAGTTTTCTTACATCTTTTATGGGTCCGCCTGTTGAGAGGTCCATAACTGCATCAGAGCCGTATCTGATAAGGACATCAAGCTTCTGTAGTTCTTCTTCAATAGAGACCCTGTCTTTAGATGTGCCTATGTTGGCATTTATTTTTGTCTTTAATCCTCTTCCGATTGCAAGCGGCTTTATATCGTGATTTATATTTTTTGTAATAACCGAGACGCCTTTTGCAATGTCCTGCGACAGAGTCTCTGGCTTGGCCCCTTCAATCTCAGCCGCCCTCTTAACTTCTTCTGTGATTATCCCTTTTTTTGCAAATTCAATTCTTGTCATGTGTTCTCCTGATAGAAAAATTTAGTTTAATACTTCAGCCTTATCTCTCTAATGCCTTAATTATTTCTGATGTCTTCCCCTTAATATCTTCTGCTCCAAAAACCTCTGATATAATCGCTGCTCCATAAGCGCCAGCATTTTTTAGTTCTTTCAGTTTATTAATCTTTACGCCTCCGATTGCAAACACAGGAATCTTTATTTTTTTAGTAACAGCCTTTAATGTATCAACGCCAAGAGGCGCCCCATATTTTAATTTTGAGGGCGTTCTGTAGACTGGTCCAATTGTTATAAAGTCAGCCCCTTTTTCCTCTGCATCTAAAGCCTCTTTTAGAGAATGTGTTGAAACTCCTATTAAAAACCGTGAGGCGTGAAGCGTGAGGCGTGAAGCGTGAACAACCTTTCTTACAGCATCTGCCGGGATGCTGTTTTGTGTTAAGTGCACTCCGTCTGCCTTAACAGCAAGAGCTACATCAAGCCTGTCGTTGATAAAAAGCCTTGCCTTATATTTTTTTGTTAAGCCTCTCATTTTGTATGCAAGCCTTAGCAGTTTCCTTGTGTCTAAGTCTTTCTCCCTAAGCTGAATCGCCTTAGCACCTCCTTTTAACGCTTCCCTAACGGCAGTGAAGAAGTGAGAAGTGAGAAGTGAGAAGTGAGAAGTTTTTACAAGATGCTTTCTATTGGTAACGAGATATAACCTAAAATCAATGTCGTTTCTCATTTTAACTTCCTACTTCTTATTTCCTACTTCTCACTTTTAAAGCATTTCCTCAATAGGACTGCTTGCAGTTGCATACAATTTTTTCTGTATCCTGCCTGCATTGTATGCCAAGCATCCTGCTATAACTGCATGTTTCATTGCAGTTGCCATGGCTATAGGGTCGCGTGCTCCTGCAATTGCAGTATTTATTAAAACTGCATCACACCCAAGCTCCATTGCAACAGTTGCATCAGAGGCGGTTCCAACTCCTGCATCAACAACTACAGGGATATTAAGTTCTTTCATCTGTTCAAGTATTATCTTTATGTTGTAGGGATTCCTTATGCCAAGTCCAGAGCCAATTGGCGCGCCAAGCGGCATAACTGCTGCTGCCCCGGCATCAACAAGCCTTTTGGCTATAACAGGGTCGTCATTTGAGTATGGAAGCACGATAAAGCCCTCTTTTGCCAGTATCTCTGTTGCCTTAAGCAATCCGCATACATCCGGGAAGAGTGTTTTCCCATCACCTATAACCTCAAGTTTTATGAGATCAGAAATCCCTCCTTCCCTTGCGAGTCTTGAATACCTAATCGCATCTTCAACTGTGTAACAGCCTGCTGTGTTTGGAAGGATTTTGTATTTCTTAGGGTCAATATAATCAAGCAGGTTTTCAGACTTTCTATCAAATATATTCACTCTCCTTACTGCAACTGTTACAACATCAGAGCCTGATGCCTCTATTGCCTTTTTCGTCTCTTCAAAGTTTTTATATTTCCCTGTGCCCACCCAAAGGCGCGATTTAAACTCAATGCCTTTTATAACTAACCTATCTTCCATAAATTCTCCTTAATAGAATAAATTCTAAATTCTAATATCTAAATCCTAAACAAATTATAAATTCAAAATTTCAATGTTCCAAACAGGCTAGAGTTTAGGATTTTGTATTTAGGATTTGCCTTTACTATCCTCCTCCTACAAAATTTACAATTTCTACTGTGTCGCCGTCTTTTAATTTATAAGCAGGGTAATCACATTTTTTTATGATATTAAGATTAACCTCTACTGCTACTCCTTGAGGCTTAATCTTCAGGCTATCAAGAAGCCCTGATAGGGTAGTGTCTTCTTGAACTTCTGATGGCGTTCCGTTTAATTTAATCTTCATAATTTTTAGTTTTGAATTTTGAACTTTGAATTTTGAGTTTTTTAGTTTATACATGCACGTCCCTTTCACCCTCTTCAATTAATTTAAATTTCTCAAAAATCCCATTCCCTGTTTTTTCAGACTCCTCTTTAAGCCTTTTGATTAAGAGTTGTTTTATATCCTCCGGTGCATAATCCTCTATATATTCCTTAAGCGTCAAAAGTGCATTCTGCTCACACAGTTCTTTAATGCCCTGACCTTCTGCAAGTTCCTTGAATCTTTCACCACTCCGACCCTCCCTGTAACATGCTGTGCACAGGCTTGGTATAAGACCGAGTTCTGCAATTTTTTCTATAACATCTTCAAGGCTGCGAAGGTCTGCAACTTCAAATTGGGCAGTGTCGCTGTCCTCTATATATCCCAGCGGGCTTGTCCTTGAACCTGCTGATACCTGTGAAGCACCTATTAAGAATAACTCATCTCTTAGATAGGCAGGCTCCCTTGTGGAAATAACAATACCAACATAAGGAAGAGCCAGTCTGTATATTGCAACTATCTTTTTAACGTCCATATCTGAAACCCTATATCTTGACCCTCTAAATTTAGATCCCTCTGCAGGCTGAAGCCTTGGCACGGAAAGCGTATGTGGACCAAAACCATATTTTTTAATTAGTCTATGGCTATGGGCAATCAGCACCCACACATCCCACCGCCAGTCATAAAGACCAAGAAGCACGCCCATGCCTATATCCTCAAAACCTGCCTCTATTGCCATGTCCATAACACCGAGTCTCCAGTTATAATCTGATTTAGGTCCTGATGGATGAAGCATTCTATATGTAGGTATGTGGTAAGTCTCCTGAAAACACTGATAAACGCCTGCACCGCAATCCTTTAGTTTTTTGAAATCCTCTATACTCATAGGAGGCGCATTCACATGCAAAATTCTTATGTCAGTGTTTTTATAGATGGCATCAATAACCGATTCAATGTAATTTATGCCTGCTAATTTTGGATTTTCGCTTGTTACAAGGAGAAGTCTCTTGTATCCCTTTCCTGCAAGCAAGGATGCCTCGCGGAGCGCCTCGTCTTTACTAAGGGTTTTCCTTTTTGCCTTGGCATTACCTGTTCTAAAGCCGCAATAGAGGCAGTTATTTATACATTCGTTTGAAAGGTAAAGCGGAGCAAAAAGCACTATCCTCTTGCCATAGACTTTTTCTTTAATCTTACGGGCTGTATCAAACACCTCATCCCAGAGGTCTCTGTCTTCTAATGCTATGAGACATGAGACTTCACTGAGGCTTAGCACTTGGAGTTCTAAGGATTTAACGAGGATGTCCCTGATAATAAATTTGTCAGTTTTTACATCATTTTTTTCTAAAACAATATTCATCAAAAAACAAAAACCGTATCCCTGAAGAGATACGGCTTTATCCTCCCTTCCCTCCGCCGGTATTATCCGTTTCAGGTTCATGGGGTCTCCCACAATCAGAACTAAGATTTCAGAACACAGATATCAGACTTCTTATTCTGTATTCTGTGCTCTGAGTATGGGACTCTCAGGTATTAACCCCGCCTACAACGTAGGCTTTTACCTCCCCCAGGGTAGTTAAAGTATAACTTTTAATAAGGATTGTGTCAATAAGCTATAAAGTCAAAGAAGGTTTTAGTAGAAGAGAGGATTAGCGGCAGGATGCTGATAACACATAACGGCACAGGCTTAAAGTTTAAGGAAATAATCCCGACGCTTCGGGACAAATATGGCGATTCTACAAATCCACTTTTTATGAAAAAGATGCTTTTTTAAGCAAATCATTTAAAATATGAAAACCAGACATTTTCATTTTGCTCTAACAGGAAACGCAAAAAAATCCTTGACAGTACAAAGGGTTTAAGGAATAATTAGAAATGTGTATAAATAGAACTATACTCCCAAATTGGCGACATTACTATAATTTAAGGAGGATTTAAACGTGGATTTAAAACCTGTTGTGATCAAGTTCTTTGCACCAGTTATTGATGTCACAATAAATGCCTTAATGAATGCTATCGATCAGAAAATGAAACAAGGGGTGACAAATTTTATTATTCTTATTTCTTCCCCGGGCGGATCAGTTTTCCATGGGTTGAGCGCATATAATTATTTGAAGGGCTTACCTGCCACAATAACTACGCATAATTTTGGTTCTGTAGATTCAATAGGCGTTGTTCTATATTGCGGTGGATCAAAAAGATTATCAGTGCCTCAAGCAAGATTCTTACTTCATGGTGTTAGCATCAACTTTGAGCAAGGTATGAATTTAGAAGAAAAACAGTTAGAAGAGAAACTCAAGGGGTTGAAAATTGATATCGAAAACATTGCAAAGGTTATTGCAGCTAATACAGGTAAAAGTGTGAAGGATGTAACAGATGCAATGCTTGAAAGGACAACACTGAATCCGGAGGAAGCGAAAAGTTGGGGGATAGTTCATGAAATCGAATCGGAACTATTTGAAGCTGGAAATGAAGTTATTTCGATACAATTTCAGCAACAGCAGAAATGAAGACGTCGTCTAACAACAGGCCATAAGATTAACATCCGAATGCTTCGCACTTCTCAAATTTTTAGATATATATTATTTGCAGACATGGTAAAATTAGGTAGTTAGAAGGAGGTGAAGTTATGACAAATACATACATCAGAGATAATCTTATCGCTCAACTTGAGAGACTTCCGTATAATCTTCAACTTCGTGTCCTTGATTCTGCAAAAACCTTGATTCCAAAAGGAGTCGAGAGAAAGAGCCTTATTTTGAGGAGTTTGTTAAACAATCCTTCCATCAAGCATCCTTATAATCCTTCCAAATCTTGATGCAAGGGCTTCGTTGTGGGTTACTATTAGAAATGTGATACCCTTTTTGTCGTTTAATTCAAGCAAGAGTTTGAAAAGTTCATCTCCTGTATGGGTATCAAGATTGCCTGTGGGTTCATCGGCAAGCACAACCTTTGGCTCAAGCATAAGTGCCCTTGCTACTGCAACCCTCTGCTGTTCACCGCCGGATAGTTCGCCGGGTTTGTGGTCTTTTCTTGGGTATAATCCCATCTCATTTAAAAGCCCTTTTGCTTTTTCTTTAATCTCCTTATATCTTGAACCCTTGAACCCTTGAACCCTTGAACCCATCCCTATTAGCGCTGGCATCATCACATTTTCAAGGGCGTTAAATTCAGGCAGTAGATGATGAAACTGAAATACAAAACCTATTGTCGTATTCCTGAAATCCGCTAATGTATTTTCATCAAGGCTGAAAATTTCCTTGTCTTCATAAAAAACACTCCCTGAGGTTGGTCTATCAAGGGTGCCGAGTATATGAAGCAGGGTGCTCTTGCCCACGCCTGAGGGACCCATTATAGCTGCAACCTCGTTTTTATATATATCAAGGTTTATATCCTTTAATACATGGAGCCCGAGCTCGTTATGTGAAAAGGATTTATTTAGTTCCCTTGCGCTTATTAATGGCCGCATCTTTATTTTGTGACTTCTCCTCTTCTTTATCTTCCATGCTTTCTTTAATATCTTTTAATGCTTTTTCCGCCTTTCTTTTCCTCTCTTTTATCCTGTCAATCATATCGCCAAATTTCTCAATTGATTTACCTATTGATACTGTTTTCCCACCAATCCACCTGAAGCCTTCGCCACCTTTCCATACAACAAGGGCTATGATGATAATAATAAGAATTATTATGAGCGATATTATTTTGAATATAAGTTTAAACATAACCCTCCATAATAAAATTTAAAATGAAAAATGAAAAATTCAAAATTAAGGAATTGTTATTTAAATTAAAATTTGCTCCATAATTTTGATTTTTTATCTTTAAATTTTACATTTGTCTTACTCATATCTTAAAGGCTCCACAGGATTTAGCCTTGCTGCCTGCCATGATGGATAAATAGTTGCTGCAAAGCTTATAAGGATAGCTGCCGCAGGCACAACGATAAAGTCAAAGAGATTCATTTTAACCGGGAGATAACTGAGATAATAGACATCAGCAGGAAGGTTTATAAACTTATAGGTCTTTAAAATATAACAGGCTATGTAACTGCCAACAAGCCCGAGGGCTGTTCCAGTAACACCTATAATGAGTCCATAAATCATGAATATAGACATAATACCTCTATTAGTTGCACCCATCGCCTTTAGGATGGCTATCTCCCGTGACTTCTCAATCACTATCATTACGAGATTACTAACAATGTTAAACGATGCAACAAGCACTATCATAACAAGTATTATAAACATAACAATCTTCTCTAATTTAAGTGCAGCAAAGAGATTCCTGTTCATCTGTCTCCAATCCCTTGTATAGTATGGAATCCCGATTATCTCTTCTATTTTCCTTGATATCTCCTCTGCCCTGTATATATCATCTACCCTTATCTCAACCCCTGTGACATCGTTTTCATACTTAAAAAATTTCTGTGCATCCTTTATATTGATATACGCGAGGTTTGAGTCATACTCATACATTCCTGCCTCAAAAACCCCAACTAATTTAAACTTTTTCATTTTTGGAATCACCCCTAAAGGACCAATGTCTCCCAGGGGTGAAATCATGTTAACTTCATCACCAATAAATAATCCGAGATTTCTTGAGAGTTCCCTGCCAATGATTATCCCTGGAAGTTCTGATACACTCTCAAGCCCTTTGATGTCTCCTTCTTTAATATTTCTAAGGATGTCTGTTGTCCTGACCTCAAGCTCTGGCTCTATTCCCCTTACAACAACACCATGTGCCCTGTTACCAGCCCCTATCATCGCCTGACCATATATAAAGGGCGCGGAATGTTTAACGTCGTGAATTTTATTAATTTTTTCTCTTAGTAGTTTTTCATCTTTTGCCCGCCCGTCATAACTTAAAACGATGATGTGCGCATTCACACCAAGTATCTTTTTCTGGAGGTCATCCTGAAACCCGCTCATTACAGAAAGCACTATTATTAAAGCCATAACACCGAGCATAACACCAGCAATGGATATTGCAGTATTAACTGAGATGCCCTTCTGTTTCTTTTTTGTCTTAAGGTAGCGAAGGCTTATAAAAAGTTGATAGGGAAAGTTCATTCTCATTTAAAAAGATACATGATAACAGGATTCAAGATTCAGGATAAAAGACCTTTTAAGATTTATATCGTGTATCATGTATCGTGAATCTTTCAGTATTCCGGTTTTAATTGTGGGAACAAAATAACATCCCTTATTGATGGAGAATTTGTAAAGATCATAAGCAATCTATCAATACCGATTCCTTCTCCTGCAGCAGGAGGCATCCCATATTCCAGCGCTCTAACAAAGTCCTCATCCATAAGATTAGCCTCTTCATCGCCTGTCTCTCGCGCCTCCATTTGTTTTAAGAGCCTTTCTTTCTGGTCAGCAGGGTCATTCAGTTCAGAAAATGCATTTACGAGCTCACGCCCACCTATAAATAGTTCAAATCTTTCTACAAAATCCGGGTTGTCTTTTTTCCTCTTTGCCAGTGGAGAGAGTTCAACAGGGTAATCCATTATAAATGTTGGCTGTATGAGATTAGGTTCAACCTTTTCCTTAAATAGCTCATCAAGGACTTTCCCATGTGTTGCCTTTTTATCTATATCAATTCCGCTCTTTAGAGCAAACTCATAGGCGCTTGATAAATCTTTAAAGACCCGAGGGTCAACCCCATACTTCTCCATTGCCTCTTGCATGGATAACCTTTTCCATGGCGGGGTAAAATCTATTATGTCCTGTTTATCACCATATGGCACATGTAGGTCGCCGGTAACTTCTTTACAAAGAAAGGTAATAAGCTCCTCTGTGAAATCCATTAAGTATCTGTAATCTACATAAGCGATATAGAATTCTAACATTGTAAACTCAGGGTTGTGTTTTGTGGATATCCCCTCGTTTCTGAAATTTTTATTAATCTCATATACTCTCTCATAACCACCAACGAGGAGTCTCTTTAGATAAAGTTCAGGTGCTATCCTTAGATAAAGGTCTAAGCCCAATGCATTATGATGGGTCATAAATGGGCGCGCGGCTGCCCCCCCGGGTATTTGGTGCATCATTGGGGTCTCTACTTCTATAAACCCCCTGCTGTCAAGATAGTCCCTGATTGCCTTTATGAGTTTAGCGCGTTTAAGGAAGCTCTCTTTTACATGGGGATTTACTATTAAATCAACATATCGCTGTCTATAACGGATCTCAATGTCTTTAAGTCCATGCCATTTCTCCGGCAAGGGTCTCAATGATTTGCAAAGCAAGGTAAGAGCCTTAACCTCAATAGTAAGCTCTTTTGTTTTTGTCTTAAACATCCTTCCACTTAAACCAACCATATCCCCTATATCAAGGTTTTTTAGCATGTCATAACCTGAACCCATGACATCTCTCCTGAGATAGACCTGTATCTTGCCAGTGGAATCTTGAATATGGGCAAAACATGCCTTTCCAAAATCTCTGAGGGCAACTATACGGCCTGCTATTATGCAATTATCACTTCTTGATTCAAGTTCTTCTTTACTTAACCCACCGCATTTATTTATTATGTCTCTGGCGCAGTCCTTTACATCAAAAGGTCCACCGTAAGGGTCAATCCCTGCCTCTTTAAGCCTATTTAGTTTTTTAATCCTCTCCTCTATTAACTCATTGACTTCTTCCATGGTTCCTTTTTAAAAAGCGAGGACTGGGAAGTAGTCCCGATGCTTCGGGATCACTTCTTACTTATTCTATTAACCCTGATAGAACCTTTGTTTTATCCTCGATTACCTTAGATAGGTTTTCTATCTCCATCCTGAGTTTAAAGAGTTCATCTGCGATGCCAAGTGAAGCCATAACAGCTGATTTGAAGTGGCTTATTGTTGGGGAGTTAGTATATACCTCTCTCAGCTTCTCATCAACATACTTTGCAAGGGTTTTTACATATGCCTCATCTTCATCAACCTTGATGGAATAATTTTGCCCTAATATCTGTACCTCTATTGTTTTTACCGTCATTCTATAAAATTTTTAAACCTATGTTAAGCGATTTACATTTATACATAGCAGGCATAGATGACAGAAAAGGGTTTGTTGCAACACCTTTAGACATGCCATACTGCAAGCCCTGATTCCACTTATCAAATGTGTTTTAAGGTTAAAAGGATTTGCAGTATGGCATAAGATAATCTTATGTTGCAGTTCAAAACCTTTGATGGCATTTATGCCTGCTATAATGTGCATAAGAATACCAGAATCTGAAAATTTTTGGGTTATCGGTTAATTAAAGCCCTATTGAGTCAAGTTCTTTTAATATGGTCTCTACCTGTGTTCTTACAGCTTCCCTTTCTTTACTTAGTTTGTTTATATCAAGTTTTAACTTCTCAGCCTCTTTCGTGTTGTGTTTTACAGTTTCCATTTTTTCACTTTTTGCCTTGAGTTCTTCTTCAAGTGTTTTTACCTTTGATGTGAGCATTTTGTTCTCTTCTGTTAATGTTTTTATCCTATCAACTACCTTTGTTATCTTTTCCTCGAGCACCTTTATTGTATCCATTGGATGGTTTTTTTCTTCTAACTTGTATTTTTTTCTTCAGAAAACCCAAAGGTATTCTGTTTCATTGGATTGTAACTTATCAAAATAAAATTAAAAAGTAAACCCCGTTAGAAAGCTCGACTTGTCCCATTAGAAAATTTTTCTAACGGGGTAACTATGGGCAATCCCTCAATTTTCCTATACTGCCAGTAACTCCTTAATACTTTTTTTACATATTTTCTTGTTTCCTCAAATGGTATGTCCTCTATAAACTCATCTATATCTTTATATTTATACTGCTCTAACCATTTCTGCAGTGCATTCTCTCCTGCATTGTATGCGGCAATTGCAAGAGGCATCTCCTTGAATCTCTTGATAAGTTGTGATAAATAATGTGTGCCTATTAAGATATTTTTTTGAGCATCATAGATTTCTGAATTATCTTTTAACTCTATTTTAATACTACCTTTCAGTCTCTGGGCAGTAGAAGGCATAAGCTGCATCAAGCCGATTGCGCCTGCACGGGATAGCGCCATGGGGTCAAATCTGCTTTCTTCCCTTATTAAAGCAGTTACGAGATAGGCATCTATCCCATTATCTTCAGATGCCTTCTTGACAATGTCCCAATAACCAAGAGGGTACGAAAGAGGAAGAAATTCATCTCGTAGAGTTGAGTCTACGACTTTTTCAATCCCATCTGCTATAGCAATTATTCTTTTATATTCTCCTGCATCCATGGCGGAATAACCAATGTATAAAAACTCCTCTGGCTTATTTACCGCTTGAAGGATCATATTTATTTCGTTTACTGCCTCATCTTTCATACCCAAAAAGATAAGAGTCTCTATCCTGTCATAGACATCCCCTTTGGGCTTGGTAGGCATTGAGGTTTTTATCTTTTCGGTCTCGGAGAGTCGAGTCTTCGATTTCTCGAGTGACTGGTCGCGTGACTTTAGGAGATAACTATAATAGCTTGTGTTTTGAGAAGGTCGGATGGTTTTTTCAGGACAAGGATTATCGCTATTGTTGACTGCCTTATTTTTTACACAGTTTTTTTGAAGACTCTTTGTATACCAATAAAAGTATCTATCAAAATCCTCACCCCTACTCTCATTAATAAGCCTCAGAAGGTATTTTGATGCATTCTCATAATCTTCCCTCGCAATGTAATTCAACCATCCAAGTCCCCAGAGTGCATCTTCGGTTTTTGAAGGGAAATCATTTAAAACCTGTTTAAATACTTCTTCTGCCTCGTTTAGCTTGCCTTCCCTTCTCATATCGTCAGCTAAAATGAGGAGTAATTTAGCAAGGTGTTCATCTTTCCCATATCTACTCTCAAATTTTTTTATGATATTGTTGAAGCCTTCTTTATCATTAATCCTGTAATATGACAGTGCCTCCAGATACATAGCCTCAGGTGTTTCAATCATGGCAAAACCCTTAGCTGACTTATCATATTGCTTTAACCTGAACTGGCACATACCTATAGAAAATAAAACCTTATCTCTCATAGATTTCTCTATACTGTTTAAGACATCCCTGTATGTCTCTTCTGCCCTTACAAAATTACCTTTTTCAAAAAGCTTATCAGCCCTCACGAGAAGTTCTTCAGGCGCAAAGGTATCTGCCTTCATATCCCTTAACTCTATCAGGGCATCTGCTGACAGAGGGACTACATTAATGTATATCTCTTTTAAAAGGCTTATAGCCTCATCTGTTTTACTGTGACTCTTGAGAAGCTGTGCAAGGGTTAATTTAGATTTCCAGTCGTTTGGATAATCCTTTATATAGCCATGAAGCAACTCAATTGCCTTGTTTTCCTGTTTTGCTCCAAGCAGGGCTATAATCTCAAGATTTCTTACATCCTTCAAAAGAACCTTGTTTTTGACCTGTCTAATTGCCTCTAAGGCACTATTAAACTTTTCTGTTGAGATATACATGTCCGTGAGTGACTTTAATGCATAGTCCTTAAGTAATAGAGAAGAACTGACGGTTCTCTTCAGGTAGTCCTCTGCCTTATCAAAAGCCCCTTGCTCTTTATAAATCCTGCTAAGCAGGAAATAGGCTTTATCCTTCCATAAGTCATTATCTGTAAACTGTAAAAGGATATCCTCTGCCTCTTTGTAGGATTTTAAGTTGATAAGGTTAACAGCATTTTTAAATTGTTCCTCTGAAAATTCCCTTTTCCTCGGTGAGTCGCCTGGGGCGACCATCCCTTCTTTAACTTCCTGTAGCCCCCCCTTGCTAAGGGGGGGATGGGAGGGTTGTAGCTCGTCCGTGGATAATGCAGAAGGGTTCTCAACATCTTGAGCGTATATTAAAGGACAGATAAGAAGATGTAGAAAGAGAAAAGAAAATAACCAAAATTTTCTATGTTTTATATACATAAATTATATTAGCTTAAAAACTTTAAGGTAGGCAAGGTGGAAGCGGCAATCAGTAGATTGTAGTCAGTTGCCTCTTATACTAACAACTATTTACTAATTGCTATTTACTGTCTTTGTGGAGGCGGCGAGCGGATTCGAACCGCTGGATAAAGGTTTTGCAGACCTCTCCCTTAACCACTTGGGTACGCCGCCGGTTTAGCTCATGGTTCATAGCTCATAGTTCATTGATTTTTTACTATCAGCTATGAGCTAAAAGCTATCAGCTAATTTATGGAGCGGGCGACGGGATTTGAACCCGCGACCCCAACCTTGGCAAGGTTGTGCTCTACCAACTGAGCTACACCCGCATTAACGACAGTAATCAGTGAACAGTGAAAAATTATAATTTTACGTCATTCCCGCGAAAGCGGGAATCCAGAAAAATTAAGCGACTGGATTCCGTGTCAAGCACGGAATGACAAAAACTTTTTAAACTCTTCGCTCTCAACTTTTTACTTGCTTCTAAGTTATAATACTAAATGTTTTATCCTGATTTCAAGGAGTTTGAAGAAAAAGTTAGAGAAGGAAATCTCATTCCTGTCTACAAGGAGACCCTTGTAGACCTTGAGACCCCGCTGTCAGCCTATCTTAAGTTAAGGATGAAGAGGGGCTTTTTATTTGAAAGTGTGGTGGGTGGGGAAAAATGGGCAAGATATTCCTTTATTGGTGGTAATCCATCCTTAACAATAGAGGGTAAGGGTAAAAACCTTATAATCAGGAGAGAAGGCAAAAAAGAAAAGGTTAGTTTTGATAATGATCCGCTTGAGGCAATAGAGTCTGAGTTAAAAAGATACAAGCCTGTAACTATACCGGGACTCCCGAGGTTCTTTGGGGGTTTTGTGGGATATATTGGATACGATACAGTAAGACATTTTGAGGGTCTTCCTGATTATCACCACACAGGACTGAAGCTATCTGATTTATTCCTGATGCTTACTGATACTCTTTTGGTCTTTGACAGCCTTACACAAAAAATTAAGATAATATCAAATGCACACATAGATGGTAAAACCCCTAAGGAGGCATACGAGGAGGCACAAAAGAAGATAGAGGATATAGTAAAAAGATTAAAAGGCAGGGTATCACCTCCAAGGAATAAAAGTGTCAGTGTCAGTGAACAGTGCCAGTTTACATCTAATTTCGCCAAAGAAGATTTTCTTAAGGCAGTGGAAAAGGCAAAAGAATATGTAAAGGCAGGCGATATAATTCAGGTAGTGCTTTCTCAAAACTTCTTTAGAGATATTAATATTCATCCAATAAATGCCTATAGGGCTTTAAGAGTTATAAACCCTTCACCATATATGTATTACATAGACACAGGAAAAGCCACACTTGTTGGCTCGTCTCCAGAAATACTGGTAAGGCTTGAAGGAGACAGGATTGAACTGAGACCAATTGCAGGTACAAGAAAGAGAGGGGATACTCTTGATGGGGATATAAAATTAGAGGAAGAGCTTAAGGCTGACCCAAAAGAAATGGCAGAACATATCATGCTTGTTGACCTTGGAAGGAATGATGTTGGAAGGGTTGCAGAGACAGGAACCGTAGAAGTCACTGAGTTAATGACTGTTGAAAGATATTCCCATGTAATGCATCTTGTATCTAATGTTATTGGTAAGCTTCGCAAAGGACTTAATGCCTTTGATGTGTTACGGGCTTCATTCCCTGCAGGCACAGTTACTGGTGCACCAAAGATACGGGCAATGGAGATAATTGAAGAACTTGAACCAACAAAAAGAGGACCATATGCAGGCTGTGTTGGATATTTCGGCTTTTCAGGGAATATGGATATGTGTATAACCATAAGGACAATAATTTTTAAAAACAAAAGGGCATATATCCAGGCAGGTGCAGGAATAGTTGCTGATTCAATTCCTGAAATGGAATACATAGAGACAGTAAACAAGGCAAAAGGTATGTTTAAGGCAATTGAAATGGCTGAAAAGGAACTTTGAGATTTGAGAGGTATAGTATAAATGTGTATTGAAAAAATTAAAGATAGAATATATCCTGTAATAAGGGAAAGACAAACATGCAAGAAATATTATTTGAAACTGAATTAAATGTAATTCAGGAATATGAAAATTTGTTGGATAGCTGTTACCCTGCTAAGCAAGATAAATACGATGCGCTTAACTTAATAGATTGGGATTTTAAGAATTTTCAAACTCAATATTTAACCCACAGGTTTCATTCTTATCCTGCAAGATTTATCCCCCAAATTCCCAAGGCTTTTATCAAATTGTTTACTAACGAAGATGATTTTGTCATTGACCCCTTTTGTGGTTGTGGGACAACAATTGTTGAGAAAGACTTTAAGAATTAAAAAATAGAGACGGAATTTATGGACATACGAGAACATCTAATCACAGAGTTTAAGAAACTTTGCGTTGAAGGTAAAGATATTATTAAGATCAAGTCTTCGGTATCAAAACTTTTTCAACTTATCACTAACCCGAATGAATTTGCAGGACCAATTGTTGAAGCATGGGCACACATTTACTTCCCGAGTTTCTTTGACAAATACGAACCAGCAACAAGTGAGCGTCAAGCATTCTGGGATGCGAAAGTTCAATTTGGCAGACAAAGTGCATTACTCAATGTGAAAGCAAAAGCAAGAGATAAAGAAACCCGTTCACGGATTAACCTTTCAAGTTTTGACCGATTCTTATCATATTATAGCAATGCTAACTGTGAACCCTACTATGTTGTTTTATTTTGCTATAGCTGGACCGTAGGGTTATTTGATTTAACAATTCATATTGAAGAACTGCTTTATTGTTTTGACTTATTAGAAATTCCGAAAGAGAACTATAAGATTGAAGGTGCATCGGAAGGTTCATTTAGAATATTTATTGCACCAATTCCAGAAATTGCAAAAGGAAACCACAGCGGGGAAATCAAGAAGAATTCTCCATCGGAATTTATTAGCATTATCCAGCAATTACGGGGAAACTATCTAAGCAGGAAAAAAGAGAAGCGAGACCGATTGCGTTAAGCAGACTGTATCCAGTGGAAACGACTTGACAATTAATTATACTTTGAGTATATTTATACATAAAGTATAATTAAGAGGTATTTGTTATGTTAAATGAATCTACTAGGAAAATTCATATTAATCTACCAGAGGATATTCATCTGAAACTACGAGTCAAGTGTGCTTATGAAAATAGGACAATTCAAGAGTATGTTGCCAAACTTATTAAACAAGAATTGGCAGAGTACAATGTTATACAATTACCCGAAATAAATCGAAAGAAGTCAAACACTCCTAAAAAATTAAGGTAGAGTTACTCTATGACAATGAATGGGCATCAACTTACTAAACAGGACATCGAACAGGCTAAACAAAATAAGAACTACTCGTTTTTCACGAAAATATTTTCCTCTGAATCAGACTCAACAAGATATTTTGTTTTAAGAAAAATTGGCAGACTACCACGCGATTTCCCCTTTGAAGTCTTCACCGATTTGGTAAAAACATCAAACCATAATATTCGCGTGTTGCTTGTAAAAAATTTAGGCAAGTCGGAAAATCCATCGTTTATTGATTTACTTTCACGGATTGCTGCAACAGATACCAACTCAAATGTTCGTCGTGAATGCGTTTCTTCGATCGGTCGTATCGGGACACAGACAGCCATCTCTATTCTATTGAAATTCCTTGAAGACAGAGATAGCCGAGTTGTTGTGCAGGCCATCCGAGGCTTGCTACCTTTCCGTCATAATAAAGATGTTAAATCTGCACTACAAAAAGTTAATTTAATGGACGATGAGGTTGTGGGTCAAACAATCAAAGAAATGATTTCCGATAAACAAAAGGTAAAGGTTAAACAACCGCTTCAAACTATTCATAATGGTTTTACAAATAGCTTTTCCAATACACTTATCTGTGGAGATTGTCGGAAAATATTAAAGCAAGTTCCTGATAATGTATTACATCTTTGTTTTACCTCGCCACCATACTACAACGCCAAAGATTACAGTATTTACCGCAGTTACAAAGATTACCTTGATTTTCTCACACGGGTTTTTAGAGAGGTCTACCGTGTTTTACAAGAAGGACGATTTTTTATTCTAAATACATCTCCTGTTTTAGTTCCACGGATGAGTCGTAAACATCAAAGCCAGCGATATTTAATTCCGTTTGACATTCATCCATGTCTCATTGACATCGGGTTTGATTTTATTGACGATATTATTTGGGTAAAACCAGAGCCAAGTGCAAAGAACCGCAATGGTGGTTTTCTCCAACATCGCAAGCCGTTAGCATATAAAGCCAACTCTGTATGCGAATATGTAATTGTATATCGTAAACACACCAACAAACTCATAGATTGGAACCTGAGGCAATATTCTAATGAAACTGTTGAAAAAAGCAAAGTGCGTGGTGAGTATGAAAAATCCAATGTTTGGCATATTGCCCCATCAACAAGTAAGTTTCATCCTGCTGTGTTTCCAAAAGAACTTACAAGCAATGTTATTAAATTTTATTCATTTACTGACGATATTATTTTTGACCCCTTTGCTGGGTCAGGGACTGTTGGTACTGTAGCATGTGAACTTGGCAGAAAGTTTTTTCTTATAGAAAAAGAAGAGTCGTATTGTGATAATTTTTTAAAGTTAAGCCCAAACGCGTTATTTACAAAATATTTGTCTCAAAATCAATTTCTTGAAGAATTACAAAGAATGAAGTTACTAAATAATAAAATAACAACTAAATAATGTTACAGCAAATAAACCAACCGATTTTAATTTTTCAAAATCTATCCCAAAAATATTAGAAAAATACAACGAGGAATTAGAGAACAAGAAAATTCTTCAAAAGGCAAAAGAAATACTGAAATAAAATATTTTAAGTCTTAATCAATGATCAATGTGCAAGGTTCTACTAATCTGCGACATAAAATTAAAAAGAAAAAATCAATAACCAAATTCGGTATAATTACAAAACTTTGTAAAGAGGGATATATTAATGATTGGATATTGTGGAATCTTCTAAACCCAAAGTACAAAAAATCTGAAATAGTAGAAATAGACAAAGCATTCAGAAAATACTGTAAAAAAGATAAAGTGTAAACATGCTTTTAATGATTGACAACTACGATTCTTTTACCTACAACCTTGTTCAGTATCTTGGTGAGCTTGGTGAGGATATAAGGGTTTTTAGGAATGACAAAATAACTATTCCTGAGATAGAGGAACTAAATCCTGACAGGATTGTAATATCTCCAGGTCCATGCACACCAAAAGAGGCAGGCATATCTATAAATGCAATAAAACGCTTTGCTGGAAAAATCCCAATCCTCGGCGTATGCCTTGGGCATCAATCAATCGGCGCAGCCTTTGGCGGGGACATAATAAATGCACCAAGGCTGATGCATGGAAAAACATCAATGATTTTCCATGATGGGAAAACCATATTTCAGGGTCTTTCAAATCCATTTGAGGCAACGAGGTATCATTCTTTAATAATAAAGCGCGAGACCCTGCCCGAGTGCCTTGAGATAACAGCATGGACAGATATGGATGAGATTATGGGTGTAAGGCATAAAGAATATGTAATTGAGGGCGTGCAATTTCATCCCGAATCTATACTTACAAAGGTGGGAAAAGATTTGCTGAGGAATTTTTTGAGGCTTAAGCAGACTTAGACTACAACCACAGCCACAGCCACAGTATTTTCCCCTATGCCGACCTTTTCCCCATGAATTTTACAAAAAAATTCTTCTTCTTCTTTCTGAATTTCCAAAAACAATTCTTTATTTTCCCTCATTCAAGATTTCCCTTCTTTAACCGCTGGATGTATTCCCCCCATTCAAGAGGAAGGGAATGCTTCTTTTTATTATTGCACTCCTTGCAGGCAGGGACCACATTATTCTTTACCGACTTTCCGCCGCGTATGACCGGCACAATATGGTCCATGGTCAGCTCCTGAGGAATGGCCTCCTTCCCGCAGTAGTAACACTTTCCTTCAGCGCATTTCTGTTTCCACCACTGCGTTTTTCTGAGGTCACGCGCCTTGTGTTTTTCCTTTCTGAGTTCCTCTTCAGTAACCGTTGAAATAAAATAATCCATTATTTTTTTAACCTCTTAGTTATAAAAATTGATCCAAGCCTCTGAATTGCATATGCCCCTGCTTTATTCAGCGGCTCTTTTGATCTGATATATGCGTTTATCTCTTTTCTCAGCGGTGATGCTGATGCAAGTATTATTTTTCTCATAGCAAAAATATTAATTTTCGTATTCTTAATTTGTATCCTGCTTTGCGGTAGTGTTAAGACATTTGTGTAAATTCTTTCAAGGGTATAATTCTCCATTCTGTCTGTGCACTGCACGCAAACAAGTTCTTTTTTCTATTTAAATTTACACAGAATATTTTACGCTACCAAGATTTTTTACTTCAAAATTTATATTATTATCTGGTATAGTATAGACTAATACCGTAATAATTTACGAATAACAGAGGGCGGATAGCTCAGTTGGGAGAGCGCGGCCCTTACAAGGCTGAGGTCACAGGTTCAATCCCTGTTCCGCCTATGGGGTGGTAGTTCAGTTGGTTAGAACGCCGGCCTGTCACGCCGGAGGTCGCGGGTTCGAGCCCCGTCCACCCCGCCATTTTTACGGCAGTGAAAAGTGAACAGTGAATAGATAAAAGTTAGTTTTTTATAAATGAAAATATATTTTTACTGTTCACCATTCACTATTAACTATTCACTGTCTCTGGGAGGCATCCACTGGAAGAATTTATAACCAAGTATGGCTATATTGCAATCTTCATAGGGACTTTTTTCGAAGGCGAGTCTGTCCTTATTGCAAGTGGTCTTTTCGCAAAAACAGGGCACCTAAATGCATTCACAATAATCGCTACTGGCACGACTGCTTCTTTTATAGGTCATGGTGTAGCTTTTATTCTGGCTTTCAAAAAAAGAGAGAAATTTGTAAATTTTCTTACAAGGTATACAAAAGCTGACATTTCAAAACTCCATAAATTGATTGAGAGATGGGGGATATGTGCAATTTTCATAACACAATATGTATATGGTTTTAGAATCCTTAGTGCCGCCGTCATTGGATTAACCACAATAGGACCAAAAAAGTATTTTCCCCTTCAGTTTTTAAGCTGTGTCATCTGGGCTGTTATTATGACCCTTATAGGTTATTTTTTTGGACATGCCTTTCAGGTGCTTATAGGAGACATGAAAAAATATGTATTTCACATTGCCATTGCAATAATTGTAGTAGGATTTTTAATATGGGTTGTAAGGGATTTAAAAAGGCAGAGAAATAACTAATCCTTTTTGCCTCAGCGCAAGCATACGGTATTACAGGGTTTTCTTTAAGCTTATTGCAAAATAAGAATATCTTCTCCTTACAATTGATTGAAGGTTGAATTTGAACAGAATAGATAAAAAAACAGCTTTAAGACTATTAAAAAACTCTAACCTTCTTGAACTCGGTGCGATGGCTGACAGTATGAGAAAGAGGCTGCATCCCAAAGGCATTGTCACCTTTATCATTGACCGCAATATCAATTACACAAACATTTGTATAAACCGCTGTAAGTTCTGCGCTTTCTGGAGGGATGAGGATAGCCCCGAGGCATATATCTTAGATAAAAGAGAGTTGGTTAATAAGATTAAAGAGACTATAAAACTTGGCGGCACACAGATACTCATACAGGGGGGGCTTCACCCAGAACTTGATATTAACTACTATGTTAAACTTTTAAAATCAATCAAGGGAAATTTTGATATACACATTCATGGCTTTTCCCCACCTGAGATTTGTTATATGGCTGACAAGGCAGGGTTTACAATAAAAAAGACTATAAAGATTTTGCAGGATGCTGGGCTTGATTCAATTCCAGGTGGAGGCGCTGAAATCTTGTCAGACAGGATAAGGGAACAGATAAGCCCTAAAAAGATAGGCAAAGAGAGATGGCTTAAGGTAATGGAAGAGGCTCATAAGCTTGGCATGAAGACAACTGCTACAATGATGTTTGGAAGCATAGAAGAGCCTGAAGACATTATTGAACATCTTGATGCAACAAGAAGCCTTCAGGATAAAACCCACGGCTTTACAGCATTCATACCATGGAGCTTTCAGCCGGGGAATACGGAATTAAGTCAAAAGTCAAAAGTCAAAAGTCAAAAGTTAAAAACAACAAAAGACAAAAAAAACTTGTCACTTGTCACTCGTCACTCGTCACTGAGTTTTTATCCCGCTACTGCTGTTGAGTATCTCAGGGTGCTTGCACTTTCAAGGGTTTACCTTGATAATGTTCCAAACATTCAAGCATCATGGGTAACGCAGGGGCTCAAGATGGCACAGATAGCCTTAAGATTTGGAGCAAATGATTTTGGTTCAACCATGATTGAGGAGAATGTTGTAAGGGCAACAGGGGTTAGGTATATGGTTTCAATGGAGGAAATCACAAATTCAATAAAGACTGCGGGTTTTAAGCCTGCACAAAGGGATATGTATTACAATGTTATTAACCACAGATGTTCGCTGATTAAAAAGTAGAAAGTAGCAAGTAGTAGAATGGCTTTTCTCGCTGCTTTAAAAGTCTGAGACTTACTGGGCTTATGATGAATAAAAAACGCTTTTTTCTCTCAACTGTCGTTATCTTATCTACCATTTTCTTTTTTATTACTTCTAATATTTCTTCTGCTGAGGTGATGGTTTATGACACTGTTGCTGCCACTGGTAAAGCCATTAAATTAAAGGCTATTACCAAAAAGAGATTTTTCCCAGAGGGGGGTAGGCTTGTTGAGTTTTATATAGATAAAAAATATATTGCTAAAACTCTAAGTGGTGGTGACGGATATGCATTCCTTGAATACATACCATCTTCCACAGGGATAAAGCGTATTAAGGTTATAGCAGGTGCTGATTCTAATGATGGGATACTTCTAATAATGAATAAAAATGAGAGGGCAGTCCTTATAGAAATTGAAGGTTCACTTTTTGAATCCATTTTTACACTGAAACCCGCAGATAGAAGCACAAAGGCTTTAAATAGGCTTTCAAAGAGATTCAGGATTGTATATTTAACAACGATGGTTGGTGTGAAAAAATCAAGGAAATGGCTTAAAGAAGAAGGTTTCCCTCAATCTGTGGTTTTAAAGTGGGAAGGGGATAGTGTACTTGATGAACTTAAGGAGCGTGGTATAAGGCTATATGCAATAATCGGCTCGCCTGCTTTACTCTCTGAAACCTTGGATATAAGAAAGAGATTCAGCTTTGAAGAAACAGAAGATGGGGTGGTAGTTGATGACTGGGATGAGCTTTTAAAACAGTTGAAGTAAAAAGACTTTTAACCCTGCTTGATTAAAATTTCAAACAATGGCATAATTTCTTATTCTTTTAAGAACCCCTGAGAGCTTATGATGAAGAAACTTATATTTTTAACCCTTATTCCCTGCTTGCTATTCACTATTCACTGTTCACTTTCTTACGGTGCGATTTTACTTGATAGGGTCGTTGCAGTGGTTAATGACGATGTCATAACATGGAGTGAGTTAAGGTATACAATTGAGCAGGAAGTTAGAGAATCCATGGCTGGGCTCGCAGAGAAAGATAAAAAAAAGGCATTAAAAGGACTTGAAAAAACATTTTTAAATAGATTGATTGATGTTAAGTTACAGCTTCAGGATGCAAAGAAAAAGGGGCTTGATGTAAAGGCATCTGAGGTAGAAAATGCAATATCCAATATTAAGAAGAAATATAATTTGGCAGATGAAGATCTCCTTACGCATCTTAAGACTGAAGGGTTTACTCTTGAAGAATATAAGGCAAAGTTAAAAGAACAGATTTTATTGTCCAAATTCGTGAATTATGAGGTAGGAAGCAATGTTATCGTAACCGACAAAGAGATAACAGATTTTTATAATATAAATAAAGAGAAGTATGAAAAAGGGGAATCTGTGAGGGTTAGACAGATATTCTTTAATGCACCAAAAGATGATATGAAGCGCGCTCAACTTGAACTAAGGGCTCAGGAGATAATAAGTAAGCTTAAAGTAGGTGAAGACTTTACGAGGCTTGTAGAGGAATTTTCAGAGGATACAAGCAAGAAATATGGGGGTGACCTTGGGTATATATGGAAAGGCAGTGCACTTAAGGAGATAGAAGATGTAGCGTTTAGTTTAAAGGAGGGCGAAGTGAGCAAGCCCTTCTGGAGTACAAGAGGTCTTCACATAATAAAGGTTGAACATAAGTTAGACCTTAGCACCTCGGAAAAGATAAGAGATGAGATAAAAGAAATTCTCTTTGAAAGGGCGCTTGCATTAAAATACGAGGCGTGGATTAAGGATTTAAGGTCAAGGGCATATATAGAAATAAACCTGAATGAGAAATAAATCCAAGTGCCTTCTTGCAGAGCATTCTGGAAGGTGCTGGAGAAAAATCAGGGGGCGAGAAAGGGAGTGGGGTCATGTTAGAAGATAATATAAAGGTAGGCCTTACATTTGATGATGTACTTCTTGTGCCTGCTAAGTCAAAGGTCTTGCCGCGAGATGTTGATGTCAGCACATATCTTACAAGGAATATAAAGATAAATACCCCTATTGTAAGTGCGGCAATGGATACTGTTACAGACTCTAATATTGCCATAGCTATTGCAAGAGAGGGCGGTATGGGAATTATTCACCGCGCAATGTCTGTAGGGCAGCAGGCTGCTGAAGTTGATAAGGTAAAGAAGTCAGAAAGCGGCATGATAATTAACCCTATTACACTGGAGCCCGAGGAAAGACTTTATAAAGCCCTTGCTATTATGGAGAAATACAAAATCTCGGGTGTTCCGATTACGAGGGGCAAAAAACTTGTTGGTATACTTACAAACAGAGACCTAAGGTTTGAGATAAACATGCAAAAAAGGGTTTCTGAGGTTATGACTAAAAAAGGACTTATCACAGCACGGGTCGGCACAACCCTTGAAGACGCCCAGAGGATTCTTCATGAACACAGGATTGAAAAACTTCCTATTGTGGACAGTGATTTAAATCTTGTAGGACTTATAACTATAAAGGACATTGAAAAGAGAAAAAAATATCCAATGGCGTGCAAGGATAAAGTCGGAAGGCTGAGAGTAGGTGCAGCAGTTGGAGTGGGTGAGGACGGTATTGCTCGTGCAGAGGCATTGTATAAGGTTGGCATAGATGTTATTGTTATTGATACTGCGCATGGTCATTCAGAAGCAGTTATTGATACAGTGAAGAAGCTTCGTAAAAAATTTACAAAGCTTGAGATTATAGCCGGAAATGTGGCAACTGCTGAGGCTGTAAAAGACCTGATAAACGTAGGGGTTGACGCAATTAAGGTTGGCGTAGGACCGGGCTCAATATGCACAACAAGGATTGTTGCTGGCGCGGGTGTTCCACAGCTTACAGCTATAAAGGAGTGTTCAAAGATTGCAGACAAGGCACGGCTGCCAATTATTGCAGACGGCGGTATTAAATATTCAGGAGATGTGACAAAGGCAATTGCTGCTGGAGCAAGCTCTGTTATGATAGGAGGGCTCTTTGCAGGCACAGAAGAAAGCCCGGGGGAACTGGTGCTCTTTCAGGGTCGTAGTTATAAGGTTTACAGGGGTATGGGCTCGCTTGGCGCCATGGAAACAGGAGCAAGGGATAGATATTTTCAGGAAGGTGTTGAAAGTAGAAAACTTGTCCCTGAAGGCGTTGAGGGGAGGGTCCCATATAAAGGGCCTCTTTCTGCCAGTATTTATCAACTTGTAGGAGGCTTAAGGTCAGGGATGGGCTACTGCGGATGCAGGAATATAGGGGAGCTTCGTAAAAAAGCAAGGTTTATCAGGATAACACCTGCAGGGCTAAGAGAAAGCCATGTCCATGATGTTATCATTACCCGAGAGGCTCCGAATTATAGAGTGGATTGATTTGACAGGTTGCTGATCGGTAGAACCAAAATTAATAAAGGAGTAAAAATGTTTTCAAATCAGAAGAGCATTTTGAATTTTTTTGCTGTTCTTTTATTTGGCGCATTTTTTATAGTTTCTGCTGTGATACCTTTGCCTGTATGTGCAGAAACCTCGCCAAAGATTTCTGCAGAATCTATAAACATTTTAACAAAAACAAATCAGGCACTGTCAGAAATAGTAGAAGCAGTAAAACCTGTTGTTGTTAATATATCAACTTCCCGAATTATTAAGGTCCCACAGCATTTTGACCCATTTTCCAATGACCCTTTTTTTCGGAGATTTTTTGGGGATGAATTCCTTCCGAAAATCCCAAGGGAGTATAAAACTAGAAGCCTTGGCTCAGGTGTAATTGTCTCTCCTGAAGGATATATCCTTACAAACAACCATGTGATTAAAGATGCTGAAGAGATAAAGGTTCTACTACCTGATAAGAGAGAATTTAAGGGTGAGGTTAAAGGAACTGATCCGAAAACTGACTTGGCTGTTATTAAGATAGATGCCAAAAATCTTCCAACCATTTCGTGGGGTAACTCTAATAAATTAAAGGTAGGAGAGATAGTGCTTGCAATTGGGAATCCCTATGGATTAAACCAGACTGTCACAATGGGCATAGTCAGTGCAGTTGGAAGGGCAAATGTTGGTATTGCAGATTATGAAGACTTTATTCAGACAGATGCTGCAATTAATCCGGGCAACTCAGGCGGTGCCATGGCTAATGTAAAGGGGGAGCTTGTGGGAATCAATACAGCTATATTCAGTGTAACAGGAGGTTATCAGGGAATAGGCTTTGCAATTCCCAGTAATATGGCTAAGGCTGTTATGGAAAGCCTTATTAAAGAGGGTAAGGTAATAAGGGGTTGGCTTGGGGTTTCTGTACAGTCTGTTACTCCTGAACTTGCACGACAGTTTGGCTTAAAGGAAGAATATGGCGCTCTCGTGAGTGATGTTTTTGAGAAGAGTCCTGCTGAAAAGGCAGGACTCTTGAGGGGAGATGTTATTGTAGAGTATGAGGGTAAGAAAATTGAGGAACCCCTTAGCCTCAGAAATATGGTAGCAAGCACCGCACCAGGCACAGAAGTAGAAATTAAAGCCATAAGGAATGGCGAAGCGAAAACCCTTAAGGTTGCAGTCGTTGAACTTCCTGCAGAGATGCAGGTAACCCCAGACGCTGAATATGAGAATGTCCTGAAGGGGATAAGTGTGCAGGATTTAGCACCCAACATCTATCACCAGTTTGATATCCCCGTGAAGATAAAGGGTGTTATTATAACTGATATTAAACAAGGCTCGCCTGCAGAGGAGAAACTCATGAAGGGCGATATAATTCAGGAGATAAACAGAAAAAAGATAACAGATGTCAAAGAATATGAGAAAGCGGCTTCAAAAATAAAGCCCGATGAAAGCGTATTACTGCTTGTGTTCAGAAACGGCACATCAACTTATATAACGCTTTCTAACAAATAACATCTCTGGTAAGCTTTTTCATAACATCTATAATTGGGATATTTAGCCTTTTTGCGAGCTTCTTGCAGTCCTCATACTCAGGGGTGACTTTTATAAAATCACCTCCGAGTTTTGAAATCTTTACATTTACTTTGCCGAATTCCGTCTCTATTGCCTTAAGTTCCCGCTCTAATATTTTCCTTTCTGTCTCATAAAACCTTAGCCCGATACTTGTTGTTTCTCTAAGAATTATTTTTATCAGGTCATCTCTTTTATGCCTACTACAAAGCACAGAAAGTAATATACCGGGTCTCCCCTTTTTCATTATTATCTGGGTCAAAAAAACATCAAGCGCACCTGCCTCAAATAGTCTTTCCATAACATGTTCATATGCCTGAGGATTCATATCATCAATATTAGTTTCAATGACTGTTATCTTTTCGTCTGAAAATCCCCCCTCTTTTTTGTCATTCCCCGATTTAATCGGGGAATCCAGTTTGTCTTTTTCTGGATTCCCGTTTTCACGGGAATGACGTGGTGGAGGATTTTCTGTTTTCTGTCCAATAAAGACCCTCAACACATTTGGCTGATTTTTAAAATCCTTACTGCCTGCTCCAATGCCAATTTTTAAGACCTCCATCTCTGGCATTGTGCCAAGGCCCTGGGCAAGAGATGAAATTATGACAGCCCCCGTAGGTGTGGTAAGTTCCCGCCCCGGCGGGTAGCCTGAGGTGACAAAAGACACATCAGAAGAATATACAGGGAAGCCCTTTAATAATTCAATGGTTGCAGGGGCAGGGACAGGTAAAGTGCCGTGTTCTGTTTTTACAGTGCCACTTCCAAGGTTTAAAGGAGAAGAATAAATCTTGTTAATACCGAGAATATCAAACCCAATTAATGCACCAAAGATATCAATAATGCAGTCAACTGCCCCGAGTTCGTGTAAATGGACCCTATCAAATTTTTCACCATGTACTTTTGCCTCTGCTTCAAAAAGCCTTTTGAAAATTGATAAGCCTTTTTGTTTTATATTGTTCGAGAGAGTTGAAGCCTTTATTATTTTCTCAATATCTTTCCATTTTCTTGCATCTTGCATCTTGTATCTTGCATCTTGTATCTTAATATTGAACTTCGTTGCCTTAAACCCGGCACGTTTCACACTTTTTATATTTAATTTATATCCTCTAATTAGCAGGCAGGATAATTTTTTTTCAAGTTTTTGAGGGGACAGTCCTGCATCAATCAATGCCCCTAAAATCATATCACCGCTAATACCTGAAGAACAATCAAAGTATGCTAATCGCATCATGGCAGATATTTATTCCTTAGCCCAGCCCTCCCCGACCTCCGCATGATATCGCAGATGGATTTGATGTAAGAGTTCAAGGTTCATTCCTTCACTTTCCATAATATCTCAAAATTCTCTCCCTATCCTCATTCTCCTTGTCACCTTTATAATAAATCTCTATTAGCTCAATTTTATCTTTTTCTTCAAGATAAGCATATATTACCCTGATACCGGATTGAACTCCTTTCCCTTTGAGAGAACGACAAGCGAATTTTTTTGCTTTATAGATTTTAGGATTTTCAAACCGCAAACCGGGAATCTGAAAAATCCCTTTGTTATCAATTTTTAACTTGTGATAAAGATTCAATTCCTTGAGAATAAAAATTTCCAAATCATCTTCAAGAGTTCTGAATCTCTTGAGAAGTTTCATCATATCTTTTTCAAACTCGGGAAGACAGGAGATTTCATGGAATATCTTCACTGTACTCTCTTACCGAGTATGGAGGGGTTCTGTAAAAAACAGACTCATATTCAATAAACTTCCCATTTTCTGTTGTTAACCATGGTACATCATTGTGAGAATAATCACTTATTTGTGAGGCATTCATATCACTAAGCCTGCTTAAAACCTCATCAATTACCTCAATCTCATTTGCCTTTAGCTTAGAAAGGTCTGGTCTTTTTAAAGGCAAGTATTTGCTTTGCGGATATTTGAAATAATCAGTTGCGACCTTTATGATTTCTTTATTATCAGTCATTTTCTCAACTATTTTTTTGAATTCTATAGGGGTAGGTCCATAGTGGTTTTTAATATAGGTTGCGCCAATTAACTGCTCCTCATACTTTTCATAAAAGTCAAAGTCAATAAAGTAAAGCAGTTTATAGATTACCGTCTCGCCGATATTTGGCTTTGAGCC
Source organism: Nitrospirota bacterium (assembly GCA_016208965.1). Classification (GTDB taxonomy): domain Bacteria; phylum Nitrospirota; class Thermodesulfovibrionia; order UBA6902; family DSMQ01; genus JACQXB01. Next base: position 50,871 of record JACQXB010000008.1, read on the forward strand.
AACCTTATTGAGGATATAGAGAAAAATTTCTTTAAATTTCTCCAGATTCTTTTGGGGAACATTTATTCTAATCTGAGGCTGCCGCACTTTTACTGCATTTTTACCTTCTTTCAAAACCACCTCTGGCTGTTTTGTCTGGTTCAACAAACTTTCAACAGAAAGGTTGAATATCTCTGATAGTTTTACCAGTTCGTCAGCAGAGATTTTTCTTTCGTCATTCTCTATTTGGGAAATTGCTGGACGAGAAACCTCTAACATCCCTGCAAGCTTCTGTTGACTGATTCCGGCATATTCCCTCAATTCTTTTATCCTCTGCCCAAGTTTAATCATCCTTGCCTCCCTCCGCTTTAATTATATATTAATGTAAGCTATTCTGTCAAGACAATGTTTGATTTTAATACATATATTACAATTCTCCCCTAAAAGCCTTTCTTAAAATCACCTGCGGTAAGGCATCTATTGCGGATTGCTGATTTAAGATTGAGGATTGTAGATTTTCAACCTGTGCCATTTTTTCTTTGAGGTCAGCAGCGATACGGTGCTGAATAGATAACGAGGGTAACGGTAAGGACAAATTATAAAAAATATCCTTCTCTAAATGTGGGATATTGGTTATTTCCTGATACTCCTTATTTGTAATCTTCCCTTGATCCTTCACATACATCACTGCTTTAATTTGACACTCATTGTATTTATCTTATGTGCAAGGACTCCCGCCCCAAACCCATTATCAATATTCATCACTGCAATGCCCGGGACACAGGAATTAAGCATTGCAAAAAGTGCAGTTAATCCGCCAAGGCTTGTTCCATAGCCAATAGATGTCGGCACAGCTATTATCGGTTTATCTGTCATTCCACCTACTACTGATGGGAGTGCGCCTTCCATACCTGCTACCACTACGATAGCATGCGCCTCCTTTAGATGTTTTGTATTATCCATAAGCCTGTGCAGTCCTGCAACACCAACATCGTAAACAGTGGTCACCTTACTTCCGAGGAAAGAAGCGGTTACAGCAGATTCCTCTGCTGTAGGGATATCCAAGGTGCCTGCCGTAAGGACAACAATGTTTCCTCTTTTTTTCTTTTCCCCTCCTATTGAAATTATGCCCGATGCAGGATGAAAAACAGCACCTTTAATCTTAATAGATTTATAAATTTTCTCTGTTGCCTTTGTAATAATGAAGCTTCTGCTTTTTTTGAACATCGCCCTCGCTATATTTTTTACCTGTTCTTCGGTTTTTCCTGATGCATAAACAACCTCAGGAACGCCCTGCCTGAGATGCCTGTGATGGTCAATCTTCGCAAAACTTAGGGACTCATATGGCAGATGTTTTAGAGAGTCCATTGCCTTCTCAATAGATAAGTTGCCTTTTTTAACTGACTCTAATATTTTTAGAATCTTGGAATTATCCATTTTTGACCTTTTAAAATTCAGGTCTTAAAGACCGTCTCATAAGTTCTCTTACAGCATCTGCAGGATTTTTGCCTTCATTTACTACCTTGTATATTTGCTCTACTATCGGCATCTCAACGTTATATTTTTTTGAGAGATCATAAGCTGCGTCTACGGTTGAAACCCCTTCTGCTACCATTGACATGTCAGAGAGAATATTCTTTAATTTAAGCCCCTGTCCGAGTTTAACACCAACTGAGTAATTTCTTGAAAGTGGTCCTGTGCATGTGAGGACTAAATCTCCAAGTCCACTTAATCCCCTGAAAGTTTTTTCCTTGGCTCCCATTGCAACACCGAGGCGGGTTACCTCTGCAAGCCCCCTTGTAATAAGGGATGCCCTTGCATTGAATCCAAGCCTAAGACCATCGGATATCCCTGAGGCAATTGCAATGACATTTTTTAATGCGCCTCCTAATTCAACGCCTAAGATATCATCATGTGTATAAACACGGAAATAATCTGTGTTAAGGAGCTTCTGAATATGCAAACCTGCGTCATGGTTATTTGTAGCAACAGTTACTGCTGTCGGAAGTTTTTTTATTACTTCTTTTGCAAAACTCGGACCCGAAAGCACTGCAGCCTCGTGCCCGGAGAGTTCTTTTAAAATCATTGAGACGGTCAAGAGTGTGCCTTTTTCTATTCCTTTAGAAGCACTAACAATTACAGAGTCTTTAGGGATAAATTTTGCAGCTTCCTTAAATACTACACGTGTAAATTGTGCTGGCACTACGTTTAAAATATATCGTGCGCCTCGGAAGGCATTTTCAAGGCTGTTTGTTGCCTTTAAATTTTTTGGCAGGGCAATATTTAATAAATATGTATTGTTTGTCCCCGAGCTATTTATTTCATCAGCAACTTCTTTTTCATATGCCCACAAAGATATTTCGTAGCCCTTTTCAACAATAAGGCTGGCAAGCGTTGTGCCCCATGACCCTGCACCTATGACTGCTATATGGCCCATATTCTCATCTTCCTATATTCTTAACTTCCTATTTTTTGCTTCTTCTCTATTTTCGCCCATGTATCACGCAAAGTTACAGTGCGGTTGAATACAAGCTTATTCTTTGAAGAATCAGGGTCAACGCAAAAATATCCAAGCCTCTCAAACTGATACCTGCTATCAGGTTTTGCATTAGCCAAACTTGGTTCAACCCTGCAGGAATTTAATGCCCCCATGGATTTTGGATTAATATTGGATTTAAAATCCTTGCTCTCTTCCACCTCATTTGGATCTGCCTTCAGGAAGAGATGGTCATAGAGGCGCACTTCTGCCTCAATAGCATGCTTGGCTGATACCCAGTGGAGCGTTGCCTTTACCTTTCGCCTGTCAGACGAGTCCCCGCCCCTTGTTTGCGGGTCATAGGTACAGCGAAGTTCAATTATTTCACCTGTTTTATTGTCTTTAATCACCTCAGCACACCTAATGTAATAGGCATACCGCAATCGCACCTCACGCCCTGGTGCTAAGCGGAAGAACTCTTTTGGCGGGTCTTCACGAAAGTCGTCCCTTTCAATGTAAAGCACCCGTGAAAACGGAACCTTTCGTGTTCCCATGCCCTGGTCCTCTGGATTGTTTATGGCATCTAATTCCTCAGTTTTATCTTCAGGATAATTGACTATTACTACCCTGAGCGGCCGCAACACTGCCATAATGCGCGGGGCACGTTTATTTAGGTCTTCACGAAGGCAATGCTCAAGCAATGCTATATCAACAATGCTGTCTCTTTTAGCAACACCTATGCGTTCGCAGAAGTTTACCACTGATTCAGTGGTAAACCCCCGCCTCCTTAAGCCTGCTATTGTTGGCATCCGGGGGTCATCCCATCCAATGACATAACCTCCCTCTACTAATTCCACAAGCTTGCGTTTGCTAAGCACTGTGTAGCTAAGATTTAGCCGTGCAAATTCAATCTGCTGCGGGTGATAGATATTTAACTGGTAGAGAAACCAATCGTAAAGGGGGCGATGGTCTTCAAACTCAAGTGTGCAAATAGAATGGGTTATCCTTTCAACAGAATCCGAAATACAATGGGCAAAGTCATACATTGGATAAACACACCACGTGTTCCCTGTCCTGTGATGCCTTGCATGAAGTATACGGTAAATAACAGGGTCTCGCATGTTTATATTCCCTGATGACATATCAATCTTTGCCCGTAACGTGCGTGAACCATCCGGGAATTCCCCTGTGCGCATGCGACTAAAAAGGTCAAGATTCACTTCAACAGAACGATTGCGATATGGACTCTCTTTGCCGGGCTCAATCAAAGTACCGCGGTATTCTCTGATTTCATCAGCGCTCAAATCGCAAATATAGGCTTTTCCCATTTTGATTAACTCTACAGCATACTGGTACATCTGCTCAAAGTAGTCAGATGCATAACACAGCCGGTCACCCCAATCAAACCCCAGCCATCGTACATCTTCTATAATTGACTCAACATATTCCACTTCTTCTTTAACAGGGTTGGTATCGTCAAACCGCAGATTACAAAGTCCCCCGAATTCGGCTGCAATGCCAAAATTGAGGCAGATGGACTTGGCATGACCGATATGCAGATAACCGTTTGGTTCAGGTGGAAATCGTGTATGAACACGGCTGTTGTTTTTACCGGCGACTAAATCCCCGGTAATTATATCTCTTATAAAGTCAGAGTATCGTTTTGACTCCGATGATGTCATTCAACAGTTCCTTTTTTGTTTAAATGAAATTCCGACAGTTTTATTAAAGCGTTATTTTAACATATAATGCGTTGTTTTCATTTTTCCATCTTCTTTTATATCTGATGCTTTTTTTAATAATCATCGCCTATATAAATAATTTTTAACTAAGTATTAACATCTTGATTTCATTAACATATGTTAATTATACTTGTCCATAATTCTTTAAAATGTAAAAGGAGGGGTGTCCATGTTTAGGAAAAAACGCTTTCTATGTTTAATTTTAATTCTGAGTTTCGTAAGCCTTGTTTCTGCCGGTGCAATGAATGGCGAGGAGGCGTTTAACAAACTAATGGATGGCAACAAGAGATTTATTTCCGGAAAGCCAGCCATAAAAGATATCAGCAGCGATAAAAGAAAAGAACTCTTAAAGGGACAGAGTCCGTCTGCTGTTATAGTTACATGCTCTGATTCAAGGGTATCACCGGAATTAATATTCGATCAGGAACTTGGAGACGTCTTTATTATAAGGACAGCTGGCAATGTTCTTGACTCTGTAGCTCTTGGCAGTATGGAATATGCAGCTGAACATCTCCATACTCCTTTAGTGGTTTTTATGGGACATGAAAAATGCGGCGCTGTAGCAGCTGCAGTTGACGCAAAAGGCGAGCCCGAAGGAAATATCGGAGAAATCGTAAAGAAAATTATGCCTGCTGTAAACAAAGCAAAAGAAAGAGGAGGGTCAAAAGAAGAGATTCTCAATAATGCAATAAAAGAGAATGTATTGTTATCACAGAAATATGCGATTGAGAAAAGTCCTATGCTGAAACACCTTATTGAATCAGGCAAACTGAAAACAGTTTCATCCATTTATCATCTTGGAAGCGGAGAAGTAGAGATATTAAGCAAAGACAGCAAGACTACCGAGCATAAAGGACACTGAACTTCAAAACTCAACAAACTTTTTATTTTGTCTGGCTTGCATTATTCTGCCAGCGCTGCCGAAGAACTCATACAACTTTATTGTCACATCTCCGCCTTATTGTAATCGTTATGATTATACCAGAACTTATGCCCTAACGGTATTCCCAGAATGGTGCGGGTTTATCTATTTGATTTATCTGCTATGGCATCAAGTTATAGAATCTTTGTTGGCAACACGGTAAAACTTTCTTTCCTCGCTGCTTCTCTGAGTCTGTGGTCAAAGCATACAAAGTGTTGTCCTTTAGGCTTTTTATCAGTCCAAACTATTGCAGCAGCCAACTGCAAAGAATCTGCAGCCCTCAACGAATGATTTAGGAGCAGGCGTACCGCTATGTCTCTTATATCCTCGCTTGGCTCAATCTCCGTCCATATAGTGGCTAATGAAGAAAGTATCTCCCATACCTGTTCTTCTTCTTGAGACCCCAAAAAACCATCCCGGTGCAGGCGGGCAAACGCTGAATAGCATTCTACGAGGCTTCCCCACCACACAACAAGGGCGTTATCTTTTTTAGCAATATCTTGAACGATTTTGGTTTGCGGCTCTTCAATACATAATGGAATAACAGCAGAAGCATCCCAGAACTTCATCTACCTTCCTCACGTTCTTTTAAAAGACTGGCCAGCGCGAGTCCTTTTTTATCTTTCGGTCTTTGCATTTTCCAGAAATCTTCCGGTAATGTCCCTTTACCAATACGGGCAAGCCCTGCCTTTTCCAATGTTAACAGGTGTGATGGAATTTTCGTCTCGCCCCTTTTTAGAGGGATTATCTTTGCAATCGGCTTCCCCCTGTCAGTTACAATTACCTCCTCACCTGCCTTCACCTTTAACAAATATTCGCAGAGAGACGCTTTTAATTTAGAAACCGCTGCCGTCTTCATAAACTTGACCTCCGTGTTCTTGTTGATATGACTAATATAGTCTGATTTACAAGACTTGTCAAGACATAAAATAATTACAATGAAAATATATTAGAAAGTTGTTGAAAAAATTATATAACCATCAAAGATTATTCAATATATATTCAGAATTCTTAATTGTAGACTCAATTAATTTTGTCGGGGCTGCTATTAAAAACAGCATGGCGGATGAAATATGGGAACAGTTGAAAAATTAGTCCCATTTTCAATTTTTGCACTTTTTGAACCTTTACACTATTGTTCTCAGATATAGTGGCTCTTTGCTTGTAAATGAAAAGTCTGTTGCCATTTAACATTGTTTTTGCGTATGATATTTTTTAGTTTTTTAATTGATTAATGTTAATTTCTTAAGACTAACCCTGTTCTCATCGGGCATTCCGAATTTACAAGGACACAGAGGTGAAGTATGGAAAAAAAGACTACGGAAAACATGTTGCCGGTGTATGATACCCTGAAAAAAGTTTTTGGTTTTCAGTCATTTCGCCCGAATCAAGTGGAAATCATCAGGAGCATTCTTGGCGGGAAGGATGTTTTTGCAGTAATGCCTACAGGCGGTGACAAATCACTTTGCTATCAATTACCTGCCAAAATAATGGCCGGGACAGCGGTTGTCATAAGCCCTCTCATTTCTCTGATGAAGGATCAGGTGGATGCTGCTGTGGAAAATGGGATATCGGCTGCTTTTATAAACAGCTCCCTTGCGCCGGAGGAGACTTCCTCAGTATACCGCAGGTTGAGGAATAGTTCGATCGAACTGCTTTACATTGCGCCGGAACGTTTTGTAATGCCCAATTTTCTTGAAACACTTAAGAGCGTTCGGATTTCTTTTTTTGCCGTAGATGAAGCGCATTGTATTTCAGAGTGGGGACACGATTTCCGGCCTGACTACCTTAGCCTCTCAAACATTGTGAAAACCTTTTCTAAAGTTCCCGTAGCAGCTTTTACTGCAACCGCTACCCGCAAGGTTCAGGATGACATTATTGCCAAACTCGGGCTCAGGGATCCCTTCACGGTGCGCGCCTCATTTAACCGTCAAAACCTTTTCTACCGTGTGAAAAGCAAAAGAGATTTGACCGCACAGCTTATGAATATTCTCAAAAGACATGCAAGCGAGCCAGGAATAATTTATCGCACAACACGAGATTCCGTTGATGCCCTTTCTGATTTTCTGTCAGGTCAGGGAATAAAAGCACGGCCCTACCATGCCGGACTTGCACAGGAGCAGAGAAAGGCGAATCAGGAGGCATTCAGCAAAGATGAGAGCCATGTCATTGTCGCAACAATCGCCTTCGGCATGGGCATAGACAAATCGAATGTCCGCTTTGTCATTCATGCCGACCTGCCCAAGAACATTGAAAGCTATTACCAGGAAACAGGCCGCGCCGGCCGGGACGGCGAGCCTTCGGACTGCGTTTTATTTTATGGCAGGGAAGACATTACCAAGATCAGATATTTTATAGACCAGATAACTGATGACACGGAACGGGACATTGCCCTGAAAAAGTTAAACCAGATGGTCAGGTACGCATCGCACAATGTATGCAGACGTAAACAACTTCTTGAGTATTTCGGCGAAGATTATACGGATAAAAATTGCGGCGCCTGCGATATTTGTACAGGCAAGGTTGAAAAGGTAGATGTTACGATTAATGCCCGGATACTTATGTCCGCCATGTCCAGGACGGGACAGCGCTTTGGAACAATGCATATTGTTGATATTGTTACCGGAGCAGATACAAAGCGCATCCGCGAATTGCAACACGACAAGATTCAGACTTACGGCGCGGGAAAGGATAAGGACAAAAATCATTGGCGCTTCATAGTAGATGAGCTTCTTGCACAGGATATAATATATCAGGACGGCGGCGCTTATCCGGTATTGAAAATAACTGAAAAAGGGAAAAACATCCTTTTTGGCAAAGAGACGGTCAGCGCCTTAAAAAGAGAGGAGACAAAAAAGAAGCCGCACAAAGGGAAATGGGGCGTGTTTGAGGATTATGACAAAACCCTATTTGAAAGGCTACGCGCCCTTCGCAAACATCTTGCCGATGAACAGACGGTGCCTCCGTATATAATTTTTTCCGATAAAACGCTTCATGAAATGTGCAGGCGCTATCCCGCAGCATTGCCTGAAATGGCTTCAATCAGCGGAGTCGGCGATACCAAGCTTGAGCGCTACGGGGATAAATTCATGGAGGTGATAAAGACATACTTAAAAGAGAATCCTGTTATATCAAATCAGGACAACCGGTCTTTAGACATGCCTTCCGGACGCGCCATCAGCAAGCCGAAAGGCGAAACCTGTGAAAAGACCTATGAACTATTTAAACAGGGACTTTCCATCGGGGAAATTGCAAAGGCACGCAACCTTGCAGAATCCACAATCACATCGCACATTGAGCAATTGACAATGGACGGCAAGGACATAGTCATTGACCGTCTTGTTCCTCCGGAGAAACGTGATAAAATCAGTAAACTGTTCTTAACGCTCCAATCGTGGCAGCTTAATCCCGTTATCGAGCACTTCAAAGGAGCAGTAAGTTATGAAGAAGCTAAAATCGTTAGGGCATACATGCGGCGCAAGACCGGGTAAAACGGGAAATACAAAGTCCATAGGATTTATCTACTGCTTTCAAAAACCCCTCTCTTTATATTGCGCTCGGGGAGCTTAAAGGCGGGATTGACCCGACAGGAGCAGATGAACACTGGAAAACAGCAAGGACATCGCTCATACGCATACAGAAAGCTTTTTCCAAAAAAGGCTTTTCACCATATTTGTTCTTTGTCGGGACTGCAATTGAGAATAGCATGGCAGATAAAATATGGGATCAGTTGAAAAAAGGCACATTAAGCAACGTAGCTAATTTGACAAATGCCGAACAAGTTGCTTCTCTGTGCGGGTGGTTGTGTAGTTTATAGGTCAGATGCCTTGTTGTTTATGAGAGGACGGATATGAGAGGAATTAAATACATGTATAAAAGCCTGAACTTCCCATTTAAAAAATCAAGTGAAAAATAGAGAATATTTTTTAGGCAGCCTTCTTTAGTTCCTCCTTGCAAATATATTCACGGTTCTCTGTTAACATTTTAAAGATCACTTTTATCAACTGTCTGGCAAGACACC